>JAUPUU010000024.1 GCA_030917395.1 Cyanobacteriota bacterium erpe_2018_sw_21hr_WHONDRS-SW48-000092_B_bin.40
AATCAGTGCAGTGGTTAGGTAAAAGCTGAAGAGACCTGGGTTGGTTGGAAGAAATAAAAGAATGTATCCACACCATAGTGATATGGGGTGGCTGAATTAAATCTCTAAAGAATCGATGTTACGAAGAGCTATGCAAGCTATGAGAGCATAATCAATCGTAAGAATTAGACATAAACATATGCTTCAAGATGCTCTAAGACTTTCCCTTTGGTAAGAGTCGAGCGGCGACAGAGCTGCCAGACTCGCTATAGCTCTCGTTTTACTTCGCTAGCTGCGCAATCAACCGTTTGAATGATTTCTTTCATAAATGGTGCCTCGTTTACAAAGCTCCGCAACTAGCCTTCATCCGAATCTTCAGCGATTCTCTTGACTAACTCTTGATAGGGCAAACCGCTTTTTTTGAAAAGGAGATTGCGTGCAAATTCTAAATCGATAGTTGCTGAACGCGCCAGCGTTTCGGCTTTTTCAATTGTTTCGCTTAAGTGTTGTTTGTTTAGTTCGCTGTTACTTTGCTTGTTGTCTTTGGCTGCCAGAGCTTGGCGATACATGTTTGCTGCGGCCTGATGGTACTTCTCGGCCGCATCCAGTCGGCGATTAGCTAGATGGGCTTGTGTCGCTCTGTTTGTCACCAGACGTTGCAGCACCAAAATTTGCGTTTTGAATTGACTTATGCGGTTGTCAATTTCATCGCTTAGTCTTTCGCTTAGTTGTTCGTTGGTTTGGCCGTTGGCTGGGCTGATGTTGTCTTGGGCCGGAGAGCTTTGCCAGGCCTCGGCGGCCAATTTTACCTGTAGAACGCTAGTGCTAATTAGCTCATCTAAAACCTCATCGTTTGCCTTCGAGTAGTTATCAATGGCCCTATGTAGTTTTTCTATGGCATCATTAAGGCGACTCAATATCTTTGGTGATGCATGGCCAGGGTAATTAGAGCATGCGCTCTTAAGGTTGTAGCTGGCCTCGATGGCTTGTCTGATCGGTTGTGATTCTCTGGTCGAGTTTTTCCAAATCTCACTTAAGTCTACGATTGATTCGTGATTTTCAATTTCAATCTCTCTTTTGGCTATGTAGAGCAGAAGCAAGCCGGCTTCAATCAGGCGTCTCGATTTGTCCTGCTGGTTCGATTTTAAGAGCTCAATGGCTTGATTGAACATTTTGACAATGCCAACCAGTTGCAATTTGCCGCTTTCACTGACTACGCAATTGCTGAATTCAATCGCCATTTTTGTCTTTATGATTGCCCCCGAAAGCTCTAGGGCTCGATATTCTATTGTGTTCTTGTCGAAATTGGGCAGGCTGCTTTCTTGCTGTTCGCTATTTAATTGCTGCTTTGCTAACTCTAGTCGGAATAGTCCAAATTCGATCCGTCGAATGCATTCGCTAGTGTTCTGTTTGTTATCAAATTTGCTGTTGACCAGGGCGGCGTTGCAATCTTCTTCGGCCATGAAGATGTGTTTTCTAACGAGAGCACTAAGGGCGTCTTCTCGGCCTTGAATTAGTTCATTTACTTGGCCAATTGTGCTTACTAGCTGATCTATTTTTGCCTCTGGGGTCCTTTGTTTGAGCCATTCCAATAGTTTTTTTGGCAATTTGAAAGGCATGGCTATTGCTTGCTCTCGTCTGTGGCTAATTTCTTTATGTCAGCACGAAGGACGAGAATTTTCTGTTCAAGTTGATGGAGGAGATCTGCGGCTGTATCTTCCCAGGGAAGGGAAATTTCACTGAGCTCTAGGTAATCGCTTTCACCCAGTATGTGCTCGACTGCTTCTGCCTCTAAAATCTGTCGACCAAAGTCAGCATAGAGCCAGGCTGTGCCAGCCCGGTCAAAACTTTCTTGTGTCTTGCCGTTAAATAAGCTGTCTAAGGCTGTTTGTAGTTCATTTCTAGCATTCTCAATGCAGCCGGCGATCAACTCATTTTGGCGATAGGTTGTGGTATTGAATTTGTCAGTAAGTTGCGCTATGGCTAGTTCAACGGTGGCCAATCGTTCCTTGACTTGATTCTTGCTTGGCTGCTGTTTTGTAGCCACCAATTACACCGCTTTGTTTGGCTCAGAAAGAGTGTAGGTCAAAACCAAGTCATTTTCTATTTGTGAGTAGGCCAGGTATTTGCCAGCTCCGTTGCCGCCGCTAATAACAATCAGGTCGCTGGCTGGGTCCGATTCTAGAATCTCAAACTTACTGGCTTCAAACTTGCCGCGATTGGCTTTGTACATAGATTCTTTTGCTGTCCAGATTCTTGTTATTTCGGCATTGAGAGCTGCACTCGGATAAGAAGCAAGATGTTTAAGCTCTGAGGGTTGCATAAATGACGAGGCGAAATCAGTATCTCTTGGGCTGATTGTTTCAGCGTCTATGCCAGGATTGCTCGGGTGATTTGGGTCGACAAATGTAGCCAGGGCGATACCTTTGCCGTTTGTGTGTGTGATTGAAATGGCAACGGCCGGAATTGTTTTATCTTTGATTATGGCGTAGGGCGAGCGATCGGCATGGCTGTGAATTTCTACGTCGTGAGGCCCGAGGCTGCGGCCGATGCCATTTTTTACGAGCATTCTGACTGCGTCTTTGGCCGCAATACGACCTAGTAGCCAGTCGATTTTACGCTTCTTCGATTGACCGATTCGCCATTGGCTCAGTTCGTTTTTGCTTAGTAAATAGTCTAGGCACCACTCTAAAATTACATCGTCATCGTTCAGTACATCTTGCGAAACTTGCACTATGGCGCAGCGTTCTCGCAACTGCTTGTTTAAAAGTTCAGTGGTTAAAATGCTTGAGCCGAGAAATGATGTAGATGGGCTGGCGACAAAGTTCTGCCAGGTATCACTTAAGACCACGCGCCGACTATTGATACTGTTGATTCGCAGTGCTACCTGCCCAGCGCTCACTACTTCGACCTCGGCTTCGGTGGCCCTTTCTGAGAGTGCTGGTAAGGTGGCCGCTACTTCTACTTCGGCGGCCAGGTCTGCTGGGTTTAAGTAAAAGTCGATAGACTCAATGAAGAATGGCAGCAGCGCTGTGGCTGAGAGATTTTTCTCGTAGAGATAGAAGAGCACAAATTGACTAGAGTTGTCTAACAGCAAAGGGTTCAGTAGAAAATTGGCACTGGCTAAATTGGGCATCCAGTCTGCCGCTGGGCTAGCAGTGGCCTTGCCAGCGATGGTTTTATTGCCCACTTTGTCTAGTGATTTGACTGCTTGCATACTCGGGCCATGGAACATTGTTTTAGGCCCGTAGAGCTGACTTTGCTCTTTGAGATTACTGGCTGCCGGGCCTGAAACTACCAGCGGCGCTTTTGCGCTTTGACTGGAGTATTGAGGGGCATAGTCGGGGGCAAAGATGTAGTCTGCCATCATCAGTACGGTGTCTGCCGCTTCGGCCTCGGTCATTTCTACATGAATTCGACCGTCTGAGCCAGTTACTGTCATTTTTAGCGAGAGCTCATTTTGATCTACCACCAGTCGTCTAAAGGCTTTGACCTGCTCTAGTCTGACAATTACGTCGTTGCTGCCGCCATAATTGCTATTGCTATGGTGTGCCATGGCCGCTTCTGCCATGATTTCTAGTGAAACCATAAGCGGTACTAAGTGCACTCTGGTATTTTCTACAGTGCTTACCGTGCCGCCAATGGCATGGTCAAGTAAATAAAGGTCGGTGTTAAGGTTCAGGCTAAGAAAGAACTCACTGCTATCACCGTTGGGAAAAACTTGGCAGCGCTTGAGAAAAGGCAGCTCTTCAGTTGGTTGTTCAGTAAATTCCGTTTGCCCGTCTATATTTTCAATATAGCTGCGCATTACTTGTTCTGAGACAGCGCTGATGCGGCTATAAAACTCGGCATTAGTAGTGAGGAAGCTCTGGACGACTAGATCTTGCTCAGACGATTCAACCTCATCATCTTGCTCGTAGTCGGTGAGCGCTAATGGCTCGTCCTCGAGAGCCGTGTATTCGGTTTCTTCAGGCCGTCTTTTTACAGCTTTTCTTGGCGAGTGCTCTTGTTCTCCTGGAGCTAAATGCACTTCTGGTAATTTGCTACTGTCGATCTTCAATCCGGCATAAGCTAAAAGAAGTGGCGTGCCACGGCTTACGGTCTTG
>JAUPUU010000210.1 GCA_030917395.1 Cyanobacteriota bacterium erpe_2018_sw_21hr_WHONDRS-SW48-000092_B_bin.40
ATTCACAAAGCAAACCGTTCACCATGCGCCAGGGTCCGGATAAAGATACGGACAAAAAATAGAACAGCATGTCTAAACCAGTTGTAGCAATCGTCGGACGTCCAAACGTTGGCAAATCAACCTTCTTCAATCGTTGTATCGGGGCTAAATATGCCATCGTTGACGATTCGCCAGGTGTAACTAGAGATCGGATCTATCGCGACTGCGACTGGAATGGTCGTGAATTTTTGCTCGTCGATACCGGCGGCATTCAGGGCGAAGACGGTAACACCGATGCAGTGATGGCCGGTGCGGTGCTCGACCAGGTGCAAGAAGCCTTAGTTCAAGCCGACGTCATTGTTTTTCTTGTTGATGGCAGACAAGGTTTGACTGGAGCCGACGAAGAAGTTGCGAACATCATTCGCAAAGTGAAGAAACCAATTCTTCTCGCTGTTAATAAAATTGACAGTATGAAAGACAATAACAATGTCATGGAATTCTACAAGCTAGGACTGGGAGAGCCGCTAGGTCTTTCAGCTATGCAAGGCAGTGGTGGCGTTGGCGACTTACTCGACGCCATTGTTGAGAAGTTTCCTGAAGGTGCTGGAAAAATTGTTTACCCCGAAGAAGGCGAAGAAGAAAAAGATCCCAATACTTCTCCCTATGCCATTGCTGTAGTTGGCCGCCCCAACGTTGGCAAGTCGTCATTAACAAACGTTCTTTGCGGCACAAAGCGCGCTATCGTTTCAGAAGTACCTGGCACCACCCGCGATGCCGTTGATACACCAATTAAAGTTCACGGTCGAGAAATTACCTTAATTGATACCGCTGGTATTCGCCGCAAATCACGAGTCGACTACGGCATCGAGGCCTTCTCGGTGGTGCGCTCTCTCAAAGCCATAGACCGTGCTGACGTTTGCGTCTTAGTGCTAGATGCCAGTATCGAAATTTCCGATCAGGATCAAAAAATTGCTGGCAAGATCGAAGAAGCGGGAAAAGCAGCAGTTATAGTCATCAACAAATGGGACCTGATCGAAGATCGCTCCTCGCGTTCTATGACTAATTTTACTGAAGAAGTAAAACGACAACTCCGCGCTCTTTCGTATGCAGAAGTAGTTTTCACTAGTGCCACCAGTAAGCTGCGCGTTCCCAAAATTCTCGAAGCTTCTGCTCGCGCCTACGCCGAAGCGCACAAACGCATCACCACCGGTCTAGTCAATCAAATCGTCAACGAGAGTGTTGCCCTTGTTCCACCACCAGCCTCTAAGCGCGGCAAACGACTAAAGGTCTATTACACCACTCAAGTTTCAGTGGCACCACCAACCTTCCTCCTCTTTGTCAGTGATGGCAAATTGATGTCTAAGAACTATGAGACCTACTTAGAGCGAAAGTTGCGCGAGGCCTTCGGCTTCCACGGTGCACCAATTAGAATATTCACGCGCGCCAAGAAAGAGTCGTGATCTATGTTAGCCCTGGTTCTGATTCTAGTCACTTATGTGCTGGGCTCAATTCCCACGGGATATTGGCTAGCTAAAGCCAAGGGCATAGACATTACCAAACTAGGCTCTGGTTCTACCGGTGCCACTAATGTCTGGCGCTGTGTCGGTAAAAAAGAAGGCGTCTTAGTCATGGTCTTGGACGTACTCAAAGGCTACCTGCCAGTCTTTGCCGCCATCCAAATAGACCAAGGGCCACAAGCTCTAGAGTGGACCTATTTTGGCATGCCTCACTTGATACCAGTAGTAGTGGCAACAGTTGCCATCGTCGGTCATAGCAAATCTATTTTTCTCGGCTTCAAAGGCGGCAAAAGCGCTGCCACCGGCATGGGAACGATGATTGCTTTCTGCCCAATGCTAGGCATATACACCTTCGGTACTTTCTTAGCCATGGTCTTTAGCACTCGCATCGTGTCACTTGCATCTCTCAGCGCAGCCTTTGTCAATGTCATATTTATGTGGTGGCTAAAGAACCCAGATGCCTACGTAATTTATGCTGTGATTGGCTGTCTTTACGTTTGGTTGCGCCATATCTCTAATATCAAACGCTTGCTTGCCGGCACCGAACCTAGACTGGGGGACAAGCCGAAAGAATTGATGACGACTGAAAGTGTGAACATTGAAAAATAAACTGCTAGCTATTTCATTTTTGCCTCTTTTGGCAACAGCCAACTTAACGGCTCAAGCCAATAGCCCCAAAGTGCCGGTAAAGCCCAAAACCCCAGTTGTCACGGCAAAAGAAAAAAGCAAAGAAAAATCTTTTGTCAGCGACCAAAGACCGACCATATTGTCTAGCGATGAAGCTATTAACATCGCTGTCTACAAAGCTGCCAACCGTGGTGTAGTCAACATCGCACCGGTTGCTTCAGCAGAAGACTACATTCTCAATCACACTGCTGAGGGCTGTGGCTCCGGTGTAATCATCTCGCGTGATGGCAGCATTCTTACCAATTATCATGTGGTGGAAGACTCAGAACACGTGCGCGTAACCCTCTGGGACGGCAGCAGCTATCACGGCGTAGTCGTTGGCGTGGACAAACAAACAGACTTGGCCGTAGTCAAAATCAAGCCGCCCGAAACCCTGAAGCTCACCATCATTCCTTTGGGAGATTCATCACAACTAGAAGTTGGTCGCCACGTTTTTGCTATTGGCAATCCTTTCGGCCTCGACCGCACTATGACCGTTGGCATCGTATCTTCACTGGGTCGAACCATACCGGTAGCTAAAGGTCGTCTCATCAAAGGCATTATCCAGACTGATGCCGCCATCAACCCTGGTAACTCAGGGGGGCCGCTGCTCGACAGCCTTGGCCGCGTAGTGGGAATCACCACCGCTATCTACACAAATAATGGCCTTAGTTCAGGGGTCGGCTTTGCCATTCCTATTAATATTGCCAAGAACGTCATCCCCCAAATTTTGGACTACCACCGCGTCTTGCGCCCGGAGTTAGGGGTTGAAGTCACCCCGGCCGGTGAAGTTGGCCTGCGTGTTTTAAAGGTAGCCAAAGGCAGTCCGGCTGATAAAGCTGGGCTATCAGGGGCGAAGATAGTGCTTTACGATATCGGCGCTGGATTAGTCTTGCAAAAGCCAGATTTGACCGTCGCTGATATTATTTTGGAAGCTGATGGCGTGCAAACAAACACTGTAGACGGCCTGATGTCTTACATTGAGAGCAAGAAGCCAAACCAAGTGGTTACACTGACTGTGATCCGCAACGGACGTGCAGTGAAAATTCCAGTAAAATTAATTGGCGGTGTGTCAGACTAGGGCAACCAACAATTTGTAGGCGTAAGAAAGTTTGTTATCAGGGACCACAAGTACGGAGAGAAAGCAGAAAATTGTCAAGAATTCTAGTCATCGAAGATGACCTCTCAATCTCTGAATTAGTAAAAATAAATCTAGAATTACTTGGCCATCAGGTAATCACCGCACCAGATGGTATCAAGGGATTGGCGATGGCCACCCAGAATCGCCCAGACCTGATTGTGCTTGATGTGATGATGCCCGATCTCGACGGCTTCACCGTCTGTCAGCGCTTGCGTCAAAATCGCGAAACCAATCCGATTCCGGTTTTGATGCTCACTGCTTTATCAACAACCAAAGATAAAGTAGCCGGCTTCGATGCCGGTGCTGACGACTATCTGGCCAAGCCTTTCGATATTCCAGAACTTCAAGTTCGTGTTCGCGCCCTACTGCGCCGCGCAGGCACGCTACCGCACTCTTCATCACTGCCTGAAATTCTCACCGCCGGTGAGATCACTCTCATTCCAGAGAACTTACAAGCCAAAGTGGGTTCGCGTATAGAGAAGCTCACCCCAACTGAGTTTGAAATTTTGCACTGCTTAATGCAGCACCACGGACAAACGGTCTCAACTGGCAAATTGCTAGAAGAAGTCTGGGGCTATTCACCTGACGATGACGTCGACACAATACGCGTACACATTCGCCACTTGAGAACCCGCTTGGAAAAAGGCGAACGCAAGTATATAAAAACCGTATACGGTGGTGGGTATCAGCTGGTGGCCGAAGGCTTTACCAAAGACAAGAATGGTGAGTAGTTTCTCACTTTTCTAGTTTATGAGATAAATAGCCGCCCAAGCAGTCAAGCGCTGGCGATCGCACACCAGCTTGCGATTACAGATTTTGCAACTGCCATACTATAAAGCTTTTAGGTTAAGAGAACGGGCAGTCGCTAGACATACTGGAAACCTAACCTTTATCATATACTGCGAGCCATTGATAACGTCATCAATGGTCGTCATAATGGCGCTTTCGAGAATTCTTTCTAGAATCATTACAGCAAGCGCATTAGAGTGAAGCCTTCTAGGCAACACAATTGAGCAAGGAGAACCTAGCTTGTTATTCAACAGTCTGCAGTATCTGGTCTTTCTGCCCGTGGTGTTTCTGCTTTACTGGGTCTTGCCACAGCGTTTGAGGGTGCCACTACTTTTAGTGGCGAGCTATGTCTTCTACTGCTCCTGGCGCCCAATATACGGCTTATTGATCTTTGGCCTCACCCTGGTCACCTTCCTTCTGGTTCCTTATATAGAGAAGGCTGCCAAGGCTGAAAGCGGCAAGCATGTCTTCACGGCAAAGGGTTGGCTCGGTATCACTGTAGCCGTCAACTTGATTTGTTTGGCAATTTTCAAATACGCCTATTTCACCGTTGGCACGGTGAAGCAAGGTCTCTCGCTGGCTGGCATTGACTGGAAAGAACCCCACCTGCATATCATCCTGCCGTTGGGTATTTCGTTCTTCGTTTTCGAATTCATTCACTATGCGGTGGAAGTCTATCGCGGCAAACCAGTGGTTAAGAACTTCTCAGCCCTAGCTCTTTTCGCTGGCTTCTTCCCCACACAAATCGCTGGACCGATTAAGCGCTATCAAGACTTTGTGCCGCAATTAACTGAAAAGCTCAAATTCAAATGGGAATATGTCGACGAAGGCATGCAAATGATTCTCATGGGTCTGGCTAAAAAAGTACTGCTGGCCGATAACCTGGCTCTTGTTGTACAGGCTGGTTTCGCTCATCCAGAAAACTTTTCATCAGTAGATCTCTGGCTCATTACATACGCTTTTGCTTTCCAAATCTTCTTCGACTTCGCTGGTTATACAGATGTAGCTCGCGGCTCAGCTCTTTTGTTTGGCTATAAAGTACCAATCAACTTCAACTTGCCCTACATGGCTGCCAACGTGGCCGATTTCTGGAACCGCTGGCACATCAGCTTGTCGACCTGGTTAAGAGACTATCTCTTTATTCCATTGGGTGGCTCGCGTTGCTCACGTATTCTCAACTACAGAAATCTTTTCATCACCATGGCCTTAGGTGGTCTCTGGCACGGTGCAGCAATGCACTTCCTCGCCTGGGGTGCCTTCCAAGGTGGCGTTTTGATTCTGCATAAAGAATACCTGCGCTTACTTGATGCCATTGGCGTCAACAAGTTCTTAGCTGCTTCCAAAGAATCAGGCACTATTGCTCACAAGCTCTACCACTGGTTCTCCATTGTCGCCACCTTCCATATTGTCTGTATCGGCTGGGTACTCTTCCGTGCCGATGATATGAAAACTGCTGGAACAATCATCTACAAACTGGTCATGGCTCCCGTTGAGCTACTGCACTTCAGCGCTTCGCAACTAGCAATTCTGCAAATTCGCGACCCAATCATCTTCCCAGCATTGCTTCTGCTCTTGCCTGGTTTGATGATCTCACAACCAATCATCACTTGGCTCAACGACAAGAAGTTCTATCAAAGCCCACCATGGGCAGTGCAGGTTAGCTTGATGGTGGCATTGATGTGCTTGCTGACAATCTTCTCCCCAGACAGCTCGCCACGGTTCATCTACTTCCAGTTCTAAGAAGTTCAGGGTTACTGTGGAATCCGCAACCAACACTAAGATCAGTCCAGTCAAGCCAGCCAGAAGCCGCTTTTTAGTGGCACTGGCTAGCTTTGTACTGCTCTCAGCAGGTCTGGCTCATCTTTCTTTTGGTCAAACTGAACCTACAGACTTCCCTGTAAATACCTGGACAACCTGGGCAATCAAAGACTTTCTTTCCGACCAGAAGAAACCAGATGTGGTCTTCATGGGCTCATCTCTAATGCTAGTGCCTCTCGACGGCACCGACGCCGACCACCTCAATCGTCGCATCGATGGCTCAGCACATCATAAGAGCGTCTATTTCGAAGACAAGTTCAAGCAATATTCCGGTCAAAAAATAGCTAGCTATAACTTTGCTCTACCGGGTGAAATGCCCTCTGACGCGGCTTTGATTACACGCTTCTTGCTCAAAGGCGAGAAAGCACCAAAAGTTTTGGTCTATGGAGTTGGCCCCCGCGACTTTATGGATAACCTCTTGCCCAGCCCAGCTGCCACCGATCCATTTCAGTATTTGTCGCGCTTTGGCGACTGGAGCAACCGCGTCGATTTAATCGTTCCCCAGTGGCAAGAGCGTCTTAACTACGAACTCAGCCGCGCCTTCTATACCTACGGTGCCAAGAACCAACTGGCTCAAAACAGCGATCGCGCTATTAGCACCGTGCTCAATAAATTAGCGCCTACTCCTAAAACAGATAAGACCAGAGCCGAGCTTGTGGCCACACGCCGCCTGCTTCTGCCTGACTATCACCCCTTTGAAATCAACCGGGACGAATGTTTCTTCCGCCCCGAAAGCCAGTCGGCCCGACCCAAGTTTGAAGACAATATCAGTGAATACCGCAAGCGTTATAAAACGCTGAAGATGGAAACCTTCAACGGTCAGATGCAGTTTCTCGCCGATATTCTCGATACAGCTAAAGAGCGCCAGGTTCATGTGGTCTTAGTGGCCATGCCCATTACCGACATCAATCGCAACCTGCTATCAGACCAATCATGGAATCTGTATAGAAGCCGATTGCGTGATTTAGCTTCACGCCATCAAGAAACAACAACATTCTTCGATATGCAAGAAACCAAGGCTTTCAACATATCTGATTTCCAAGACACTGTGCACTTGCACTCCGGTGGTGGCGCTAAATTGCTTGACATGATTGCCAAAATCATGGCCAAAGATAAGGCCAGCATGGCCGCTCTTGCCCCAGCCGCGAGTGACGTTGCTGATAGCCAGGCTCTCGATCGCTTCCGCCAGACAACCAGAAAAGAAGCCATGGTTGAGCAGAAGGAGTCAGCACCCCTATGACTCTTGAAACTCTTGTCGCTCCTGAAACAACAGATAAGCCCGCTGGTATACCAAGTGACGGGAAAGACCGCCGCGTCAATCCTGATTCAATGCCGTTCAACTTGCCATTTCCTGACAGGCGCAAGCGCGGCCGCTCCAGTTCATTCGCTGTTGCCCTGGCACTTTTTTTTGCCATCAACTGCGCCCTCTCATTCTATACACCCATTGATTTTGATCCCTATCGCTTTCCTTACCAAGGCTGGGCCTGGTGGACATTTAACGATCTCAAAGCTAGTAAAGAACTACATAACGTCGCCCTGCTTGGTTCATCGCTCATGGTTAGCGCAGTCTCTTGCTGCGATGCCAACCACCTCAACAAGCAGCTTGACCTCACCACTTATCACAAAGCTAGCTACCTAGACGACAAATTGACCACCGCATTTGGTGGCAAGTTCAATACCTACAATCTTTCTGCTCCGGGCCAGATGCCCTCAGATGCCTACCTTACTCTCAAGGGTATGCTGACCACAGCCCATCGCCCTGAAATCGTTATCTATGGAGTGGCACCGCGCGATTTCATCGACAGTAGAATGTCTAGCCCTACTGATACGGAGCCCTTTCGCTTCCTCAACCGCCTGGTCAACACTGACGAATGCGCCCCAGGACTATTTCGCGACCCCATGGGCCGCCTAGAATGGCTCATTAATCGCAATCTCTATGTTTCGCACCACGCTGTGGATTTTCAAATGCTGGGCGGCGATCTAATTAAAGCCACACTAGATAAAGCCACACCAGTTCCAGCGGGAGCGAAAGCTTATACCTACTGGGACAGAACCAAGCTAATGCCCCTCTACAAACCCGGCGAAATTCATAGCCAGGCCATTATTACCCAACCAACTTCGCGCGCTCAAGCAACAGCAGAGTGGCGCGACAATACGGTAGAGTACATTGAGCGCTATCGCCATCCAGATAGGCACACCTATAAGACTCAGTTCTACTTCTTGCGCAAATTGGTAGAACTCTGCAAGAAAGAAAAAATTGAGCTAGTTCTAGTAAACATGCCGATTGCCAAAGAAAACATTGCTGTTCTCAAACCAGAAGCCTACCTCAAGTTTGTCTTTGCTCTGCAACAATTTGCCATAGATCAAAAAGTTGCCACCTATGACCTTAATGATTTCAATCACTTCGACAAAAGTGATTACCACGATTATGTGCACCTCAATGCTTTCGGTGCTAAGAAGCTATTTGACAGTCTGGTCTACACCCTGAAAAACGCTCCGCACACCAATCTTGCTTTGCACATGGCGGGGCAGGAATTAGTTAGACAAGAAGCTAACCACAATCAATTCAGTGAGACCAACACAATTCAACCCCAGGTTCTGCAAGAACGCCTAAAAAATGCCTTCGGAAGAATAGGCAATTCGGTAGACCCAGCTCTGCAATATGTGCCAGCTAAACTAAATACAAATAGCGATTCAAGTTCAAGCCCTAGCTCAACAAAAATCGGCGCCAAAACTAACGGCGCGGAGATGTAATATGAGCAAACCAGCATTCCCCCTCGCTCTAACCCTATTTGCCCTGGTTAACGTCGCCCTCTATGGCCTCTTCCAGGCCAATAAGCTCACTGGCGAGAAAATTCTAGACAACCAATCAGTGCGCCAGGCAAACTATGAAGCCCGCCAAGAAGGGCCCTGGATCTGGTGGGTGACCAGAAGCTTTCTAGCGAAGAAGCAGAGCCCTGACTTGGTACTGCTAGGCAGCTCGCAAATGGGTTCAGCGATCTTCTCAGCCGAGGCTGAGCACCGCAAAGAAGCTCTCGATACAACCGACCAGAGAGAAGTTACCCGCCTGGGTGCTGCCCTTAAAAACCTTACCGGCAAGCAAGCAGAGGTATTCAACTTAGCTATGGGCGGGGCCATGGTATCAGATCACTATCTGCTGGCCCGCACCCTTTTCAAAGGTGCACAAAAACCCAAAGCAGTAATTATTGGCGTTAACCCCAGAGATTTTCTCGATAATACTTTGCCATCGGCCAGCTCTACCGATGCCTTCTATTTCCTCAGCCCCTATGTCAATGTCAGCAGCTTGGCACCAGTTTCGTTTGCTGGCCCCTTCAATTTGCTTGACTATCGTCTCAAAGAATGGCTGCCACTGAAGCAAGTCACGACAATTCTCAAAGGCAATGAGCCTCCGAGTTTAGCCAATGTACCAACCTTCACCAACCCTGAAGCCAAAGGTGTTCTAGAGCCAAAGACTAACACGACAAAAGACGGCACTGCCGTTAATACCAAAGTTCTACAGGCAATTTCGGGCTCAGCTGGTGATGTACGCCAGGGTCAGTGGCGCGTTCCCGCCGAGCCACCATATGTCTTCATCGACAATACCAGAGAATATTTGCGCCGCTACAAGAATCCAAATCCACCATGCTTAGCTGGCGAGAAAGCCTACTTCCATGCCCTTCTTACTTTCCTAAAGCAAGAGGATATCAAAGTAGTAGTGGTGGGTATGCCAAGCCTGCAGAGCAATCGCGATATATTGCCGCCGACCTTCTGGTCACAGTTCAAGAACTATCTGCAGACAGAAACAGTTGCATCTGGTGGCTCATTTGTAGATCTGTTCGGCGACAAGCGCTTCGACAGCCATGATTTTCTCGATACTGTTCACCTCAACCGTTGGGGTGGTGGCAAATTGATTTCAGTGCTGGCCCAAGAACTAGCAAAGAACGGTGAAATTACTGCTGTTTTAGGCAATCAACCACAGAGCGACCAACAAGCAGTAAGTACGAAATCACAAAAACAATGGCAATAGTTGTCCTCGCCTTCACTCTCCTTTTCACAATACCTGCGAGCCTTTGGCTATCGGCTTTGCCTGCAGGAGCCAAGGCAGCCGCAACTACCGCCACCAAGCCCGCTTCACCCAGTCGAAATTTTGACAAACTCTACCGCGATGCCGAGCTAGAAATGGGGCGCTTAAACTTTGAGAAAGCACGAAAGCTCTACCAAGAAATAGATAAACTGAGCGGCACAGCAAGCGCTGACAAACAAGGAACCGGAAAGAAGGCTAGAATCATGCTAAAAGCATATTTGCCACTATATCCGGTGACGCCAGCTTGCAATGATATGTATAAGCAGGGTGACGTACTAATGCGCTCACAAAACCCCCATGATGCATTAGCAATTTTTACTGACCTGGCCAATCGCTATCCCAAATTTGAATGGGCCCAAACCGCTATGGCAGCCCTCTATATGAGAATGAAAGACACTGAATCGGCAGCTCAATGTGCTCGCCGAGCCCTATCAATAAACAAGAATTTTCTTCAGGCCTGGATGATTCTGATTCATGATGCCATGGTGCACAATGACCTTGATGGCGAAATAGATGCCGCGGCCCAAGCACTAGAGCTCGACCCCACAAGTAATGAAGTGCGGAGCTTGCTCTATAGCTTGAAGGCTGAGAAGAACAAGCAATTACCTGATTAAGGCCAAATCAATAAATAAATCAATCAACTAAACGCTGAAAGGCCAGGGCCGTATTGTGAGTACCAAAGCCGAAACTGTTTGACATGGCGCGCTCCACCGGCACTTTCAAAGCGACATTAGCAACGTGATTGAGTTGACATAGCGGGTCAACGGCATGCAAATTGATAGTCGGTGGAATTACTCCATTGGCAATTGAGAGGCAGCAGATTGCTGCCTCTATAGCTCCAGCGGCGCCGAGCATATGACCAGTCATTGACTTGGTGGCACTGACCGGAACAGCACTGACATGCTCACCAAGAACGGCACGAATAGCATTAGCCTCCGAGCGATCACCAACAAGAGTAGAAGTGGCATGGGCATTGATATAGTCAATTTTATTACTAGCCCACCCAGCCTGAGACATAGCCTGAAGCATCGCCCTCTTTGCACCATCACCATCCTGGCGCGGTGAGGTAATATCATAAGCATCACTGACGCACCCGAAACCAACCAACTCGGCATAGATGCGAGCGCCTCTGGCCTTAGCGTGCTCTAATTCTTCCAGAACGAGTACACATGCACCTTCTGACATAACAAAGCCATCACGCTCTTGATCAAAGGGGCGCGAGGCAGCAGCAGGATCACTATTGCGCCCAGACAGTACTTTTGAAGAAGCAAAGCCAGCCATGCATAAGGATGTAATTGGTGCATCGGCTCCACCAGCGAACATAACGTCGGCCTGACCAAGCTGAATGGTGCGCATAGCGTCCCCAATGGCAGAAGAGCCGGTGGCACAGGCGGTGCTTAGACAGGAGCTATAGCCCTCTGCTCCTTGAAGAATAGAAACCCAGCCAGAGGCCATATTCACAATCATCATAGGCACAGTAAAAGGCGAGCACTTATCGGGGCCGCGCTTCAACATGCGGTAAAAGTTATTCTCAATCGCCTCAAAGCCACCAGCAGCAGAGCCCACACTGACACCGACACGCTCTGGTTGGTCAAACTTATCGGGCAGACGCGCATCAGACCGAGCAAGAGAGCTAGCGGCCACGGCCATTTGAATAAATCTATCCATTCTCGTTTTGTTTTTAGCTGAAACGAAATCACTGGCCTCGAAGTCACGAACTTCCCCAACAATACGGCAATAGCTCATCAGCTCTGGGGCAATAGCCGACAACTCGCCAATGGCAGAATTTCCCTTCACAAGGTGCTCAAAGAAATTCTCGCTCTGCCCAAAAGGTGTTATGGCACCAACGCCACTGACTACAACTCTTCTAAACATAATAGACTCCCGGACCACCAAAATAACTATTTTTACATATTAACACGTAGATTGCAAGTTACAAGTTACAAAGGTCAAATAGTCAGGTAACTGTTTGATAAACCTTGATATGGCGGGCAAATCTAGTACGATAAAGTGATGGTGAGAAGATCCGACTGCCCCATAGCCTGCACCCTCGACCTACTTGGCGATAAGTGGACCTTGCTAGTCTTACGCGACATTGTCATTTTGAACAAAAGTAGGTTCGAGCAGTTTCTTGATTCGCCTGAAAAAATCGCCACAAACATTCTTACAGACCGCCTGCATAAGCTAGAAAAAGCTGGGTTAATCACGAAAGCTCCATACAGCAGCCACCGTTTTCGCATGACTTATTCGGCCACAGAAAAGGGCATGAGTACCGCTCCTTTACTGGGTGAATTTGTTCGCTGGGGTCTGGCCAACATAGAAGACACCAGCACAGCGCTAGCCAACTCGAATAACGACTAAAGAATAACTATTAAAGAGAACTGGGGCTGCGCTTAAGAGCCAGCGACAGATTAGATGCTGCGGTCAGCTTGGCCAGCTTCTGCATAAATGTTGTGCTATTTTCAGGCTTCAAGTGCACAGAATCAACAAAGTTGCTGTTGTTAGTCCATTGCCCTTGATTGAGGTCAACAAACTCAACGCCATACTGGTTGCAGAGTTGCTCAGCATGACTGAGATATTGTTTGTAGAAGCTCTTGGGCAAAGCCCTCATGTTATCTTGAGAGAGAGGCATATTCACTACCATCAGGTTAACTTTGCGCTCCTGACAGAGTCGTAAAAGCTTTTCAAAATAATCAAACTGAGCCTCTGCCCGACTGATCTGCACAGGCGTGTAACGTCTTTTATATTCTTCTTCTGTAGTCTGCCAATCAGCGTGATCGACAGCACAGTTAGGCACCACCATCGGTGTGCCAATCGCTTCACCAGGTAGCAACCCTTTCTTCTGCGGCTTAAGGGCAAGCGTATCGTAATACTTGTCGAAAACAATAAATGGCAAACACTTTTCAATGGCTCGTTTGGCTCTGATAGCAAAGAGATTTTGCCAATCTGTGCGATAGCGATAAAGACTAGAAAGGCGCTCACCACAGGCCGAAGTGCGGTCCACCGAAGTCATAGTTGGCTCGCTATGAAATAACTGGGGCAGATCTGCGGCGTTGGCAAATATTCTAAAAATCGGACTAGCATCAATGCGAGGGAAGAGATTGTCTTGGAAATCACGAGGGGCGATGCCATAGACAATTGACGTTCCCGCGGTTGCCTCTGACGAAGCCGGCAATACTTCTTTTGCCACTAGAAAAGCATCAGAAGCCATTTGGCCACCCATGGCCAGGCAATAGCTGCGTACAAAACTAGAATTTGCATTGGCACTAGGGCCAGCCTCTTTGACCAGCGAGCGTTCTAAATAGTTTTCAAAACTAGTCAGGCGCCGCTGATGAAAGCGCTTAAATTCTTTGCCAGTAAAAATCGCTTCGCACTGCAAAGCCGGTGCCACCACAAGTGAAGAGCCAAGCAAAAGCACCGGACGAGAGGCACTACCAGCAGTGGCGCCAGCCCCTTCCTTCTGCCCAGACTGATCTTGCTGCATCGCCCGTTTTACGGCAACCACAGCGTTGTAAGGTTCAGCTTTGTCGGTGTTAACAGTATTGATAGCAGCGAGCGGATGGCTGACACCAACTAGCACATCGATTGCGGCCACAAGCACTGCCGCCAGACATGCGGAACTAACTATGCGACGACTAATCTTTTGTTCTGCCAAAATAGCTGCTACTCAAAAACCGCTGAACACTTATGGACCAGCCTAATGTTACTAGAGATTTGTCAAGGAGCGCACTCTTTCAGGCCAGATCAGCAGATTTGTATATAAATGGCTTTTAAGCTAACGCGGCGAAATGACAGGACCGGCAGGCTTGGCGCTCTTGCCGTTTTTCTTCAACAAGAGCCGGTCGGCCAAGAAGGTCAAATCATCACGCTTCCACATTTCCATGATCGGCTTTTCCCCCCCTGGCGGCCAAGCTGGCTCAGAACCAAAAGCCTCTTCATCTAAAACTTGCAAATACTTCTCGTATGTCGCCGGTACGGCTTTTTCGTCCTCAGCCTGCAAGAGCGCTTCGGTGTATACCCTCGGCAAGAGCACGTCTTTGTGCTTTTCTAAAATCTCATCGAGAATAGCTTGAGCTTTCTTGTTTTCACCATCCTCGGCTAGATAACGCACCAATTGCAGCTTAGCCTTAAAACCACTGGTCTTGGCCGTCATCGCTTCCTCTAAGGTCGCCACAGCCTCAGCCTTCCGCCCCATGCGATAAAGAGTTTCAGCCTTAATTGCCAGCAATTGAGCCTGCGAATTACCATTGGCAAACAAGGCCCGATAAGCCCATGAAAGAGGAGATGGGTGCAGACGCAACTGCTCAGCCTGGTCAAAAAGCTCAACAGCTCGAGCCTTGGGGTCTGAACCCGGCGTGAAGACTGTGGCCTCGTCTGGGTGACGCATACATAGCTGGGCGCCGTAGTAGCCTTTGAGCATCTCTAGCCAGGTAAAAGTGGCAAAAGTAACATCACACAGAGCAAATACCAGCAAAGCCGCCCCCAGCGACTGAATCAAGTTTTGCCCCTTAACAATGGGCGAATTCAGCCGATCAACCAGGCGTTGATTTATTGTCAAACCCGGTCTGTACTTCTGAAAAAGGGCCACCAGCTCTTTCTGTTCTTTCAGGTCCAAAATTGACAGCGGAATACGCACGAAGACATCGGGCCGATTAACGGCACTGGCAGCTGCCTCGTCAGCTTTAGCAAAGACCAGGCCACAGCTGGCAAAAGACCGCACCTCTAAAGTTCCTAGGAAAGTTAAATAGAGCTCGTCCACAGCCTCAAACAAAACACGACGACGACCGATAAGCAAGGCTGGATGGCCATAGCATTCAGCTGCTTTGTCGGTAGCACTGTTGGCGGGCTCGTCAGAATTAGGCCTAGAATCAGGGCTATTGCTGCTAGCTGGTTCATAGACAAGGGCAAAACGCCGATAAAAAATAAGAGGCAGACCGTTCTTAAAAAAGTAAGCGGCCCGGGTAGCCAGATCGCTCTCCAAGGTCATAGCCAGACAATGGCCCACCAAAAGAGCAAAGACCACGGCCAAGGGAAAGAGTTGCACTACATTGACAGCAAACCAAGCGGTCGAGCAAAGCAAGACCAGAAAAACTACCCCGAAAACAGGCCAGGCAAAACCAATCAAGGTATAAACCAGATGCGAAAGGCTGGGTGGCATTTTGCTAGGGGCAAGCGCTCCTGCTGGCTTTAATTTCTCGTCCGATAAATCTATGGCCCAATCCTCGAGAACTTCATCCTTAACTTACCCAGATGTATCGATTTCACTAGGGCCTGTGCATTGTGATTGCTTGGCTGGGAACAAGGGGAATAATAGGAAAAGGCAACCCTTGTAATTCGGAAGGTCTCTGTAATATGGCGCTGATTAAAAAGGAAATTGGTGAACTGCTCGTAGACAACGGGCTGATTACCAGCGACGAGCTCAAAATTGTGCAGCAAGAGCGCATGAAGACGGGTGAACCAATTTCGCTGATTCTTTCCCGCCTGGGCTTGGCCAATGAAACTCACCTTAAAACAGCCCTGGAGACCCAGTATGGTGTCAACTATATCTCTCTAGCCAAAGCCCAAGCCGACCACACCGCCCTTGAGCTTCTACCAGAAAAAGTCATGCGCCAGCATCAGGTTGTGCCGCTCTCAGTCGACGGTAAAAATCTCACTCTGGCCATGGTCAATCCCAATAATTTGCTTGCTCTCGACGACATTAAGTATCGCCTCAAAAGCGTATCGGTCAGACCGGTAGTCTGCACTGAAGATGATTTTCAGCATTTTATGGAAACTGTCTATTCGCGCAGGCAAGATGAACTAACCGAAGAGTGGGACGAGCAGGCCGATCAGACCTTCATCGAGTCTGAAGTAGACCTCTCTAGCCTTGATGTATTAGTCGACTACGACGATGCCATCAACGACTTAGACCTGGCCAAGCAAGCTCAGGATGCTCCGATTGTACAACTGGCCAATCAAATTTTAGCCAAAGCAATCAAGCGACAATGTTCAGATGTGCACATTGAACCGCAAGATAAATATGTCATGATCCGATACCGTTTGGACGGTGTTTTATTTGTCGACCGCAAGCTGCCCAAGGCAATTCTAGCGGCCCTGGTCTCGCGCTTCAAAATCATGGCCGACCTAGATATTGCCGAAAGACGACTGCCGCAAGATGGCCGAATTAGAGTGCGCTTCTCTGGCAAGGACATCGACTTCCGCGTCTCCTCAATACCAAGCAAGCACGGCGAAAAAGTAGTGATGAGACAGTTAGACAAAACTGGCACCACTTTTGGCCTCGACCATTTAATCACTGAAAAAGAAACCCTCTCGCTCATTAGAGAGATGGTGCTCAAACCCTACGGCATCATCTTCGTCACCGGCCCAACAGGTTCTGGTAAAACCACCAGCCTCTACTCGGCGCTGGCCGAACGTAACACTCCAGAGGTAAACATTCTCACAGCTGAAGACCCGATTGAATATGAAATGCAAGGCATTACTCAAGTGCAGGTTCTACGTGAAAAAGGTCTAGACTTTGCTCGCATATTGCGCTCGTTCTTAAGACAAGATCCAGACATCATACTTGTGGGTGAAACGCGCGACAGAGAAACTGCCAAAATTGCTGTAGAAGCAGCTCTGACAGGCCACCTTGTCTTCACCACTCTACACACCAACGACGCACCAGGAGCAATGACAAGACTAGCCGAAATGGAAGTCGACCCCTACCTGGTATCATCGGCCACCATCGGTGTAATTGCCCAGAGATTGCTGCGCCGCATCTGCTTGCACTGCAAAGAAGAATATGCACCAGAACGTAGCGCCCTGGAATACCTGGGCTTGTTAGATAAAAACCAAGAGAAGTTAGCTGAATCTACCATTCAATATTACAGACTGCGCACCGATGAAGATGGCTGGCCGATCTTTGCTAGAGGCAAAGGCTGCGACGAATGTCATCAAACCGGCTATAAAAACCGAATTGGCGTATTTGAAGTAATGAAGATGAACGATGAAATTCGCGACTTAATTTGCAAAGGTGCCACCACTTCACTAATCAGACTAGCGGCTAAACAATCGGGTATGATTCCGCTGAAAGACTACAGTGTGCGCCTGGTTGGACAGGGCATGACCAGTGCCGATGAAGTAGTTCGGGTAACGCTATCTGATACCACCGGCGAAGAATCACTGTGTGGCAAATGCCGCAATCCAATCTCCGATGACTTTATTAAGTGTCCATTTTGCCAGCACGACCTCAAGTTTTCTTGCCTGCGCTGCGGCACAATGCAACTAGATGGTTGGACCAGCTGTCCGAAATGCGGCCTATCAAAAGAAGAAAGCGACCACGAATTTTGCTGCAAAGGCTGCAACGCCGAGATCTATGGTGAGTGGAAAATCTGTCCCTACTGTCAAGCAACGAGAGAAGCATCTTATTCAGTTGCCGCCTCTAACACCTAAAAAACAAGGAGCGAATTGATGTCGATTGAAATGCAGGAACTGCTGCAGCTGGTAGTCGACCGCACAGCCTCAGACTTGCACCTAAAGGCCAAAGAACCGCCAATCATAAGGGTAGCGGGCAAACTGATACGCACAAGCTTGCCTGAACTCACGTCAGAAGACGTCAAGCGCCTAATCTTTTCTTGCCTCACCGAAGACCAGTGCAAATATGCTGAAGCCAATCTAGAACTAGACTGCGGCTTTGGTGTGGATGGCCTGGGGCGCTTCCGCGTTAATGTCTACAAAGACAGAGGCTCTTATGCCGCCGCACTGCGTGTGGTGCTATCAAGGATTCCATCAATCGATGAACTAGGTCTACTGCCAATCTGCAAAGAAATTATTCAGAAGCCCCGGGGCCTGGTACTGGTGACCGGCCCAACCGGCTCTGGTAAATCGACAACCTTGGCTTCGATGATCAATTCAATAAATGAAACTGAATCGAAGCACATACTGACAATCGAAGACCCCATAGAATTTATTCACCACAACAAAAAGTCGATTATTTCACAACGCGAAGTTGGCTCTGATACTCGCTCCTTTGCCAACGCCCTCAGAGCTGGTTTAAGAGAAGATCCAGACATTATCTTGGTTGGTGAAATGCGCGATCTTGATACCATTCACCTGGCACTGACCGCGGCAGAAACCGGTCACCTGGTCTTCAGCACCATCCACACTAGCTCAGCACCACAGTCGGTTGACCGCATCATCGATGTCTTCCCGCCAGAGCAACAGCAGCAAATTCGCATTATGCTTTCTCACGCTCTAGTCGCGGTTATAAGTCAATCACTGTTGGCCCGGGCCGACGACGCCGCTGGCGACTCACCAGTGACTTCGGGGCGCATCATTGCGCTAGAAGTACTAGTCAACACACCAGCGGTAGCCAACCTCATTCGCGAAGCCAAAACAGCTCAGATGTATGCCAGCATGCAAATGGGTGCAGCTCTGGGCATGCAAACTCTCGAAGCTTCACTTGCCCTCCTGGTAAAACAAGGTAAAGTAACCTTTGCCGATGCCATTGGTAAAACCAGCAGGCCTGAAGATCTCGAACAACTAATTGGCAATCAAAGAAGCAGCAGACCAGAACCGGCAAAAATGGAAAAAGGCTTTGGTGGCAGTAGTTTTGGCAGGTTCTAAAAATTGGAATATTTGTACAAAATTAGAGAAAGCGACGGTTCTTTCAAAGAAGCGGTCGGCCAAGCAGAATCACCGGCGGTGCTTAGAGCGAAACTGAGAGCACGCGGCATCGAGGTTGTCGAAATACGAGAACGCACTGCCATGGGCAGTATCCTCAGTTTCTTTAGCGCCCAGAACAGCAAAGAGCTTCTCACAATCGGTTTATTTGAACGCGTTTCTCTTAAAGATATGGTGGTTTTCTCGAGACAATTCGCTGCCATGATTAGCTCAGGAGTTGCCATGCTGCGCACGCTGACAATCATTGTCGAGCAATGCCCCAACCGCAAGCTAAAGAAGGCCCTTGATGATGTGCGTCACTCCATTGAGTCTGGCCTTTCACTCTCCGATGCCATGGCCAAGCACAGCGATATCTTCGACAAACTATATGTATCGATGGTCAGAGCCGGCGAAACCGGTGGTATTTTGGCCGACGTTTTGAAGCGGCTGGCCGACTTTCTTGAATACAAATCAAAGCTCAATCAAAAAGTGCGCGCCGCCATGGTCTACCCGACAGTAGTACTGATCATCGCTGTTGCCGTTTTCTGGGGCATGCTCACTTTCATTTTGCCAATCTTTGAAGGACTCTTCAAAAACATCGGTGGAGAGCTGCCGGCCTACACCCAATTTCTTATCCTGCTCTCCCAGTACATGCGCTCAATCTGGATGATGCTCTTCATCGCAGCAAGCGCTGTGGGCGTTTATATGCTCAAGCGCTACTACAAGACCCCAGTCGGTCGCTTTCAAATAGACTTCTTCTTTCTCAATCTGCCCTTCTTTGGCGACCTGATTGGCCGTGTTTCTATCGCCCGCTTTGCCCGCACCTTTGGCACCTTGCTACAGGCCGGGGTACCGATGCTGACAGCCCTGGACGTAGTCAAAGACACCGCCGGAAACGCTGTAGTAGCAGACTCCGTGCAGCAAATTTATAACGATGTCAGGCAAGGTGGAAACATATCAAAACCCATGGGCAAATCCAAAATATTTCCACCAATGGTGACGCAAATGGTGGCTGTGGGTGAAGAAACCGGTCGCCTCGACGACATGCTCTCTAAGGTGGCTGACTTCTACGATATGGAAGTAGAAAACGCAGTAGAAGCCCTGACATCACTCTTAGAACCGCTTATGGTCGTAGGCATAGGCGGCATCGTTGGCTCTGTGGTTGTGGGCATGTACCTGCCGATTTTCACAGTGATCAATCAACTTCGGTAAGCCTTTGAATAAGCAAACAAGTGGGAAAGGTTTGATGTCAAAGTTTCAAGCTTTTTAGCAATTTGCGATCTAACATTGGAATATCAGTCTGTTGACAGCCCAAGCTAAATTCAATCTAAATTGAATCGAACATTAGTGAATTAGCGGCGGGACGAGGAATTTCCATGGCTAAAATTAGATTAGAATTACTTAATAGATATCCATGATAGCTCTTACGCATTTACACTCTTTATTCGTTAGAGATTTGCCACCATTAATAGGTTCAGTAAGAATAGGAACTCAAATTTCCTAGCAATTCTCTTGGTTATGGTAATCTGCCGGAAAGTAAGGTTAAGATTATAAATATGGATACAGGTTCAAATATTACAGTCACAGCAATGGTTGAGACATCGATAGTGGTGAGCAACGATTTAGAGCCCAAACGAGAAGTTTCTGGTGCAGCCAAAGGGCCAGACCAAATTCATAACTGGTTGGCGCTATACGCAGAAGCGCGTGACCCAGCTCTGCGCGACTCTATCATTCAAGCGGCTTTGCCCCTGGTAAAGCGTATTGCCTACGGCCTCGCCCGCCGCTCTACTGACCCAGTCGAAGATTTGATTCAAGTTGGCTCCATTGGCCTGATCAAGGCAGTTGACCAATTCAAGCCAGATGCTGGCGCTAAATTCCAAACCTATGCTACCCACTTGATCACCGGCGAGATCAGACACTATCTTCGCGACAAAACTGCGATGATTCGTGCCCCTCGCGAACTACAAGAACTATCTTTCCGCATCAACCGTCTCGTTCAAGGACTAACTGCCAAGTTAGGCCGCGAGCCCTCAGATGTTGAAATTGCCAACGACCTGCAGATTCCTGTAAGCCGCGTTAACGAAGCTTATGAAGTTGACCGCAGACGTACATTGATTTCCCTCGACCAAGCATTGTCTAACGATGCTGGCAGCGAGCAATCGCTGATCGACACTCTTGTCGATGCCAAATATCAGAGCAACCAGCTCGCTAAAGAAGACAGATTTATGTTAGCTGAAGCGATCAAACAGCTCCGTGATGGCTTGAGAGAAGTTGTCCAACTGACCTTCTACGAAGACCTGAGCCAAACAGAAGTAGCCCGTCGTCTTGGTATTTCGCAAATGCAAGTATCAAGAAGACTTAGAGCGGCCACTACTGAGTTGAACAAAATCATCACTTTGAGCAAAAAGGCCGGTCCTAAAGGTGGGTAATGGCCAAGCTAGAAATAGCTTCGCCTCAGGTAGTCATCGAGGCCACAAACCTAACCAAAGATAGGCTCTCTAGCTTTCTTAAAAAGCGCACTCGTGTGCTTGATAGTGTGAGCTTGCGCGTTGAGGCCGGTCAGACCTATGGTTTGATCGGCCCTAATGGTGCCGGCAAAACTACCACTGTCAAACTCTTACTGGGCCTGCTGCATCCCGATAGCGGCCAGGCCTTTGTACTGGGCAGCCCCGCTAGCGCCCGAGACAAACTCGCTCAAATTGGCTTCCTGCCAGAGAATCCTTATTTTTACTCACACCTGACAGGACGCGAATTTCTCACTTTTGTGGGCAAACTCTTTTCTATGCCGGATGCCTTAATCAAAGAGCGCGTCAAACTTTTAGTAGAGAAAGTATCTCTGGAAAACGCCTGCGATAGACCAACCGGCAAATACTCTAAAGGCATGCTGCAGCGACTAGGAATCGCTCAAGCACTGATTAACGACCCACAGGTGCTGTTCCTCGATGAACCTATGAGTGGTTTAGATCCACTTGGTCGTATGGATGTGCGCCGCATCCTCCATGAATTAAAAGACGAAGGCAAAACCATTTTTTTCAATTCCCACTTATTACCCGATGTCGGCGAGCTCTGCGACCGCGTCGGCTTACTGGTGCAAGGTAAAATGGTGGCAGATTCAGCAGTAAGTGATATTGCCAAAGATGGCAACTTCAAAGCGCTAGAAGACTTCTTCTTAGAGCATGTAAAACTCGAAGCCGACAAAGCTAAAGCCCAAGAAACTCAGATAGAGAGTAAGCCATAATGGAAATCATAGGCGCTATCGCTCTCAATACCTTTAGAGAAGTTCTAAGAGACAAGATTATCTATGCATTTTTTGTCTTCGCCTGTCTCATTTCACTCTTTGGCATATTGCTTGGTACCTTGTCTGTGGGCCAAGATATCAGGATCGTTGAAGATCTCGGCTTAGCCGCAATCGCCGTAATTGGTGGCATCATCGCCGTATTTTCTGGTGCCAATTTAGTTTTCAAAGAATTAGAACGACGCACCATTTATTTGATCTTTTCTAAACCCGTTAAGTCATGGCAATTTATATTGGGCAAATATCTAGGCCTAGCCAGCTGCTTACTAATCATCATCTTGATGATGGGCGGATTTTTGAGCGCTCTTGTTGGTTTCGTCGACCCAGCGCTTCCCCTCGCTCACCTGCCCTGGATTGCACTATCACTTTCCCTCGTCTATCTAGAGCTACTCTTCATCATCGCCTCAGCATCATTCTTCTCGACATTTTCTACGCCGATTATGAGTGTGCTTTTTACTCTCTGCTTCTGGCTAGTGGGTCATAGCTGCGCCTCTTTACAAGAGCTGGCAAAAATGTCAACCAACCCCCTGGTATCACAATTCTTTGGCGCTCTATACTGGCTCATGCCAGACCTACAAAGCCTCACCAGAGTTCGCTCAGAGCTTATGTATGGCCGTGCCTTCAGTACAGCGCCCGGCAACTTTAGCGATGGTCACGGCGAATTGTTAACCTACCTGACCACATACATACTGGCTTATGTCATCATTCTTTTAGTACTCTCAGCACTAGTGAACGAACGAAGAGAACTCCCCTAAACTTAATGCCAAATATCTACGAC
>JAUPUU010000211.1 GCA_030917395.1 Cyanobacteriota bacterium erpe_2018_sw_21hr_WHONDRS-SW48-000092_B_bin.40
GTTCGTAGAGATCGCTAACAAAGATTAGCTCATCTGCTTCGGTGACTTCAAGCAGTCGTTCTAGATTTGCTTTGACAGTCTCGGCACCGCCAATGATGGCGACAGCCATGCGACTAAGCACGGCTTGTTTCTCATTGGCTGACCAGAGGCTTTCCATTTGTTCTAGTGATACGGGCGGCTTGAGTTGCATGTTCTCGCCGCGAATTAGCGATAAGCCTCGCTGCATTGGTGTGGTCGCTAGTCGCTTCGCCTCATCATCGCTGTCGGCCGCCACCAATGGCACTCCTATCATTAGATAGGGCTTCTGCAACGTTTTCGATGGCTTGAATCGGCTGCGGTAAAGCTTGATAGCAACAAGCAACTCTTCCGGGGCGAAGTGACTGGCGAAGGCAAAAGGTAAACCTTCTTCGGCAGCCAGTCGGGCGCTAAAGTCGCTCGAGCCAAGCAGCCAGATCGGCACTTCTAGGCCACTACCGGGATAGGCCTTGACCTGTTGCCCGGATGTGGCTGGGCCGAGGTAGCGTTGCAGTTCTGCTAACAGTTCGGGGAAATCGTGGCCGCTAGAATCGAGCCCGCGTCTGAGCGCGTGGGCCGTAGCGCGGTCTGTTCCTGGTGCTCGCCCTAAGCCCAGGTCGATGCGGCCAGGGTAAAGTGTTTCAAGAGTGCCGAATTGTTCGGCAATGACGAGCGGTGCATGGTTCGGCAGCATAATACCGCCAGAGCCAACGCGGATCGTGCTCGTGCCGGCGGCCACATAACCAATTAGAACCGATGTTGCTGCACTGGCAATGCCTGGCATGTTGTGATGCTCGGCCAGCCAGAAGCGGTTGTATCCGAGCTTTTCGCCGTGTTGAGCCAAGTCGAGGCTTTTATGCAACGCATCTGCGGGCGTTTTATCCCTTCGCACTGGGGCGAGGTCGAGTATTGAAAGAGCTGTAGTGGCTAGTTTTGACATTAGTTGAATTAGTAGTGATGAGAGGTTTGGAAAGTCGAGCAATAACTCTATATTAGACCGGTCGGTCTAGGCTGTCAAATCATAGATTGTTGTTGTCTGCTTGCTCGTCTCTTGCAATCCGCCGGCTATTATTTGGCGCTGTAATTTTGCCAGAACCACTTTATCTTAGGCAATCATCGAGCTAAATGTTAGATTCTAATGCAGCATCTTTAGACCTGCCACCATGTAATAGGGGCGCCAATTAAACGCAGCGGCATTGTATGCCATGCTCACAATGCCTGTTCGAAGAAAAGACGATGAGAATTGTTCACAATTCTCATCTGTTCAATAGGTTGCGTGATTTTCCACCGCCTGCGCTGCTGGTTTGCTGCACTTAAGGCACCACCACTCCCTGAATCCTTGACTCTTGAATGAATCTAGTCGCTTCCCATTATGGTCGAACACGGACGGACTCCAATCTGGATGGTCGGCCTTGTAGGGTCTTCCGCGCAGTCCGAGTAAACCGCATGGAGGCAGGGCTAAATCAAGGTAGTCTCGACTGCACATTTCTGTCGTATACGTAACCCAGGTAAGCATTACGTTCTCCTTTGAATGACAGAATTTGCAATCCGGTCTACTGAAATAGATCAATGACAGAAACGCTGTTACGGAAAGCGTCAGGCTGATGACACTAATGAACAGATACTTGAGAATTCTTTTCACTGACTATCTCCAGTCCCAATGCTTTCAGCGAATTCTTACTCTTCGGTCGCTGATTACCTAGTATCAGTCCAAGGCTCCTGCATCAATCTTAAAGGAAACCCCAGGCTTCGGAGGGGGCGCCGCCGCCGACCTTGATCCGAATTTGCCATTAAGGCTAGTATTCAGGCCCTGGCAATGTCGACTAGGTTTTAGCCTTCTAGCGCATGAAGATAGCATGGCGTGAAAACGACTAGGGAAACGGTGGCAAATCCTATTGCCACAAACAAAAAGCACCAGAGCGGCCAGGGAGGCTCTCGTTTTTTGGTTTCCTTTTGGTTCTTTTTTCTATGTGTAGATCGGTTGACAACCTTCTTGCCTGCAACTGACCTAGGCCGTTTGGCCTCTTGCGTAATCGAAATGGCATAACTGCCGTGGGTGGCTTTATGTTCGGCAAATAACCTTTCGGGCAGCGATGCATATCGACTGGCTATCTTCCCGCCAACTGTTGAAGAGCTAGTCGCAAAGCGATAACATTGGCTCTCTATATTTATCTATTGTTGTCCCGCTCTCTATTTCTGTGAGTGTTGTCATATGAAAGTCGTTCTGGCTGAAAAACCCTCTGTTGCTAAAGATATCGCCGCAGTTGTGGGTGCTACCACCAAAAGGGACGGATATTTTGAAGGCAACGACTATGCGGTCACCTATGCCTTCGGTCACTTAGTGACCATGGCTGAGCCTGAAGAAATGAACGCTGCTTGGGGTAAGCCCTGGCGCTTGAAGCAATTGCCGATGATTCCAATTGAGTGGAAGTATCGCGTGGTGGAGAAGTCAGCGCACCAGTTTAACGTCATTAAAAAACTGTTTTTAGATTCTGCCACCACTTCAATTATTTGCGCAACAGACGCGGGGCGTGAAGGCGAACACATCTTTCGCTTGATTTATAAGTTGACTGAATGCAAAAAGCCCGTTGAGCGCTTGTGGATCAGTTCACTTACTGCCGAAGCAATTAAAGATGGACTGGGCAAACTGAAATCTTCTAGTGCCTTCGATAGCTTGGCTGACGCGGCCGCTGCCCGCGCTCAGGCTGATTGGGTGATTGGCCTCAATTTCACTCGTGCTTACACAACTATCAACAATCAGTTGTGCACCATCGGTCGGGTGCAGACACCAACTCTTTCTCTTATTGTCGATAGGCAAACGGCAATTGATGCTTTTACATCGGCTAAGTTCTTTGAAATTATTGCTACTTTTGAGCCCGGATTTATTGCCCGCTATATTACTCCGGCTACTGCTGAAGTTGAGCCCCAGA
>JAUPUU010000212.1 GCA_030917395.1 Cyanobacteriota bacterium erpe_2018_sw_21hr_WHONDRS-SW48-000092_B_bin.40
GCACCAGAAGTAACGGCGGCGGCACTCGGGTCAGCAGCAGTAGCACTAGCCGGAGCAATACCAGCTGCTTCTTTGACTTCTGGCTTAGCGTCAGAGTCGATCACGAGTGCTTCTTCACTAGCAGCTGGAGTGGCGGTTGAAGATGCAGTAGATTCAGTGGTTTTTCTACCGCTTGTAATAACGGCACTATCAGCAGTGCCTGCGGTAGCTGGAGCAACAGGAGTTACTTCAGCAATGGCTTTACCATTGGCGTCAGGCTTTACTTCAGCCTTCTCTTCAACTTTGACTTCGGGCTTTACTTCAGCCTTCTCTTCGACTTTGACTTCGGGCTTTACTTCAGCCTTCTCTTCAACTTTGACTTCGGGCTTTACTTCGGCCTTCTCTTCGACTTTGATTTCGGGCTTGAGTTCAGCCTTCTCTTCAACTTTGATTTCGGGCTTAGCTTTCTTTACTGGGTCAGAATCGATAATAAACATCGAATCAGACTTGCTATCGTTCCATGAAGGAGCAACGCTCTCGGCTTGCTCGCTCTTTTCTGACTCAGCCGCCTGCGCTGGCACGCTAACGGCGACGGCAGAGAAGACCAGGCCAGAACAGACTAACTCTAAGCTCAAAAGCAGTGAAAGCGCCCGAGGCACTATCCCACGCGTAATCGCTGTCACATCTAGGTTTTCAGGATACCGGTTACTTTTACTTTGAGAAATCATTTACGAGCCTGCTTCGGTTTCAAACAACAAATAGAAAGGCAGATGATGCCAAGTTAGAAATTTATACAATTAATAGGCGAATATATACATGCTTGACTTCAAATCTTAATCTGCCAGATATTGGCTATATGACTTTATCGAGTTGAAAACTCGATGAAAATTCGGCGAACCGTTCACCAAACCTTCACCAAGCGTTCAAATCGCTCAATCTTGGTTCAAGCACCTTGCCAACTTAGTAGCCAGGGCCAAGAAGTTGGAAGCCAGCCCAGCTCTTCACTGATGGGTCACGTGAGATCGCAGCCAATTGTGCCTTCCGCAAACCCTGGGCTGGGTTCAACCCAGCTTGCTTGCCGTTGAAGACACTAACTAACTCGTCGATACGTTGTGAATCTGGTTGCCACCACAAACTCATCAATACGTTGCGAGCGCCGGCATAATTCAATCCGCGGCTGAAAATCTTCACCGCATTACCGCGCACATCTTTGGCATTAACAGAGCTTGCACTCCAGACAATCAAGTCCACAGCCATAGGAGTGCCGCAGAGGCGATCAACAGTGACTTTTCGGCCCTGGTCATCTTTATCACCAAAGATAGGCAAGACCGATCTAAGTGGATTATTCTCGGTCAAAGGCATTTTGGCTGAGAAGTGCACCACTGACTTTCCTTTAGACTGCTCTTCTAAATTGGTCAGACTGGCGTCTTTTCCGGTCAATGTTGTTACCCGATCGGCACCAACAGCAGAAGTAATTTGGGCAGTCTCGGTCTGCTCAGAACCACCACTGGCAGAGTTGGTAGAAGCGACCAACATACTCAAATCAGTGGTGTATTCCGGTGGGCAATCCATTATCACTGACATAGAAGATGCCATCGATAGCAAATGACCTTCCACAAAGAACTTGCCTTTCTCGTCAATCAAAGCAGCGAATGGCAAGTTGTAAAGCGGGCCGTCTGGAATGAAAACAACCATTTGGTCTGCAGTTGTGGGCAAGAACTGTCTTACCGAAGCAGGTAGCAACTGGTTATAGAGAGCGCGTAGAGTTAACTTCTCTCCCTGACTTCCTTCTTCTTCAGCACTGCCTTTAGTACCAGTCTCAAGCAACGTTGTCACTTGGTTCTTCAACTTAGCTCTAGTTACAGGCAAGCTGGTCGAAGAGATACGACCGAGTGGATCAATCGTAAACACCATGGTCGACTCTGGTCCAACCAGATACTCAACCACGGTCGCTTTGGTCTTCTGCACCGCAGCAATGATATCGGCAGGTGAATTTGGCACTGGGGCGATCAAGCGGGCCAGTGAACGATTAGTGGTAACGATTGAGCGGAAACGCTCCATCCAGCTCTGCCATTCCTTAACCAACTTATCAGGTGTAGCAGAAACTTCGGCAGCGTGAATTCTCGCTCTCTGAGTAGTTAGCTCCTGGTATACGTCGCGATCTTCAGGCTTGACCTGACCACCGCGCCGGAGCCATTCGCTGATGAAGTTTTCTTCTTTCATCTGCTCAGCAGCCAATAGAGCCTGTTCCGTTAAGCCTTGATTGGCCATCAGCTGAACCAGTGAGGCACCCATGTCTTCGCGACTGGTAGGGAAACCAAGACTATCAGCGGTCGAGAAGTCGCCAGCCTGGGGTGAACGGAAGTAAGAAACAGCACTCTTGAGAGACTCTTTAGCAGGTTCAATTTCTTGTCTTGCCAGCTGCAATCTTGCTTTAAGCAAGTAAGAGCGCCAAAGACAGCCGTCATCGTTGATACGCTCAGCAATGCCAACCGACTTACCGACATAGCTTTCAGCAGAGGTCAAATCGGCGGCTTTGAAAGCAGTTTCAGCCAAGCACTGATAGAGTCGACCTTTCAGTTGCTGCTCTTTAGTATTGGCCAAAATATTCAAAGCGCCTTCTAGGTGGCTCTTGGCGTCGCGATACGCACCATTGCGGTACTCAGCACCGGCCATATTTTGCAAAACCGTGGCGTGCAATTTCGGTGCCTTCGGCTGAATCACAGCCTGAAAATCAACGGCCTGCATGAAATAAGCCATGCCTTTTGCTGCCTGGCCATCCAGCACTTCAATTACACCAATGGCATTGGTAGCCTGTGCTTGGTTATAAGCGTCAGACTTAGCTTTGAAAACAGGCAAGGCCTTAAGAAGATACTGACGAGCCTGATCAAGATCGCCGGTCGAAGCTAAGCAGAAGGCGTAGCCCTGGTCCATATTGGCGCGTGCCACATCAGACACGGCTCTTGAATCTAGCTTAGGCAGCAATGCATAGGCTTGTTCGTAAGTCTTACGAGCACTGGAAAATTCATTAGAGGAATACTGCGCATTAGCCAGTGTCTGCAAAGCAGGCACTAAGAAGACCACACCATCTTTAGGGTTTGAACGAGCTAGTGATACTAGTTTGTTAGCCTCTTCGAGGGCAGCAGTAAACCAACCCAGTTCAATCATGCTAGTGACGGTGGCAATTCTAATTTGTACAGCCTTAGGCAAATCGCCAGCTTGCACACTATAAGTAGCGCCTTCTTGGAAGAACCTAGTCGCCTCTTTTGGCTTGTTAAATTGCAAACAAAGGTTGGCGCAGAGATACATAACCCGAGCCGCTTCAGAAGGGTTGTTTAGACCGGACGTAGTCAAGACCTTAAGGGCGGCATCTAATTGTTGCGTTGCCCAGACCGGGTTGTCGAGACCAAAATAGGCTTGAGCAAGGGCCACTCTGGCGCGCGCCAACGACTGTTGATCTTGCACACTGGCCAGAACTTCAACGGCGTTCTCGCCCAAATATTTGGCCTTAATCCAAGAACCCTGTTCGACGTAGCAGCGACACATGTTGGTCAAGGCCTTGCCCTGGCCTTCGGCGTACTTCATCTCTAAGCTCATGCCGTACATTTCTTGCCAAGCGATCAAGGCTTGGTTGATCAAATGTTGCTCGAAAAACTTCTCACCACGCTTCTCTAACTCCTGGATTTTTTCCATCGACTCAGGAGTTTTAGCCATCTCCGAGATTTTTTCTAACTCTTTAATGATGGTCTCGCCACCCTTAGATTTATCGGGCAAATAGTTTCCCATTTGCGAATTAGGGTTAGGGTTAACCACAGCCGGGCTGCTGGAATTTTGCCTCACCTGGGTCGTCGCACCAGAGGGTGTGTTGTGCTCAGCAGCCAACACTGACAGAGGGGCACCACACTCGATGCCGGCGACTAGCACGGTACATGCAACTGCAATAACTTTTTTCATTGGCAAATTTTTCTCAAATTTCCTACGTACAACCAGACCTAGTGAAATCCTCAAGAGCGGAAAAGAACAACAGCTCCAAGCCGTCTGAGACCTCGACTTGTAGGATAGTCAATTTGCGCGATTTTTGCCTGGGAAATCAGCAGCTTTCCACCTCAGATGGGCAAAAAATAAGGTTGCCGAGTGATAGTGAGATGAGGCTAATTGGGAACATCAGCCTATTTGCCGTCGTCTCAGTCAACTCAACTGTTTTACCAAAACATTCTTCTCAAACAATTGTTATTAGCCAGAAGCAGACAGCCAGCAGACATAGAGGCGATATGCAAAACATATCCAACCTGCAAAATTTCTCGAAAGTCTGCTGCTCACCGAGGTCTTAGCCTATCGAAAAAAATAAATTTAATGGTAGTCTTCTTGTTACCGAGCATTAAGCTCGCACCATCACTCAACCAAAGCATTCTTTTTATTAGAAGCTTTCAATCCGGAAGAAATTCCCTAGAACTTTAGGAGCACACGATGAAACTGCAGACTCGTAAAGCTACATTAGTTATTCTCGGCCTGTTCACAAGCCAAGCAATGGCTTTCAGCATTTTGCCAGCACACGCTCAGTCTTACTCAGCAACTGTGACCAAAGCGCAACCAAGCAAAACGAAACAGTTTTTCCAAAAGCACGACACTGTGCGCAAAGCCACAATCGGCGCTGGCGTAGGCACAGCAGCGGGTGCGGTCACCGGCTTAGTGGCCGGCAAGGGCATGGTTAGAGGTGCTGCAATTGGTGCTGGCACTGGTGCAGCCGTCGGTGTTATCAATGGCAACAAAACATTGGCTAAACATCCGATCATGAGAGACATGGCAACAGGTACAGCAGCGGCCACAGGTATTACAATGGCAGCAACAAGAGGCCACGGCGGTGCCAAAACCACAATGAAAGGCGCAGCCCTCGGAGCAGCACTAGGTCTAGGAGTAGGTCTTTTCAGAGACAAGCTCAAATAGACCAAATAGTATCTAAAAGGAACTATGAAGAGCAGAAGTCAAGTACTCCAAATCGCAGCAGAAAGAGAATTTGACCTGGTAATCATTGGAGGCGGCATCGTTGGAGCAGGAGTTGCTCAAGATGCCGCCTCCCGCGGTTTATCGGTATTACTATTAGAAAAAGATGACTTCGCCTCTGGCACCTCTAGCCGCACCACGAAACTCATTCATGGTGGCTTGCGATACCTAGAGCAATTGCAATTTAGACTAACGCGTGAACTCTGCCAAGAGCGCGGATTGCTAGAAACCCTTGCACCGCACATGGTGAGAGACTTTTCTTTTATGTTGCCGATCACCAAAGGCAAGAAATTTTTCGGCCTCAAGGCTGACATCGGCCTAACTCTCTACGACCTGCTTTCAATCAACGCCCGAGGCGTGCGTACTCACCAAAGACTCAATCGCAAAGAAACTCTGGGAGCAGCCCCATCTCTTAACGCTGCGCTGGTATCGGGGGGTTTGCGTTTTCATGACTGCATCACCGATGACAGCCGAGTGGTAATGGAGGTAATCAAGTCGGCCTGTGAATTTGGGGCCCTGGCAGTCAACTACCTCGAAGCAGTAGATTTCAAGACAAAAGATGGTCGGGTCGAAGCTATTGTTTGCCGCGACCGCTTCAATGGCCAGGAGTTAGTTGTGCGCAGTCGCTCTTGTATCAACGCCACCGGCGTTTGGTCAGATATCTTGTTGCGACAGCTAGAGCCAACCTGGGGCAGCAAGGTACAGCCGGCCAAAGGCACCCATATAATGCTGCCCTTGTCTTGCTTTGAGACCAGCACTGCACTTTTCCTTCCTACAAACGACGGCCGCTACGTTTTCGTTGTACCGTGGCAAAAAGCGCTCATGGTAGGCACCACCGATATTGGCTACGAAGGCCCTCTAGACAATCCAGTGGCAACCACTGAAGAAGTCGATTATTTGTTAGGCATCCTCAACTCATACCGAAAAAACGGCACTAAATCTAATCCGGACGCCCAAATCACGCGCTCTGATGTCATTGCCACATGGGCCGGTCTGCGACCACTCGTGGGCGGTGAGCACGATGGTGGCAGCAAGAAGCAAGGTGAAGACGGCTCAAAAGACAGTGAAGAAACCGCCACCATATCGCGTGAGCATTTACTGTTCGAAGGGCCATATGGAGTTATCGGTTTAATCGGCGGTAAATTAACCAACTACAGAATGCTTGCTATCCATGTGGTTGATATGGCACTGAAACAGCTAGTGACAAAAGAAAGTAAGTATCACGATTTCAAACATAGTAAGACAGACAAGATTATGCTTGGCGGCTGGAGCGACAAAACTGATTATCTCAACAGCACGGCACAAATATCGGCCCAGGCCAGAAAACTCTCTCTCGACCCAGCTACTATCGATCACTTAATTGCCACTTACGGCAAAGACGCTCTGAAAATTATCGAATTGGTAGAACAAAACCCCAGCTTAAGTGAGCGTATTTGTCCCGATTTCCCGCCAATAATGGCCGAAGTGCCTTACTGCCTCAACAATGAAATGGCTGTTTCACTAGAAGACATTTTGTCAAGACGAATTCGCCTCGGCTTTGTGCACCAGGGTCAGTGCCTGGAGTCAGCACCCAAAGTAGCAAGGCTAATTCAAAGTCTCTCCTACTGGGATTCACAAAGAGCAGCAATAGAATTGAGCCAGTTCGAGAAAAGCTTGTTAGCTCAGCTGGCACCAGCATCACCTAGTATCGATCGAGTTAATTTAACGAGTTCAAATTGCCAGGCTTGAACAAAAAAATTGTAGTGATTGGCAAAGTACCAAATGACTTGGGCGACCGCCTCAGTAAACTCGGCACAGTCAGCTACTTAGAGCGCAACGTGGCTCTGAGCGAAGCTGAGATAATTGCCGCCGCCAGTGATGCCCAAATAATTTCCACTGAGCCACCAGATACGATTACGGCAAACGTAATCAATGCTTGCCCACAACTAATAATGATTGCCCAAAGAGCAGTGGGTTACGACAATATCAATCTCAAAGACTGCCAGAGTCGACCTATTCTTGTTACCAATACTCCCGGGGTGCTCGATAACGCCACGGCTGATTTAGCCTTTGCCCTTTTACTTGCCACTGGTCGTCGCATTGTCGAAGCAGATCATTATGTAAGATCGGGTCAATGGCAAGGATTTGAAAACGATTTGCTCTTAGGCACAGAGATGAGCGGCCGCACCATCGGCATTATTGGCATGGGCCGCATAGGCTCAGCCATGGCCAGACGGGCTTACGGTTTTGGCATGAATATTATTTACTGTCGTCAGGCTGAGACAAACAGTCTGGCGCAAGACCAGAGCATAGAACTCGATCAAAAAGACCTGAAATGGCAAACTGACTTAGCAGCTAAAAGAGTCTCACTCAATACTCTTTTGCAACAGTCAGACTTTATTTCATTGCACTGCCCCCATAACAAGCTAACTGAAAAACTAATTGGCAAAGAACAATTTGGCCTGATGAAGAAGAGCGCCATTTTTATCAATACAGCCAGAGGCAAAATAGTTGATGAAGAAGCCTTAGTCAGTGCCATTGAAAGCAGGCAAATAAGAGGCGCTGGCCTCGACGTCTTCTATCACGAACCCAAAGTGAACGCCGTCTTACTTAAGGCGCCCAATGTCGTCTTAGCTCCACATATTGGCTCTGCCTCAGAAGAAACTCGCTATGCCATGGCTGAACTATCAGTCAGGAGTATTGAACTGGCCGTAGCAGGCCAATTACCAGCAAACGCCTTAAACGGCGATTTGTTTGAGCGCTGGTTAAAACACTGAGTTTAAGGCCCTAAACTTTTTTCGACTTAGACTTATCCATTTGCTCATCATCAAACTCGGTGGTGTCTATAACCTTCTGTTTAACTGTGTTGCGGGATGCTTGCCGATACTTATTGGCTAAACGCGGGATGAATTTGGTTTTAGCATTGGCACCGCCGGCAGCCTTAACTGAACTTTCTACCTTCTTAGAGGTGGTCTTCTGCAGCGACTGTTCGGCTTGTGATTCAGTCACCATTATGAGGTAGCTCTCATAACGCGTGAGCGAAACTGGGCGCTCTTTTTCTTCTTGTTCTGCTTCCAAAGAAGCGTCTTGCAGCTCTAATAGCTCGTCTTGAGAGTAGTCTCTAGGGTCGTCTTCAGAGTCATCTTCAGCTTGTTCTTCAGAGTCATCTTCAAGTTCGTCTTCGTCTTGCTCTTCATTATCAGCAGACTCTGATTCTGATTCTGACCCCGATTCTGATTCTGAGTCATCCTCTTCGTCATCTCCCAACAAATCAGAGAGCGAATCTAATACGGCACAACCGGCCTCAACCAAATGCAGGCAATCGGCAAAGCGGCACTGCAAGCCCAGTTCCTCAATTTCAGGAAACTGCTTAGCGACGTCTCTAGGCTCCGGATGCAAGAACTCAATTAAGTTGAAGCCGGGAGTATCGGCAATCCAAGAAACTTCGTCGGTTTCGCCGACGGGCTTCAGCTCATTTGATCCTTCTGGGGCATCGGAGAGATTTAAATTGAGTCGATAGAGTTCACTATAAGTAGTTGTGTGACGACCGACTCCAAAGTCATTTTCCATCAATCCGGTCTTCAAATTCAGTCCGGGGCAAAGTTTATTGAGCATGGTCGATTTGCCAACCCCTGACGGGCCCGCGAATACAGAGATTTTGCCAGCTAGTAAAGAGGCCAATTCAGAGAGACCAGCCGAAGTCTTAGCAGAAACAAATATAACGAAGTATCCAAGAGGTTCATAAATAGATCTTAAATGATCTAAGTCGTTTTTGGCCCCTAAATCGGCCTTATTGAAGCACAAAATAGGGCGCGAAGATGGCAGTGTGAGCTGAAAGTGGACAATATAGCGATCTGTCCAGAGGGGGTTCCATTGGGGCTGTTTGACAGCCTGTACAATGACTACCTGGTCTACATTGGCTAGTGTTGGTCTTGCGATAAGGCTGCGCCGCTCGAGTATCGTCGTAATGATGGCGCTCTTTTCGGTCAAATCGAGTTCGTCGAGTTCAACTCTGTCACCTGTGACGATTGCCACCCGTTCTTTCTTTAGGCGCCCTCTGGCCTGGCAGGTGAGCAAAATGTCGGTTGTAGTTCCCGTCTCCGTCTGATCAATTTGATCAGTGCCCAAACTGGTGACATGCACGAGATAACCTCCAGCATGACTTCTAAGAACGGTTCCAACAATCGACAAAACTTTCTCAAACTCCGATAAACGCAGACCAAGCCGCAGCTATCTAAACAAAACTATTACCTACATAAGGTAAGGATAGCTAAATAAGGAAAGAACGGCAACAATACAAAACTCTACTCAATAGGCACAGAGAATCGCACATGAGCACGGCAACCATGACACAAATCAGCAATACTGAAACCAGTGGAGAAGATATGACCTCCGCTATCACCGGCAAAGAACAATCGACTTGTGAGCTTACTCACATTCGCAACATTGCCATCATCGCCCACGTTGACCACGGCAAGACTACTCTTGTTGATGGCTTCTTGCGTCAGACCGGTATTTTCCGTGAGAACCAAGAGCTGGTCGAGTGCGTCATGGACAGCAACGCCCTAGAGCGTGAACGCGGCATCACCATTCTCGCCAAAAATACTGCTGTTACCTATAAAGATCATTTGGTCAACATCATCGACACCCCTGGACACGCAGACTTCGGCGGCGAAGTTGAACGTATTCTCGGCATGGTAGACGGTTGCTTACTGGTGGTTGACTGCGGCGAAGGCCCAATGCCACAAACTCGCTTTGTCTTGCGCAAGGCCCTAGAGCGCGGTCTGCGCCCAATCGTTGTGGTCAATAAAGTTGACCGTCCAAACATCGATCCGCACCTGGCAGTAGATAAAGTATTCGATCTCTTCGTCGAACTCGGCGCCAGCGCTGAGCAACTAGACTTCCCTTATATCTTCGCTTCTGGTGTCAAAGGCATCGCTATGAAGGAGCCTAAAGAAGAAGGCGTCGACTTGAAGCCATTGCTCGATTTGATTTTGGAGCACTGCCCACCGCCAACAGGCAGCCCATCTGAACCACTACAAATGCAAATCAGCATTCTTGAATACAGCGATTATCTAGGTCGTATTGGCGTCGGTCGTATCTACAACGGTCGCGTTAAAGCCGGCGAACAAGTCAGCATGATCAAAGAGGATGGTTCTGTAGTTAAAGGCAGAATCGCCAAACTCTTCACTTTCCATGGCCTGAAAAAGGTAGAAGCTGAATCAGCAGAAGCTGGAGAAATTGTAGCAATCGCTGGTTTCGCCACCGCCAATGTTGGTGACACCATCGCTTCCCTCGAAGCACCAGTAGCATTGCACCGCGTCAAAATCGACGAACCAACCATGAAAATGGCGTTCTTGGTTAACGACAGCCCATTTGCCGGACAAGAAGGTAAGTTCGTTACCTCCCGTCAATTGCGCTCACGCCTCTTCCACGAACTAGAAACAAACGTTAGCTTGCGTGTTGACGAAACCGATAACACCGACACATTCATCGTCAGTGGCCGCGGTGAACTTCACCTCGGTATCTTGATTGAGACCATGCGTCGTGAAGGTTATGAGTTCCAAGTTTCAAGACCAGAAGTTATCTGCAAAGAAATCGATGGCGTCACTAACGAACCATTCGAACGTTTGTTCATCGACGTTCCAGATGATTACACCGGCGCGGTCATGAACGAAATGGGCCCACGCAAAGGCGAATTGCAGAACATGGGCGTCGAAGGCAACATGGCTGTTTTAGAATTCATCGTGCCTACCCGCGGCATGATCGGCTTCCGCAGCGAATTCTTGCGTTTGACCAAAGGTAACGGCATCATGAACCATGCCTTCCTTGAATATCGTCCATGGTGTGGTGAAATTGCTCGTCAAAGAAACGGCGCCCTTGTCGCCTGGGAAGAAGGCACAACTACAGCCTATGCCCTCGGCAAAGCTGAAGATCGTGGTTTCTTCTTCATCACCCCACAAACTCACGTTTATGCTGGCATGATTGTGGGCGAACACAACCGCTCACAAGATCTAGACATCAACGTCTGCAAAGTGAAACAGCTGACAAACATGCGCTCAGCATCTGCTGAAGTTCTCTATACCCTGCAAGCACCAGCTGAAATGGGTCTAGAAAAATGTTTGGAATACATCCACGACGACGAACTCGTTGAAGTGACACCAAAGTCAGTACGTATGCGTAAGCGTCAGATCACTCGTAGATAATCGCTAACAAATAGCAATAACAAAAAAACTACAGGCTCTAAATGCCTGTAGTTTTTTTTGCCCTAGGGCCTTAGCTTAGTGACCGATTGCAATCTACTGATTGCGATCTACATACTGCCTTCTACTGATTACGAGTAGGTGCTGCCACAGGAGCAATGCCTACGAGGGAATCAATTTTGTCGAGAGTCTGAGCCATGGTGACAATTTGCGAATAAGTAAAGTTGCCACCAGCAGAAGCCTTCATAGCGGCTTTCACCAGTTTGAATGTTTGCAACTGCTTCTTCGCCTTGCTGGCTTTACTAGCACTCAATTTTCCTTGAGCCGTATCTTGAGCAATGCGAGCTTCTGCCCGAGCCTGCCTGCCATCAATATCGGTCCAAGCAACTACCTGGCCGACACCTTGACGAATATCGAGACTGCGAGTAAGTCTATCGAGATCGCGCACAAGTGATTCAGTCTCTGCCAAATTAAGGCCGCCACCAGAAGTCTCGAAGGCAATCTTGGCCTGAGCAACACGATCTACTTCACGCTTAAGTTGAGAAGCTGTGGCAGCATTGATTTTTTGCGCCAAGAGAGCTTGTCCAATCTGCTTAGAAATACCCTGCACTCTGCCATCGATACCACTCCATCGAGCTGCTTGACCAGCAATCTGAGTATCGATGCTGCCGTTCAATTTTTCCAAATCAGCCACTAGCGAGATTGATTCGGCATAGCTTAGGCCTGTACCAGAGAAGCGATATGAAATCTCATCGCGGTTAATGCGATCAAGTTCTTTAGTGAAGTCTTGAGTCTGAGCCATGGTCAGCTGACCTGAAGCAACAGCGGTTGCAATCTTGCTATCAAGCTCAGCTTGTCGAGCATCAACATCAGGAACAGCAGCTTGAGCATCGCCCATATTTGATTCGATACTATTGGCTAAACGCTCTAACTCTAGAGAGAGAGCAGCGTGTTCACCAAAGCTCAGTCCACCAGAAGCTCTGTACTTAGACTCTTGATCTAAAATACGGTAGAAGTCTTTTTTCAAGCTGTCTGAGTCTTTTACACTCAAACGACCCTGCATAACCCCTTCAGTAATACGCTGATAAAGCTCAGCCTCGCGCTTAGCAATATCAGGAAGAGCTACTTCTGAATTTTTACTAGAGTTTTCTGTGTCTTTGATCAGTTTGCTCAAATCTAAGACAATCAATATTGCATCTTGAGCATCAAGCTTGCCTTGGCTAGCAATTTTGCTGTTTTCAAAATTATTGATGCGATTGAGCTCAGCTCTAAGACTCTGTACTTCTTGAGCGGTTAATTTGCCAGAAAGTGTGCCACTAGCAATGCTGCGGTCGGCATCTTCTTTCAAGACTTGAACAGGTTTAGAAGCAAAGGAATTATCACGAATATCCCTTTCTACCTTAGTCGAGAGGCGCTCTAGCTCTAAGGCAAGAGTCAATTTCTCTCTTTCATCAACGACACCATCCACAGCCTTATAAGTAATTTGCTGTGCGCCAATTCGATTAAACTCAGCAATAGCTGAATTAGCCTCTTCAAGAGTCAACTTGCCGCTAACTACACCTTCGGCAATGCGCTTGTTGATCTCGCTCTTGCGCTTTTCTAAGTCGGGAATGTAGGCAATCTCACGATCTTTAACACTGCGAGTTAGTTTCGAAGATAGTTGATTGAGAGCTACTACAATCTCCATCGTGGCCTGAGCTGTAGCTCCACCATTTAGGCGCTTAGCCTCGATGGCATTAATTTCCTTGGTCAAAGAATCTTCGTCAGCCGGGTCAAGACGACTAGCTTTCTTGGCGTCATCGATATTTCTTTTGATATCAGCAATGGTGCCATTTACTCCAGACCAAACTGGTTTCTTTTCAGAGGTTGAACGATCAACACTACCGCTCAGCTGTTCCAGCTCAACTAAGAGATTCTGTGTTTGTAGGGCATCAAGCTCGCCACCAGCAAGAATTTTGAAATTCTTCTCTTTGGCTATGATTTGATCAAGCTGCTGTTTATAGACTTGCGCTTCGGTCAAAGTAATTAGACCAGTAGACAAAGCCGAGGCAATGTCGCGATCAACTTCACTCTCTCGCTTTGGCACCCGCGAAGTATCTTGGGTAACCACTTCATTGTCGTAAATCTGCGAATCAACTTGACCGCTCAATTTTTCGATGTCTAAAGCCATACTCAACTGTTCTTCAGAAGTCAATGGTCTCGCCAATTTACGAAGCTCGTCTTGCCTATCGCTAATTCTCTTGAACTCAGCTTTAAGATCGGCAGCTTCTGCATCAGTCAACTTACCAGTCTTAATACCGTCTTCAATCCGCCGACCAACTTCGCTTTGGCGCACATCTATTGCAGTCAAACTAAACTGGCGGTCATGCACTGTGCGAGTCAAGCGTTGGCTCAAGCGGTCGAGCTCAAGCACCAGGCGAATATTGTCAGTGATACTTAATTGGCCATTTCTATCTTTAGCTGCTGCAATGGCACGACTTTCTCGTTCCGTCTCAGCCCGCATTTCTTCGAACTCTTGACGGCTCAAGCGCCCCTGAGAAAAGGCAGTGGATAATCGTCTCTGAATCTCATTTAAGCGCGAAGAAGCATCGACAAAACCTGACTTGCGGTCACCCAAGCTAGCTTCCATATCTTTGACAATAAAGTCGAGATCAAAGTGCAAGCGCAGGGTTTCCCATAAACTGAGGCTGCCATTTGAAGCGCTGAAAACCGCTTCTTGATCAGCCACTCTCTGCAAATCTTGTTTAAAGCGTTGACGCTGCATCTGTGTCAGACGACCGGCAGCGTAGGCATCGTTCAAGCGATTCTCAATTGCAGCAAAGCGGGCATCCACCTCACTGACTGAACCGGCCACCGCAACTAGCCTAGTGGTATCAGCAGCCAGAGCAGGAGAAAGAGAACTAAGCCCTATGGTGCCAGCAAGAAACGCTGCTGTAATACTCAACAGTGAAGAAGAACGCTTCATACAAATCTCCATCAAAAAACGATTAGAAACAATCTAGCAATAGCCTGGCAGTTGTCAGAAGACGCCCCAAAACTACTTAAACACAAGATGTATATTCTATTGCCTTTGTTCCATATTGCCTCAAGATTGCCTCAAGGCAAGCGACTTCCATTGACAACGGTCGCGGATCTTACCTCTATATTTGCCACCCAGTGGGCATCTGCTGAAATGAGCCAAAAATCTTGCCGAGAAGTTTTATTTTTAGGCTTTGCCAGTAGCTCTTGAAATGTATCAATGTACAGACGCAATAATCTACTTATTGCTTTTCTTGCGCTGACTGCGCTTTAGCATTTGCACATCATCTTTTACGGCTTTATCAATTTGCTTTCGCAGCTTCTCATAGGCATCCAAATCGTCTATCAGTTGCTGAGCCGCTGTGGCAACCACCATATTTTTATAGGGTGGATTTTGACAAAGTAAAACCAACTTATCGACATCAGCAGGTAGAGCGGCTGCAGTTCTTTTCAACTGAGCTAGTGAATCAGCAATATCAGGGCTAAGGTCTGGTGGCAACTGCAATGCTTCTGTTTCAGACTTTATCAGCGGCAGTAAGTAATTTAGCTCCGAGGCATAGTATCTAAGCCATTTCTCTCTTGGCGGTACAAAATCACCAGTGCTGATATTGCCAGTAGCATTGATAGCCGGAATTACCATGCCACCAATAACATCAGGACCCCCAACAAAATATGTAACCGGCTGCTGCGTCTCACAAAAAGTTTCCCAGGCCGCACTCTTCAAATGATGCCAAATTTTTCCAAGCTCCTTTAAGTTGGCTTCGCTGCTTGTAGCTAGCGATACAACACCACCGCTCAATGGAGCCGGAGCTTTGCTCTCATGGGCGCTAGAATCTGCACTAGAATCTGCGCGAGTATCAGCACAAGCATTGCCCACTGTGAAAATCAATGTCAGAGCCAGGGCTGAAAAACCGCAATAACAAAGCCGCTTCATGGCATTTCACCTGGTTGTGGCGCTGTTGATGGCGAATCAGATTCAGAAGAAGAAGAAGAAGAATCAGTCTCTAGAGCTTGAACAGAAAGCTCGCTAGGCGGCTGAACTTGAGTGGATGCACTAGGCTGAACAGGCGCCTGAGTATAGGGCTGCGGCTTCACCAACCTGTGACTTTCTTCAAACTCTTCCTGGGTAGGCAAAGCAAAGCGCAGACCTTCAATGCCTTCAAAATCATTCGGTTCGGTATTGCGCAGAAGCTGGCGATAAATCTCTGCTGTAGCCAGAGAAATGACCATATTGACCGGTATCAAACCAATAAAGAACATCAAGGTGCCGAAACTGCGCAAGACATGAAAAAGCACCACCATCAAGAAAATATTGAGCCTCGCTCCACGACTAGCGATCCAACTGGCCCTAATAGATTCAATTGGGCCAATCTCTTTATCAACAATAAAGTATGAATAAAACTGCACGGCAATACTTACTATTACTCCGGGAACGATGAAGCAGAGATAGCCCCAGAACAACAAGAAGTTAAAGCAAAAATTGCCCATGACATAGGTAAACATCTGCTTTGTAGCAGAAAACAAATCAGAAATCTTGGCCTCATCGCCATCTAATACACGCAGATAGACGTTGATCATACCGAGCTCTAAAATTGCATTGACGGCCAGGGATAGAATCCCGGCAACGAAGCTATAGAGTAGCTTAATTACAGCCTGGTCTTTAGGAATTAAAAGAGCAAACAAGAATGAGACAAAGGCGAATGCCATCGGTATCACCCATGATACTGCCATAACAAGAAGCAGGGGCACAAATTGACGCTTTGTGTGCGCCCAGCCAATTGAAAATGCACTCTCTATCGAGAACTTTTCAGGCTTAAAGACTACATTACCTTGGATTGGTCCTTGCACTGCTTCTCTCAGCTTTTAGAGCTGCTCCTCTACGTTTTATCGCTATCACCAGGAACGGGTAAGACGGCTAACAGATCTCCCCAGAGGAAGCCCTGACCATAGTTAATTCCCATTTCTTTGAGTAGGGGAAGATCGTTGCGATCTTCTATTCCTTCAGCCACAATCTCTGCACCAAGCGATTTAGCAACGTTGGCCAAGCGCCGCAAAAGCCTAGCTTTGGATGGTTCAACTGAAATTCCAGAGACATACTTCCTATCAACTTTAACCAAATCAGGTTCAAGCAAAATCAAAGTTTCTAGCGAACTGCGACCGAAGCCGACATCATCTATAGCAACTAATATTCCAGCTTGCTTCAAAGCATTGATGGCATCGCGCAAGTAACCGGGATCAGTTATAAACTGCTGTTCGCTGATCTCCAAACAATAGGTTGTACCGTTGCGCTCTTCCGGAAAGAGCTTAATCAGATTTTCAACAGGCGTCTCAAGCAAAGTCGAAGGGAAGAGATTGACATGCAAGCGCATGTTTTGCCCCACATTTGGCGCATCTTCAAGACAGAGTTGCAAGCACTGCAAATCAACAGTAGTGAGAATATTGTTCTCGATACAGATGCGGAAGAAATCAGCCGGGCTCTCAAAGGCGCCATCAGGGCCGCGTGTCAAAACTTCGTAGCCAGCGATTTGCTCGTTGTTGAGATCCATTATCGGTTGATAAACAGTGCGAAACTGTGAGCTATCGCAGAGTTGAGCAACAATGCTCTTTGGTGTTGGTTGATCGTCTTCGGCCTTTTCTAGACCATGATCACGAGCCAGAGATACTTTGTTCTTGCCACCAGCCTTACTGCGCTTCAAGGCTGTGCGCGAAAGAGTCACCACCTCATTAACAGAGGCAATGCGCAACGGTAGATTTGCTAAGCCAAGACTGGCGCTGACATGCACTACATCTTGCGCGCCCCGCAAGGGTGTATCAGCAATGGCCACGCGAATGCGCTCGGCCACTCGCATGCCATAGGCAAGTTGGGTATCGGGCAGCAAAACCAAAAACTCATCTCCGCCCACCCGAGCCACATGATCGGATGGTCGCAAAGTGCCTTTGATACGTTTAGCTACTTCTTTTAGAACAATATCGCCCGTACTGTGACCAAAGGCATCATTGATTTTGTGGAAATCATCGCAATTGATGAGCATGGCAATCAAATGGCCACCGCTGCGACCGACACGATTGTCCTCAGCCTTCAGTAACTGCTCGAGGCCTCGAACATTTGATACTTCAGTAAGAAAATCGATATTGGCCAGACGATCTAATTGCTCGTGGGCAGCTTTTAGTTCAGCCTTAAGACTA
>JAUPUU010000025.1 GCA_030917395.1 Cyanobacteriota bacterium erpe_2018_sw_21hr_WHONDRS-SW48-000092_B_bin.40
CGCCAATGGCATCCACAGCCTCGCGGCCATTATTGGCAATTTTCACAGTGAGGCCAAGGCGTTGCAGCAAAATCGCTGCGACTTTCTGGTTGAGCAAATTGTCTTCAACCAACAGAACTAGCGGGCTCTCTGGAACTTGAATCTCTTCTGCTGTGTTCATTACTGCGACCTTTTTAACTTGAAGAATGTAACTAAATAAAAGGAAGCATTGCTGCTGTAAGTAATCGGACCCAAGACAGCGGTTGCCGTGGTTGTGCCATAGAAGAAAGCTTAATCTAACACAAAGTAAAAAATTAAGCCAAGAAACTGCCGTATAACCTACTGAAAATTCTGTTTTTCAACATATTTAGGTCAATATTGGCCGCAGTGAATCTTAGTTATAGAGCCACACCCTTAAGAGTGACAGCAGTCGGTCATAGTCAACGGGCTTAGCAATATAGTCGGAGGCACCGGCATCTATACACTTCTCCCGGTCACCCTTCATAGCTTTGGCAGTGAGGGCAATAATCGGCAATTTAGCAAACTTTCCTTGCTTGCGAATTTCACGAATAGCTTGATAACCATTCAAATTTGGCATCATGATATCCATTAATATGCACTCCACAGTAGGATTAGCCTCGAGCACGTCAATGCCCTTACGACCATCCTCAGCATGCAAAATTTTGAGATTTTGTTTTGCCAACATCGACTTCATTGCCATGATATTGCGCGGGTCGTCATCAACTATCAAAATAGTGCGATTAGCTAAGCTCTGATCGCTCGCCCCCATGATTTTGCTGCTATCTGAATCAACCTTACCCTCCTCTTGTGGCTTTTTGCTAGATTCACAAATGCGATCCAAAAGGCCCTCTAAAACCACTTTTGTCACTGGCTTTTGAATGAAGCTTTGGGCACCAAGGCTCATGGCTTTGTGATCCTCGCCATCAACCGAAATCAAATGCACTGGAATATTTTTGGTTGATAGGTTGTGCTTAAGCTGGTCCAAAACTGTCCAGCCCCAACCATCCACAAGATGCAAATCAAGAGTAATTGCCAGGGGCTTGAATTGACCAGCAAGATAAACAGCCTCTTCACCGCTGGCTGTAAGAATTGTCTTAAGCCCCCTTGCTGCAGCGAGCTGCCGCAAAAGCTTAGCAAACGAAAAATCGTCTTCGATGATCAACAAGACATTTTCTGCATCAATAATGCCGCTGCGATCATCTTCTATCACTTCAGCCGGGGCAGACATGCGACCAACCTGCCTCTCTAAAATAGTCTTTCTGCGCTTTTCGTAGTCATCCCGCGCCACTTCTTCAGTGCTACCTAAGGCTGTATTAGCCGATATAAAGAAAGTAAAGGTGCTGCCATTACCTGGCGAACTATCAACTATTAAACGCCCACCCAACAAATTGGCTATTTCGCGACAGATAGCCAAACCTAACCCAGTGCCACCATATTTACGACTGGTGGTTCCATCAGCTTGCTGGAAAGCTTCAAAGATGATTTGCTGCTTGTCTTCACTGATACCAATTCCACTGTCGCGAACAGCAAAGGCTAGTTCAGGAACGGCACCAGGCACTGCTCTAATTGAAAGAGTAACTCCGCCCGACTCGGTAAACTTGAAGGCATTGGAGAGCAAATTCTTGAGAATTTGATTCAGTCGCTTGCCATCAGTGTATAGGCTATGCGGCAGACCGGGCTCAAGATCAATAGCGAAGTTCAGGCTGCGATTCTCGGCCACATGCTTAAAGCCGCGTTCCATATCATCTTTGATATCAGACAAGAAGACTTCACCGAGATCAAGAGTCATATTTCCCGACTCAATCTTAGAGAGGTCGAGAATATCATTAATCAGAAGTAGCAGCTCAGAGCCAGCGGCATGAACAGTTTCGGCATATTCAACTTGATCAGGAGTCAAATTGCCTTCATCGTTCTCGGCTAGCAGTCTAGAGAGAATAAGCAAACTATTGAGTGGAGTTCGCAGTTCATGGGACATATTAGCCAGAAATTCAGATTTGTATTTAGAAGTAAGAGCCAGCTGCCTAGCTTTCTCTTCTACTGTAATTCTGGCAGTTTCAATCTCGCGATTACTTTCCTCTACCTCTTTATTTTGAATGGCCAAAAGTTCAGCTTTTTCTTGGAGCTGCTGATTGGTCTGGCGCAATTTTTCTTGCTGCTGCGTAAGCAGCAATTCTGACTCACGCAACGTATTCGCTTGCAGCTCCAGGCGTTTGTTGCTCTCAGTCAACTCTTGTTGCTGACTTTGTAGTTCTTGTGCCAGTGATTGCGATTGCCTTAGAAGGTTTTCTGTTCGAGAATTTGCTTCGATAGTATTGAGCACGATGCCAATAGATTCAGTGAGTTGATCAAGCAGATTCAAATGTGTGTCGTTGAACTCATGAAGAGAAGCCAGTTCAATTACGGCTCGCACTTGACCTTCGAACAAAACTGGCAAAACTACAATGTTACGTGCAGCACTCTCACCCAGACCAGAAGCAATACGAATGTAATCATCAGGAACTTGATGCAGTAAAATTCTATTTCTAGCCAGAGCACACTGACCAACTAAACTTTCACCCATACGGAAGCGGTCACCAAGCTGTTGAGGCAGACAGGCATAGCTACCAATCAGTTTAAGACTTTCTTCCCCGCTATCTTGCTCACAAATATAAAAGGCACCTTGCTGAGCCGATACCAAGGGCGATACTTGAGACAATATCAAATCAGCCACTGTCAACAAGTCTCGTTGCCCTTGAAGCATACGAGTGAACTTAGTGAGGTTGGTCTTGAGCCAGTCTTGTTCAGTATTTTTGCGCGTTGTATCTTTTAGATTGAAGATCATCTCGTTGATATTATCTTTGAGAGCAGCGACCTCACCGAGGGCTTCCACCGAAATAGATCGAGTCAAATCGCCCTTGGTCACGGCCGTGGCAACGTCTGCAATTGCTCGCACTTGAGTAGTAAGATTGGCCGCCAACTGGTTGACGTTATCAGTTAAGTCGCGCCAAGTGCCGGCCGCACCAGGAACTTTGGCCTGACCGCCAAGCTTACCTTCTACTCCTACTTCGCGAGCAACTGTGGTGACTTGATCGGCAAAAGTGGCCAGGGTGTCGATCATCTCATTGATAGTGTCAGACAGTGCCGCAATCTCACCCTTAGCTTTCAATACCAGTTTGCTTTTAAGATCACCGTTAGCCACTGCAGTTACTACCGCAGCAATTCCGCGCACTTGTCCGGTCAGATTGCCGGCCATAGAATTAACGTTCTCAGTCAAGTCTTTCCAGATACCATCAATACCGCTTACCTGCGCTTGTCCTCCTAGCTTTCCTTCGGTACCAACTTCACGGGCCACCCGAGTCACTTCTGAGGCAAAGGAACTGAGCTGATCCACCATTGTATTAATGGTATTTTTCAGTTCTAAAATTTCGCCATTTGCATCTACTGTGATTTTCTTGCTCAGATCGCCATTAGCAACAGCAGTGGTCACTTCGGCAATGTTTCGCACCTGGTCAGTCAAATTGCCAGCCATCGAATTAACGTTGTCTGTCAAATCTTTCCACGTACCCGCTACACCTTTTACTTTGGCTTGACCACCCAGCTTTCCGTCTGTACCAACCTCACGAGCCACCCGTGTCACTTCTGAAGCAAAAGAGCTGAGCTGATCAACCATCGTATTGATAGTATTTTTCAGCTCTAAAATTTCACCTTTTACATCTACTGTAATTTTCTTTGATAAGTCACCAGTAGCTACAGCAGTAGTAACTTCAGCAATATTTCGCACCTGGGCGGTGAGATTACCTGCCATCGAATTAACGTTTTCAGTCAAGTCTTTCCAGGTACCAGAGACACCACTTACTTGTGCCTGCCCACCGAGCTTGCCTTCTGTACCTACTTCTTTAGCCACTCTAGTTACTTCAGAAGCAAAAGAACCAAGCTGCTCAACCATGGTATTGATAGTCTTGGCTGTTCGTAAAAACTCACCCTTGAGTGGACTTCCCTCGATTTCTAGAGACATACTTTGGCTCAGGTCGCCTTTGGCGACAGAGCCTATCACTCGGGCCACTTCAGTGGTAGGCCTGACCAGATCACCTACCAAAGTATTGACAGCGCCAATGGCCTCAGCCCAACAACCAGCGGCATCGCCCAGACGTGCCCGGTGTGAAATTTCACCTTCTCGCCCAACGATGTTACCGATGCGCTGCAGTTCATTGAGAAGTCGCTCGTTCAACTCGGCCAGATCATTGAAGGCAGCAGAGACTTCGCCACTGAGACCAGTGGCATCAAGAGGCATGCGCACAGAGAAATCACCACGCTTCATGCCACGCAGCACCTTCAGCAGTGGCCGAGCATCAACGAGAAAGGCATTATCGGGCTCTGTGGACATGGCTAACATCTCCTTGATGCTTCGTATTCGGTTGTGGCGATCTCTTATAGCCAAAAGAAGTCAGTATAAACGGCTGCCAGCCGTTGCAGAAAGCGATGAACAAAAGCGATGACCAAGAGTTCAGGCAAAAGTTCCCGTTTCACAAATAGCGCCAATAAACTTTTATTAACAGCCAGAGCTGTTGCCACTACTGCAGGCAATAAAAAAGGAACTTCCCTTGACATGGCCAGTCATAGACACAGAGCAACAGGAGGACTAGTCATGAACGTTGTCTCTTTCAAAGGCCCTGGCAGTGATGGTGGAATCTCAACAGCACTGGAACACCTGTATAAATCTGGTGGACGCAATCAATCTTGGTGGTATCTAGCCCAAGACCAGATCCGATGTCAAACCAGAAGTGCAGTTCGCCACATTCCCAGTGAAAATATTCCAGCGCAGATTGGTGATGCCCACTATCAATTTTGCCATTCATTCATCTGGTCGATCATGCACTCTCTGCCCGAGCAAGCCTGCTATAAGGAAGAAGACTTCTTCTTGTATAAACGTCTCAATGCCATTTTTGCCAGCCAAATAGAGCGGCTTCAAAGTCATGACGCCTACTTCGTTCAGAACTATGAGCTAGCGCTCGTACCCAAACTTTTAAAGCGCTCCGGTCGACAGTCAGTTATCTTCTGGCCCACACCCTGGCCTAAATCAATACCAGCACAATACTCTGCGCCAATTCTAGAGATAGCTGAATCACTATTGGCGGCAAAAGTAATTGCTTTCAATACAAAAGAAGATGCCTCCAACTTCAATAATTTCATCAACCAACAACTGCCTTACATTGAAAGTTCACGTTCATTTGGTGGCGTTGCCGAAGTAATAGTGGCGCCCATGGGCATTGACATTGAATACTGGAAAAAACAGAGCCAGACACTGGCAGGCCAGCAGCCTTCGATTGATTTGCCAACCGGTCCCTATGTTCTATCTATAGACCGCGGGGAGCAAAGCTCCGGCGCAGAACTAAGACTCAAAGCAATTGACTTGCTGTTCACACGCTATCCTCAACTAAAAGAACAGCTCACATTTGTGCAGACATGCGGGCACACCAGTCCGGGAATCAAAGCCAATGACTCTTACTGGAAAGACTGTCAGGAGGCCAGTGCTGCCATCAACTCAAAGCACGCCACAACAAACTGGAAGCCGCTAGTCTCGCTGTCTCAGACACTTAGCACACTAGACTTGACGGCCTTATACAGTCAGGCAGCCGTGATGTTGGTTACAGCTGGGCATGATGGCCTCAATCTATCGGCCAAAGAATTCATTGCCTGTCAGACACCAGAAAATCCAGGAATGCTAGTGCTATCAGATCAATCGAGTGTCGCTGAAGATGAAGGGTTCGCCAGAGCAGCTATTACCTTTAAAGCTACTGAGCAAGACGAGGTCGAAGCAATACTAGATGCCACTCTACGTGGTCTGCGCCTATCGACCTCGGAAAAACAAAGACGAGTGAAAATACTTACTGAGCAATTGCAAAAGAACAATTTGCAGCAATGGTGCAATCAATTCAGCGCAGTACTCAATAACGGTGACGATTTAGCTGCCGCAATTTAGAGAACTGCTACAGAAATCTAGAGTGAGAGAAAATACTGGAACCAATCAAAGAAAACCAGGTCTTCATTTCCGTATTAAGTAGACAACAGTCGACAATAACCAAATTACAAGAGGAAATGACTCATGCATTACAGTTTAAATCAATCACAGTTAGGCAAACTGTTCTTGGCCCTGGCACTAATTTCGTTGACCACAACTGCTTGCAGTCAGCAATCCGAGCAACTGTCTGATCGTGAAAAAGACATCGACAAGCAAAAAGAAGTACAAATCAAAGTGGTAGAGAGAACCACAGATGAACTAAAAGAGTCTGTAGAGCGTCAAAAAGAACAGAATCTACAAGCTATTGAAGCGAACAAGAAGCAGCTCGATATTGAGAAAGCCAATCTCGATGCCCAGGGTAAAGAAGTAAAAGAAAGCACTTCCTTTGCCAAAGACAACCTTGAAAAGCAAGCTGAAGAATCAAAAAAGATCGTTGCTCGCAATGCCCAGGTTGCCAAAGACGAACTGAAAGATATGGTTCGTGCTAATTCAAGCAACAAATAGAAATCCAAAAAATCCAAATAGATTCAGCCAAAGCAGAAAGCTCTGAGCTTGCTTCTAAAATAATCAAGAAAAGTAGTTTCCATGGAAACTACTTTTCTTGTATCTAATTCAATTTTAGTTAGAAGCTACTTTTGGCGGACTAAGCGACTGCAACAAGGCCGAGACAAGGCCCACCTGATTCACCTCAGCAAACGTTTTGCTCTTAACAATATCGTGGGCTGCTCTATGGCTTACCAGACATTCATCTAGTTCTTGTAGATACTTAGTAGCCTTGGCATCAGAACCAACCTGCAGAAATGTAATTGCCAACTGATCAGCGTCATTCATCTGCTTAGTGGCATCAATAATGGTTTCCTTGAGCGCCATAGGTCGGTCTGGCAAGCCGTCAGTAATCATGGCGATAAGCAAGGGCCGCTGTCTATCGCCAGGCGCAAGCGCTTTGCGAGCAGCAAAGTATTGAGCAAGCTGTGACTTGATTGCTTTAGTCATGTCAGTATTGCCGCTGGGCTTATTACTTGCGAAAAAGCCAGCGACACTGCCCCATTCGACATCTGGATAGACCTTGAAATTGTCACTAAAGGCAACCATTCTAAGATGGTTACCCAATGGCACATGCAACACATCTCTCAAAACTTTGGTCTGTGCCTGGCACCACTGCCAACGGCTTTGACCAGCGCAATCGGTAATCGCCATCGAATGAGAGGCATCAATAAAAACAATGACATCGTAAGTCTTCAAATTCTCCAGCTGTACTCTATCTAGAGCTGGTTCTATTGTGGGCTGTGGAGCAGGCACAGTAATGGAGAAAGCATCACCGGCAAGTGGCAGAAGAGCAAGACTGGCGCTCAGACACAAAGAAGCAATAGCCATAAGTTTGAAATTGCGCGCACTGTTACTAAGCATAGCCTTTCCTCGAACGTTACCGAGGACACCGACGCCAGCCTTGGCA
>JAUPUU010000213.1 GCA_030917395.1 Cyanobacteriota bacterium erpe_2018_sw_21hr_WHONDRS-SW48-000092_B_bin.40
AGCGAGACTGGCTAATCACAAGGTACGTGCCGCTTGCACCGTGAGGGTCAACAGAGAAGCTCCATTGCAAGTTTTCGGTGCGCAGGTGTGAAGCTGCTTTGGCGGCATCTTCTTGCGAAACACCCGAGAGCCAGATCTTGCATTCTTTGCCACTGAACTGTTGTTCTACTGTTTTTAAAATATCGGCAACAGTGGCTTGGTCTTTCTCTCTTTGTAATTTGTCTAAGTTCATGAGATTCCTTGGTGTGAGTTGGTTGTTGACTCTTGTATTAGAGTGCTTTAGCAAAGCATTGCTTTACCGACGTCTCTAACACGTAAGCCGGTTTGGGGAGTGGGAATAGACTTCACTGAGTCTGGTTCAAGGGCAAGTCGTGCTGCCCAGTACAGAAAGTTCACGCCAGATAGGCAAGCCATGGGTAGCCCACCTGACATGCGCGGGTTGATTTCGAGAAGGGCATGTTCTCCCTTGTCGTTGTCTTTAAACTGAATGTTAAAGACCCCATTGAGCTTGAGGAAGCTAGTCAGCGCCTTGACTTGTTCAATGAGTGTGGGGTTGTCTTCCAGTACTTGGTATTCTCGTCTAGATTTCACTCGGCAGACAGCGGCTTTGAGGTCGCCGTCTAAGGCTAGACAGTCAACGCTGCGCTCATCGCCTGGTAATAGCTCCATCACCATCAACTCTTTGAAGGATGGCTCAAGGCTGAGATAAAAGCGTGCCTCATCCATGCCAATGAGAGTTGTATCGCCGGCCAGAAAGCGAGCAAGGGGATTATCGTCTTTAGCTTCGTGCCGCCGGTGAGCGATGGTATGAAAACCCATGCCATAGATGCCGACGGTAGGTTTGAAGCAGGCCTCTTTGTCGCTGTCGTGCATTTGATAGACACTGTCTTCAAATTGCATAAAGTTGTTCACGACTGCGAACTTAGGAATGATTGCTAGACCTTCTGGCAGATGACGATATAGTTTTGCTTTGTTGTCGATGATGGCGAGAGTCTCGCTGTCAGCTGGTAGCAGCATTTTGATGCCGGCATCACTAAAGCGTTTTTGCTGCTTGGCCAGTACCTGCTGTCTTCTGCCTGGAATGAATAAATCGACGTTGTGTTCTCTGGCAAATTGGAAGCAGAACTCAACATATGATTCATCATCACTGACGCTTCGACCCGGTTCACGAGCGAAAATGTCGGCTATCTGAGCGACTGGATTGTGAGGGTCTGGATGGGTGCAGATAATAGAGAAGCGCTTAGCATCAGGCGCGGTGCCGAACTCTTCAATTACTCTGACTGTGCTAGAAAGGTTTTTGTTAAACCAAATTTTGTAGTTTTTCATTGACATACTTACCTTCTAAGTTGAGTGTGCTAGCGCAGCCCTGGGCCATGAGGCTTGCAGGGCTGTTGAGCTGGTGAATTGCTCAGGCTTGTCTTTGTGCTCTTTGGTGCATAGCTGTTGGCAGCTGGATTAGGTTGCTAACGTTTGCTTGTGAGAAGTTTTCTTCGTCTTCCAGCGGCTGCTCTTGTCTAACACCATAGACTTTCGCTCTAGCCAGAATGTCTTGGGCCCACTGTCTGTGAGTGGTTGGTTCGCACATCCGTTGACCTTTGCCGCTAGAGCTGGTTGCTCTGAAGACGGCAGGTGCGTTCTCATCGAGAATCTGCAAGGCTTCTGTGTAGTCGTATTCGTCTACGGCGAAGGCTGCCTCGATTAATGGTATCTGGTCTGGATGTATAGCGGTTTTGCCAAAAAGTCCATGATCAAGGTCTTTTTGTAGTTCCAACTGCAGAAGATCTGGGCGGTTCATTACTTCGCAAACCGGTGCCGACAAACCAATACCGTGTGGGATGAATACCCCGGACAGCATGGCGATAACATTGCCAATAGCGGTATCGTAAATGGTGGTGCGTGGGTTGCGGCGAATGCGTAGACAGTTAAGTAAGTCATTGCCGCCAATGCGCAGACAGATGATGCGATCGCGGCTGCGGTGGTCATCTAGGAGAAGATTGCGCAGGGCAATCATTTCATCTTTGTCGAAGGTCTCTTGGGTCTCAAGGGTGGGCATGAGCATAAAAGGATCTCTCTGGCCGATGTTTGAGAGATACATCTGAATGTTGCTAGCCGTAATCTTGGGTAAGACAAAGCCGTTGAGGTTCACTACACCGTCCATCGCCGTGATGTTTCCTAGAATGTGCTGGGTGCGCACTCTAACAAAGCGTCTTAGATTGGGGTTGGCTCTGAAGTGAGGCAAGGCTTCCCGCAGATTGCGTAAGGCAAGATTTACTTGGTCGTCTCTAACTGAGTCTTCCGTGTCAAATATGACGGAACGTAAGTTGGGAAATTTTTCACCGTTGGCGATGGCGATAATCGCTTCCACTGGTTGCGTCAGTGGGACATACATTGAAGCGCCTAAGAGCAATTGTTCTTGTCTTGTATTTGAGTTCATAGTCAGGTCCGCAGTAAATGAAAAAAGAGAGATTAGTCGTCGCCAAGAGTGGCTATGATTACGGCAGCAGCGTAGGGCAGCTGGCTATCCACAATCACTTCTACGTTGTTTTGCTGAGCTAGGGTTTCGAGATGGGCGACATCGGCTGTACCGCGTTCTCGAAGAATGAGGCAGTCAGGTACTCGGCGTAAGAGTGCCCGGGTAGATTCGCCCACACCTGGTTTTACTCGATTGCGATCGGCGACCTCGTAAACAGTCATTGAGCGTTCAACGAAGGCATCTGATTTTGCTTTCAATGCTTGCCGTGTCGCCTCATTCCAGACAAAAGGCTGTACAGCAGAGAGTTGTATTGCCTCGGCAACGTACTTTTCGACAATAGGCGAGAGCCTATCAACAAAGTAGCGAGAGAGGTCTTGCTCTTTGTATTCATCGTAAAAGTAGCAGGCATGAAATTCACCGGCGGCAACAATCTTATCGTTGAGGACTGTGCGGCTGACGAGACCAGAAACAATACCGTTGAGAATGGCTGATGGAATCAAGTAGTCGTCTGAGGTGGCGGCTAATCCCGCTACACCGGCCAAGTCTGCTACTACAACCATCGCTGGGTTTATTTGCACTTTGCGACTGTGGTTATACTCAGCAATTGTCTTAGCAAGTTCAGTGGCAATTGCCCCTTTACCTGTCCAGCCGTCGATAAAGACAATGTCTTCAGCTCTGTGTCCTTGAGCCAAGATATAGTCTAGGGCCACTTGATCAATGCCCTTGTCGCGGATGATTGAGACCGAATAGTGATGGCTATCGCGGCCCATAGACTTGAGAGCACGATGGAGTAGTACACCAACTGGTGTGCCTGCTCTAGCTAGGCTGACTAAGACAATTTGGTCAGCCATACGCTCAGCAAGGGCAACAGCTAGAGTCGCAATGTCTTTTGAAAAGCGCTCTTCGTTATTATCCAGTGCTTCCCAGAAAAGCTGCATGTAGCGTTCCGATGGAAGTTTTTCATGAGACAGCATTGAAGAGTAGTGAGCACCGCTTTGAATCAGTTGCTCTTTCTCGGTAACTCCAACAAAAGGAAGATCAACTTGTTTGAGTAGAAAGTTGACGTCGCCAGCTTCGTAGCTGCCAGCGAAGTAATGTTGTTGAACGTTAGGTTTTACAGCTAAAGATGATTTTGTCATAGTGAACTTCCTCTAGGAATAGTTAAGGTTCAGGAGCTGACTTAGTCCTGAATGAAAAATAAGAGTTGCCGCTGACCTTAGTCTGAGATGTAGTCAGAGTTAGGATTAGCAGCCAGTTGTTCTACACCTGAAAAAATTTGGCTTTTGGCAGGCATTAACGCAAAATGACATTGAGCCATGAATGCTACGTCGGTGAAGCTATCACCAGAGCCAATTATCACGGTTTCTTTTGCGCGATTGATGCGGTTTTTTAAGAGCCAGCTGCTAGCTTTTTCTTTGCCTAAAAATTGAGGAAAGATAGCCAGATTGTTGTCGTTAAAGTGAACGGTCCAGTCATTCGGTAAATACTCTTGCACTGCTTGGCCGAGGTCGACTAGTTCGTGGTTGAGGTGGTTATTGTGTTTGACGCTGATATAGAGCGTGAGACCCTGGTCTTCCACAAGTCTGGCTCGAATGTCGAAGTCGCGCACTGAGGCAATGTGTAAGAGTTTTGTGTGTATCTCTTCTAAGAGCTCCTTTGCGCTGGCGGCTTCTGCAGCGATCAGTTGATGCCAAGCTTGTTCTACGTTACCGTCAGGTTGTAAAATCACCCCGCCGAATGAGCAAATGCTGTAGCTGTTGAAAGGCAGATGTGCCCGTCTAAACGTGGCGCTATCGCGAGCGGTGTTGGGTATTACTAAGCTTGTTGCGCTTAGCCAATTGAAGAACGTCTGCTGCTGGGGCGTCATGAAACCGCAAGCTTCACCAGATGTCTTGTAGGCTACCGGTGTTATATCTCCTTCTGGGCACTTTCTCTCTGATTGAAAAATGTTGTTGTCGAGGTCGAGCAAGACAATGACGCTGGCTGCGAGGCCTTCTGTATTGGTTTTGTGATCAGTCATATTGATGCCTTTGAGAATAGGTTAATTAGAAGGTCAGGATCTGAGCGCCGAGTGCTCTCACCAGTGCTTCGTCAATTGAAGTCGCTGGTGTTTCAGTGCAGATCAAGACTCGGTCAAAGTCATCTTTAGCACCGTTGTGGAGGAAGTTGTCTATCTCTTCTTCACAGTGGTCTAAGAATGACAATGTTTTGGTAATTGCTCCACCAAGCATGATGGGAGAGCGGGTTGTAGATTGCACAGCCACTGTGGCATGTGGGTTGTAGCGCTCAATCCGTTCTGCTAACAAGAATGGTAAGTATGAAAACTCACCTACACCTAAAACTAGGCATCTTTCACCGGGTGCCAGTTGGATATTGCAGAGCTGGACTATTCGATGCAGTGCACCTGGATCCCTCAACCCAAGCCGACCGAAGTTTGTTTGAAAGAGATGATCTTTCAAGGCACCATTGCCACTTGCTTTTGGCAACACTACATTTTTTAGCTCGGGATCTGCATCAAAGCTATAGCGGCCAGTTAACAATGCGACCGAAGATGTGGTGATACCTTCATCTGCATAGAGGCTATCGTGCCGTTCTTGCACTAGTTTTTGACCCCGCCAATCGGTGATTACAACGGTGACCAGTTGTTCTAACTGATTGGCGACTTGGGCACAGAATGCTTTGGTCAAGTTGATGAAAGTTTTACCAGTACTGGCTTCATCATCGAGCAAAACTAGACTGCGGGCATTTTGAAACAGTCGGCGAGCTTCCGCTTCTTCTGGCAGATAGAGGAAGTGGTCGGTGGCATGGCTGTGTTCTTCAGCAAAGTTGAGGGCTTTTTCGTTTTCTAGTTCATAGCGAGTGGTGTGAACGAAGACCAGATCTTGGCGGCTGGTCCTCATGGCGTACTCTTCGTAGACGCCGTGTCCAAGGGCTGTGGCTGTTTCTGCCATGCCAATGAAGACTACTGGTCCAGGTAAGTCGCTGGGAATTTTGCGTGCTAGTCGTTGATAGCAATCGCGCATGATTCTTGGACTAATAGGAATATGCTTACCCAGTACTTTTGAGACAAAGAGAAAGCCTCGTTTAGGATTGCGGCGAGCGGCAAAGTCACAGAGCTGATCTAAGCTCAAGTCAGAGTCTTCCACGTCTACGGTCAAAACTCCTGTTGGAAGTTCAATTCTTCTGCTTTCCGTTGACCGATTTAAAGCGCTAACTGGTTGGTGTTTATATTTCATATTGACATCTCGGTAAAAAAAGGTCGATGGCGGAGTTTGAGGGCTAACCATCGACTAAGTTAGGGGGAGTGGTCTTTAATTCAGGCTATACGCTTACTTGTTGTAGCTGCTTGGTTCTAAACCCAGTGCACTTGCTACCCGTTCTAGGTTAGCTTTGTCTAGCTCCTTGCCGTCCTTGCCACCTACAACTGCTATTGCTACACGCAAAGCTACATCAGTTTGATTGCCTTGAGCTGGCAAACTCTTGATTGCTTTCATTGTGTCTTCCCAGTTGAACATACCGCTGATATTTTCGATACTGGTTAGGTAGTCAGTGAACATGTTCACCAATGTTTCTTTTGGCAGATGATCAAGAGCTTTTGCTTTATTGATTCGATCGATAATTGCTGCTTTCTTAGTGGCCGTGAGAGTGTCGGCGCTATTGCCTGAAGACGCAAGCAGAGCGGCAAGGCCCATGGCTGATTTCTGGAAAGCAGTGGTGCGAAAGGCCGATGCCTGTTTAGTTAGATCATCTTGTGTGCCACGCACTGCGTTCATGATCCATTTTTTCAGATAATAGAGCGCTACACCTATGTAGACGAGGTTTATTGCCAGCGCCAGAATACCGAGTACGCCGACTTTTGCCAGAAAACCATGAGGAATGGCGACAATCACAGCTGAAATCACCATGACAATGGCTGAGCTCGTAATCGCTTCTGCTTTACCTGAATGGCCGAGCAGAGGGTGTGTGCGGAAGAATGTGTAGGTGTGTTTGCCTACCATGACCATGCCGAGCATGATGAAAGGCATAAGGAAGAATGATGAAAGCATGGCGTTGATTAGTGTCAACATGAGTGATTCCTCTTTAGGTGTGAATTTAAGTTGTAAGCAGCGATTGCTGGAAGCACCAATTCAGGGGCTTCCAGCTTGGGGTTAAAGGCCGACAGTGTTAGTTTTAGCCGTCGACTTCTTCGTCAACAGTTAAGCCGTGCTCAGCGCACAATGCCTGGAAGCCGCCGTCAAAGCCTTGACCAACACCTTCGAATTTCCATTCATTGTTGTGTTTGTACAAGCGCACCAAAATAACTGCGGTATTGGTGCTGGCATCTTCGGAGAGGTCGAACTTATACAATTCGGCATTGTTGG
>JAUPUU010000214.1 GCA_030917395.1 Cyanobacteriota bacterium erpe_2018_sw_21hr_WHONDRS-SW48-000092_B_bin.40
CATCAACCTAAGCAACAACTCAAGCAACAATCCCGGCAATAACAACAATTCATCTAGTTGTATAGAGTCGCCGACGAGAGCGGTTGGTGCCTCAGCTATCGCAGAATGTTTAGGGGTGGGAGTGCTTCATTGTTCGGAGGTCGCCATTACGCCTTATGTCGATGGACGCATAGACTCCTTCGAGCAAGCCACCATTCATCGGCACGATGAGGCCCTTGCTGTTTTGCCGGATATGGTGAGAGAGGCATCCAATCGGGGCGAAAGCACTGTAATAGTTGATTGCCGTGCTTACTATCGTAATTTTGCCTATCCTCAGTTAAATTATCCCTCTCCTTATGAGGTCTTGCGTGTGGTTGCGGCGATTGAAGCCCAAGGTCTCACAGCTATTCTTGAACCAGTTAAGCAAGGTCGAGGTAAGTGCGAGGAGAATCCTCACTCCACTCTATATGAATTGAAAGCTCGCTTTTAGCCGTCGGGCTCAAACTAGTATCCGTGAAATTTTTCATCAGTAAGAATCTTTACGGCGTTGCCTCTCTCTAAGTTCGTGTGTTGCTGCTGCAGTTTCTTGCGAGCGTTAGCTTGTTCACCTTCGTTTGCTATCTGCAGCTTGCGCTTCAGGCGTTCTATTGCTAGCTTGCGGTTGCCTGCCTGGGAGCGCTCATCTTGACTGACCGCTACAAGCCCAGTGGGAATATGAGTGACTCTTACCGATGATTCGGTCTTGTTCACATGTTGCCCTCCTGGGCCGGAGGAGCGGCAGGTCTCGATACGCAGATCTTTTAACTGGAAGTTCATCGCTAATGGTGGCTCTAATAGCTGTACGCTAACAAACCAGTTTTTGCGCCGATGGTTCGGCCTGTATGGGCTATTGCCAATCCATTTTACTGTTCCAATCCAATCATTTAGCCACGTTGGCACTTCCTCGGCTGCAATGGCAAATAGAATCGATTGGAAAGTTTCGCTTCTCGTGCCGTCTACTTTTTCGATAAGTTGCAGTTCTGTTTGCTTTAGTCGCGCTTCTGCAGAAATTAGTTTTGCTACTTTGGCCACCACCAAGCAGCACTCATCGGGGCCTAGACCCGCGCTTATTTGTAACCAAATCATCTTCTTATTGCTCCAGTTTTGTAAGTAATGACCGGGGCGAAAGTTGCAATCACCTTGATTAGGCCAGCGTCCACCAGGTCACTGACAACAACGTCTATATCTTTGTAGGCCTGGGGCGCTTCTTCGTAGAGTAGCGCGCGGTCTTCGCAGATTACTCGTCCACCAATCTCGGTACGTTTCAAGCTTTCCTTTGTATAGCGCGCCTCTAGTTTGCCCCGGCATTCAGAGCGCTTCCATTTACGACCAGCACCATGGGCCAGGGTGGCTAGATTTTCAGTCTGTTCGCCCTGAGCCGTAACTAGATAGCTGAGAGTACCGCGCGACCCAGGAATCATTACCGGTCCTTGATCCGATGGGGCGGCACCTTTGCGGTGCAGCCAGATGCTTGTGTCTCTTGTTTCTGGATTATCTGTTGTTGCTGGATTGGCTATTGTTGTTGGATTGTCTATTGTGGCGGTGGCTGCAAGCACACAGTTGTGGCAAACATCGAGAATCTGCCTGCCTTTGGTCGCCAGTGTAGCCATGAATTTAGCAGCAATGATTTCTCGGTTTAGCCTGGCCCACTTAACCGCATTGTTGTGTTGCTGTAGGTAATTTCCTCCTTCTCTTGAGCTAACTTTGAGGGCACCATTGCCAAAGTGTTTTTGGTGTCCTCTGAGGATGTGCTCACCCAATCCACGGGAGCCGCTATGAACTAAAACATAGAGGGCGTCTTTGCTGAGGTCCATAGCTTCGAAGACTGATGGCTCAACTATAGACTGCAGGCGCTGTAGCTCGGCAAAATGATTGCCTCCACCAATAGTGCCTAATGATGTATCGAAATTTGACGGTACCAGGCCAATGGCGGTAAGCATTTCGTCGTATTCGCCCTGGTTTTTGCTCTGTTCAAGGTTGGCGAGCTTTTTTGTCCAGCTGTCGAGTTTGCACTGAGACTTATGTAGTTTAGTTTGCCAGAAGCCCATACCGCAGCCGATGTCGTTGCCGACCAGGTGCGGATAAATGAGCCCCTGGCAGGCAAAGACAGCACCTATAGGTGTGTCTTTACCTGGGTGGAGATCGGGCATGCCCACTGTTTCACTCATACCAGGCAGCATAGCTGTCTGATTGAGCTGTTCAATAGCACTGCCTTCAATCCAGTTTTGGGCCGAAGCAATTATTTTTGTTTTCATATATGGCCTTTTCTTTCTAGTTCTATTTCGAGTTTCTTAAATTGCTCGATGTAGTTTTGTCTGTTTCCATTTGTGGTTGCCAATCAATCAAGAAAAGCAACTGCTTCAGAGTTTGCTTCAGTATTCATTAAGACCCGGTGCCAGTCTTCGAGCACGATTGTGGCGTGATCGGGATGACGTACCGTGCCTTTGACAAATACACCAGCGTTTCTTACCATCTGCCACCAGTAGAGGTTCTTTGCTGATTTGTCTCGGCTGATTAGTCTTTTGTACTGGGGCTCTGTCAATCCTTGCGGATATCGACTGCTTACCATCACCGGTTCGCCCTGGGTGCGATAGGCGTATTGAGCGATGTGGGCTTTGCTGCCTCTGCCACGCACAAGGGGCTCTTGTGAGCGTACGAGGTTGGCTGGCACCACCAGCGATGTCGGCATGAAGAACCATTCTCCTTGGCGCCTGAACGCTTTGGTCTTGCGACGATTGCGTTTTTCTTCGCTGAGGCCCACTTCTTTGTTCAGTATTTCTTTGGGCTTAAGCGAGGCTTTGGCTGCGGCTACGGTAGAAACACCTTCTACAGAAGCAACAAAGAGATGACGTTCATCTCTACCGCAAAGGAAGTGATCTTTGTTGACTGCATCGCCTTCACTGTCTAGTTGTCTAGATAGCAGAAGCAGGTGCTTGTCTTTAGGGCGCACTTCGATTATTGACAGTTCAAGATTGGTCAGCAGGTCTTTGCGCACTGATATCTCGAAAATTTCTTCTCCTTTTTTGTCGATGATATTTAAGCGCGCAGGTGCTATCTGGGTCAGATTGCGGTTGCGAAAAATCTCTTCTACTGCAAGTGTGATTGAGACTTTTGCGCCAATTCGGTCGAACGATCTTTGCAAGTTGGCAAACATATATTTCTCCAATTGCTCGCAGCAAGGCGACTCGCTGCAAGCGAGTTAAATGGATGCGTTTCGATGCGCACGCGTGATTGAATGTAACTGCACGCAATCGAATGTAATTGCCTGCAATTGAATTCAATATTGGTTTGCAACACCAGTCAAAGCAAGTCACAGCAAGGCTAAGCCAAGTCACAGCAAGACAAAGACAAGCCTACTTTGGCGTTTGGTGTTTAGTGTATGCGTCGTGACATACCGCAGCGGCGATATTTCAAAGCATTTGTATTAAACAAAAAAATCTGCAGAATTTGTGGTTCCGTAAGATCATTTGTCCCAAGTACAAAGCAGGGGCTGTTGGCCCTTAGAGAGATCTACTGCTGTGCGACGTACTTCGGGAATGCATGACCTTTACCTCAAGAGATGAGAGGGAACTTGGAACTAGATTCACCAAAATAAAATGGCGACCTTGAAACCATTCTATCAAGCAAAGTGACTGTGTCAAGGGGGCGACTTAATCATAGCGCCACTAGCTTATTGCTGCGTTGTTATTCAAAAGCCTTGTTTGACAGGCAGATTGTTTTTTTTCTCGCGCCTTATTTTGCTGAGTCAATCTGCTTAGTTGGAGTTATACCAGCCATAGCC
>JAUPUU010000215.1 GCA_030917395.1 Cyanobacteriota bacterium erpe_2018_sw_21hr_WHONDRS-SW48-000092_B_bin.40
CAGCCTTGGTCAGCATCTTGTGCAAGACTGGGATTCCGGGGGTGCCTCTTAACTGCCGGGTTGTGCTCTTGCTCATAACCTACTCTGGATTTGGGCGGACCATTCTGGGGCTAACTATTTGATGTTTCTTTCCCGGTTATTGCCTGTTTGAATCGATTTGATTAGCTTTCCAGCGTGCCAAGGCCTCGACCGTTACAGCGCATAACCTTCTTTTGATTGTCGATAGCTTTTGTGAGTTCTTGGAGTGCCCTGAGGGAAAGTGGGGTGGTGAGGTGAGTGTAAAAACATTACATTAACTGCATATTCCCTTGACTGCATATACCTTCGAGGGTATGTTAATACTTTTATTGCTAGTAATGGTGCAATTGCTGTCAAAGACGTCACTAAAGGTGAAGTTCAATTCTCTAAGTTTGGAGCTGATGGAAAGGGAGTCTGGGGATGAGCAAGACTGCAACAAAAAGTACCGTAACAAAGAATACTGGCAAAGCAGTTGAGTTAAACGAGATAGGCGAAGTACAGCGCTTTCTAACGAGAGCGTTTCCCAACGCAAGGATCACAGTGGATAAGCCTCTCACTGCCGGTGGTGTCTGGTTGCTTGATTTGTTTCTGTCTGACTATCATCTTGCTGTCGCTTGGCAGAATGGAAAAGGCTTCGGTCTAGTCTCTAGTGATACACACGGCTACGGCGAAGGGGCTGACGAGGTTCATCAGACTTTGGAAAGCGCGCTTCCTCGGATCGTAGAACTTGTGGCCAATCGGCGTCCAACTGCACCGCCAGAAGCCGTTAGGCTCAAAGAACTTCGTGAATACTGCGGTTTGTCTCAAGAGGAAGTTGCACGGCGGCTTGGAAGTAAACAAGCATCGATATCAAGGGCAGAGGCTAGGACTGATTTCTTACTGTCCACTTTAAAGAAGCACGCTGAAGCTTTTGGAGCAACCTTGGTGGTAAAGATGGTCTTCCCTGATGCGAGCGAACGAGAGCTAAAGCTCTGCGAGGAGGAGAAGTGAAGGTCAATTTGCTTGTACTGCGAACCTCAAGAATTGAGGAGATGCGAACGTTTTACTCGGCTTTGGGCGCACGTTTCGAGCGAGAGCAACATGGAAAAGGCCCAGAGCACTACGCTGCCACACTAGGCGGTGAGTTTGTGCTCGAACTATATCCCTGTGTCGACGGTGCTACGCCAGACACTGCTCTCCGACTCGGGGTCACAGTAGATAACATTAGTGAGACGATAAACCGAATCGGACAATCTGTTGCACTGCGACAGACTCAATGGGGAGTTTGTGCGCTTGTGCGTGACCCTGATGGCAGGGCGGTAGAGTTGACTCAGAGTTGTGCTGGGGTGACTTCCGCGGCTTGATGTTCGGGAGCTTGAGCGCTTCGCAACAAGCATTGCTACCGCTCAAGGGAACCCTCAAACATTGTGGCCAATCACCTTACGCATTGACTTAGCTGCCATCATACCGCTGCCTGATGCAAATGATATGCGGTCGTATCCTGGCTGCACAATGTCACCGCCGGCGAAGACACCTGCAATAGAAGTGGCGAAACTCTGGTCGACAATTACGTGGCCTCGCGCGTCGCTTTTGAGTTGGTCTATAAACGCTTCTGTATTTGGCACATAGCCAAGTTTCGCAATCAACTCATGGCAGGGCAATTCGCTCTCGCCGTCTGGACCTGCGACAACTACCGATTGAAGATTCGGCGAGCCTTTCAATGTCTTTAGACTGGTATTTAGCAAAACTGTGATTCTAGGATGTGCTTCAATTCGCTCTATAATATCCGGACGCGCCTTCAGTGTGTTACCACGCACAAGCACAGTGATATCGGGGCAAATTTCAGCCATGTCTAAGGCGGTAAACATGGCACTGTCACCACTTCCGACGACAATAAGTTTCTTGTTTGCCAATTCTTTCTTGAAAGAACCACTATGGTAGTAAATGTCTTTCTCGAAGCCAGTAGTTAGACTAATATCTAATTCGCGCACGCGATAGCCGGTGGCCAAGAAGATGGTGCGCGCTTTCAGTGTGCCTTGATTAGTTTGAAGGGTTTTCTCTGATAGATTGAAAGATTCGACGTTCAATCCGGTCACGATACGCTGCGGCAAAGCGAGCGCAGCAACCTTTTCCATCTCGTCGCGCAAGGTATCGCCGGTGGCATAAAAGCCCGCTGAGAAGTTTTGCAATGGCCCTGGTATTGATGATAGTTGTCCGCCGATGCGCTCTGCGCGATCAAGAACAATAACGTCTAAAGCATTTTCGATGCACTCAAGGGCGCAACTTATGCCAGCTGGCCCGGCACCAACCACGATGGCGTCATAAATATGATCAACCTGGATCATTTAGGCGGTCTCCATTTTTAATAGCCAATGTTCGCTTCGCAACTCCCGCATCTCCACACACATCTCAAATCAATTCAACTCAGTCAGTGCATTTAAAACAGATTCTACGCTGATGGCCCACATGCAGCGCTCTTCCCATTTCTCGGCTGTGCACTTCCAGGTTTCCCAGTAAGTGAGATTCTCGTTTTCTTTGAAACTATCAAACTCCACAACCTTGTTGGGAACGGCAGCAAATTCGATATCAATACAGCTTTGATGGCATCGTGGTGCTACTAGTGAGCGTACATGGGGGTAGTCTCGTTGAAACATGATGTTATAACGAAACAAAGAAACCGTAGGAATATTCTGATGAATGGCCAGATGCATCAGGCCGGTATCTACGGCAATAACAGATTTTGCCGAGCTAATCACGTCAAGTGCATCAATGATTGTCGGCGTCGCTATATGCTCTAAGCCAGCTTGCAAACAATCTCGCACAATCTCAGAGCGCAGCGGTTGCCCCAGCACTGCTACTTTTTGTCCGCGCGATTGAAGAGCTTTGGCGAGGTCGAGCCAGTGCTGGGTCGGCCAACATTTGACTATGCCGGCCGACCCCGGAATGAAAATCACCTTGTCTTTGGCTTCACTGCGAGCGGTGAATGGAAGCGGCGTCAATTGATCATAGTTGGCATCAATACCGAAATCTGCGCAGATACCTTTCAGTACGTGGTTGATTTTGTATCCAGGATATTGCCGCTCAAACTCTGGTGACGCCCAAATATGATCGGTTTGCAGCGGATGGTTGCGTAAATTGAAATAGTTGTCATCGGCCTTGCGCTTGGCTGTGTCGAAGTCTATCTCGCGAATAGACCCCGCCAAGCCAGCAATTCGCTCCTCTAAGCCTTCCTGAAAAGGGGAACGAGTTACCAGGTAGGTTGGCTCGCCGGTCTTAATCAATGCTTGCAAGGCCGGTAAGGAGACAATCAAATCACCCAGACCATTTGCCACCGGTGCTAAATAATTAGCCACTTCAATTCCCTTGCCTAAGACTATTTTTGCGCAAAACTTTTGGCGCTTTCAACCATTGGCGCTCACAACTTCTGATTATGATACAGCAGAGCAAAGATTGGCCGTTTTTTTTGAATTCTATTGAGGACGGTTGAGAGGCCTACTGACCTACCACAAATTTCAGGCTGTTTTTTTTGATAGTCATTGATTTTTAGACGACAAAAAATGCTGGTACTGAACTATTGGTTTTCTTCACTGTAAAGAAAGGCTTTGATGCGGTGGTCATCAAATACGAGACGATCAAGTATGCTGAACACCTCTTCCTTCGCTGGCCCGTTCAACACCCCTTGCCTTGTTAATGCCCTGCCCAAAAACTCTTCATCATCCCATGGCAGCTCGGAGGCATCAACTATCATAAATGCGGGGCCATTGCTATACATGCGGCAAGCGACACCAATGCGCCTTCTCACCTCGCCTGTGGTTCCCTCTCCCCATTGTCCAATGCTAAGCAATATTTGAATGCCACGCTCCAGATGCGAGTCTGTCCAACGAGCGTAATAAATTGCACGTGCACAATTTTCCGTGTATACGTAACCGTTGACCGTCCGCGTTTGGCTTCCGCAGTCCAGGCAATTTTCAGTCACAAAGTTCTCACCGATCTCTATGCTGATCTCTTCCCTGATCTCTTCTACGTTCTCTTCCACGTTCGCCCTCGGATTGTTGCATGACTCAGTCAGGAGGCTGGTCTGTATGACTAGTAAAGGTTAGCACAGTTAAGATTTTAGCCAGTAAGAATGCGCAGCAAGCGACGATTTATATAGTAGGTTTCTCTTCCAGCGCGCGCGCTCTGCAGAATACCTATTTCTTCTAGCAAACGCAGATAGTTAGAAGCCGTTTGTCTGCGAGCAATGTCGCGGTCTTCAAGAAATCGAATTTTGCAATATGGGTGGTAGAACAAAATTTCAACAAGATCTTTGGAATAGATTTTTGGCAATTTTTCTTTAATTAGCTCTTGCGTTTCGTCCATGGCCAATTTTATTTCAGCTATTTTTTCACGTGTATCTCTAGCCGTTTGCTCGATACCGTCAAGAATAAATGCTATCCATTGTTCCCAGTTCGAATTCTCAGTGACACCACGCAACCCTGCGTAGTATTCATTTTTGTGTTCGATGAGGTAGCGCGAAAGATACAGCACCGGCATCGAAAGCAGCTCTTGTTGCACCAGATAGAGAATATTGATTATTCTACCGGTCCTGCCGTTGCCATCGGTGAATGGGTGAATCGCCTCAAACTGATAGTGCATCACGGCTAGTTTCACCAGTGGGTCTAAGTCTTGATGGTCGTGGATGAATTGTTCTAGGTTTTTTAGCTTGTCGCGAATCAGCGCTTCACCATCTGGCGGAGTATAAATTGCCTTCCTGTTGCCATCGACAATTTTGGTGCCCGGAATCTTGCGAACGTTCATATCGTGCTGCTTTATGAGGGAAGCAATGCTACAGAATAGATTTGTAGTCAGTATTGGCTGTTGAATAATGGTTTTGTAGCCAGCTGCCAGCGCTTCCTGGTAGCGCAACACCTCTTTTGTAGCAGGATTGGCCTTGTCGATTGAGTCTGCCATGGCTTGATAGAGATCGTCGGTTGTGGTGACGATGTTTTCAATCTCGGAAGACAATCTGGCTTCTTGCAGGCCGATCGACCGAATCAGAAGAGTCTGATTTGGAATAAGCCCTCCCGCGCCTTTGAGTTCGGCAAGCGCAGCCCGGGCCGCTATGCATTTTTTTAAGACAGTATGGGTTTCTAGCTCCTGGCTGGGAGGTAAATCAGGCAAGTGATTGAATGGTTTATTGCGGTCAAAAGCCATAATATCCCTATCTGTTTAAAATTAGCCCAAATTTCGACATATTTATATGATATGTCGATTGGATCGACAGGTCAAGGAAACGTGTCGAAAAAAGACGATTTTTTCGACACGTTCTTCTCTGGTAGGTCTACGAAGTCCCGGCCAGCGGGTTCTCTGAATTCGGGTGCGATGTCTCTAGCCGTCGCTATAGATTTGCGGCAAGATGCTTATATTGGGCTTTCGTCACGTCCCATTGTCGAGCAACTGACCTCTCGATATTCTCGGCTTGATCAGAGATGGAGCGGCAGACGGGATTTAGCATTGCGAACTGGCCGCGCCAGTTCGCGGGCCTTACTACTTGATTGCTTCCCACATAACCGCCGGAACAAATCACCACGATCGTGTCCTTGTCTACCAGTAAAGTTTCACTGGAAATCATTGGGGGGTCGATATACACCACCTTTTTCGTACCTTTTTCGCTGCTAGTATCAAGGTTGTTGTTGAATCTCTGGCCGATAGTTTTGGCATCTGGCGAGCTTTTAACTTGTTCAGCTATTCCGCTTGCGAGTAGAAGACCGACGATTATTAGAGAGATGGCTAATAGTGCCACTCTTTTCTGCGGGCTGCGCATTGTGAGCGAAGGCCCGTAACGCGACACTAAAAGTTTGTATGAAAAGACCGTGATAACAATGACAATGCTGGCCACGAGGCCATAGGTAAGCAAAACCGTGCCCATTGAGTGGACCTCCGAGTGAATGCAGCAAGCTGAGTCGCTACTCGGTGAAGAAGCGACTGCTCTTGCAGGCTAGTGCAGTTTGGATTTGTACTTAGTAAAGGGATTCCTGAAATTAGCCTAAAGCGGCCAATGCGAGTATAGGGCAAGCATTGGTGCGTTGTCAATTGGAGCAATCTGTGGCTACTAAGTTAGCTGGGCGAGGTGCCTAAGCAATTTATTTGCCACTACACCTCCACAGCCATTCTATTTCCCCCCAACAATTTGTCAGTCATTTGATCAGTACTCGACAATAGTCTCGCTGCCGCCTCGATGTGTAGGTCGTTAATGCTAACCTCCTCTCCCTCTTCAGCTGCAAACAGAGTGGCTTTCCTGAACAGCTCACGAATGTATGCAGCGCTGACACCCTCAGTGCCTTCAATAAACTTGTTCATGTCGGCAACAGCGAGCGGCAATCCTTTTGAATACAGCTCGAACAAGCGCCTGCGACACTCTTTATCTGGAAGTGGTATCAGAACCGCCAGATCGATTCGCCCTGGCCTTGATGACAAAGCGGGCTCAAGTATCTCGGGCTTGTTTGTCGTGAGAAGAAATAGCACATCAGCGTCATCTGCCAGACCATCCATTTGATTCATGAGTTCAAAGAGCAAAGGGTTCGAGTTCTTAGCGGTACGGTCTTGTGCCACCAGATCGACATCGTCGATGATGACCGTGGATGGCTGCAGCCCGCGAGCTAGTTCGCAAGCGTCTTCTATGTGCTTTACGTTATTGCCTGAGAGCAAAATGGTTGTTCGCCCGGGCATAGCGGTCAACAGATGCATGATGGTTAGCGACTTGCCTGTGCCTGGCGGCCCATAAAGCAGCAGTCCGCGCTTTAGGTGGCGGCCGCGCGAAACCAAAAGCTCTTTGTGTTTAGAGAAGCCAGCAGTGTGTCGTTCGATTTCTTCAATAACTTCGGGTTGCAATATCAATTGCTCGCGCGCAATCTTGGGCATGTGATGAAATTGGAAACCAACTTCTCTTCCCTTGCCTTCTTTTAGCGTAACGACCTGACCTTTGTAGATGCTCTGACGGTCTGCCTCAAAGGCCACGCGATGCAAGAAGTCTTGCGCCGCGCGTTTATCTTTTGTCATAACCTCTAGCACGATGAAGTCTTCGAAAGATGGTTGGTGGAGGCAGATCGCAAATTTGTTGGTGCCATCGTTGATTAGGTACAATGCCTTTTCTGGACAACTCAACTTTGTGCCATCGCTGAGCACTACGTCTTTGTATTGTATGGGGCCGACAGTGTGCTGGTCGAGATAATCTGGATTGATGATATCGCTGAAACTCAATTCGTCATCGGTGGATGCGATACCAACAATAGAACCTTGTCTGGGTCTGCGGTTAACGATGTAACTGAGTGCACGGTTGACGCAAGTCTGCCGTGAGCAGTCGTACTGAGCCTGCACGATGGCATGCTTGCGAGGATTGCGCCCGAAGTAGTTTTTCAGAACGTCGAAAATAGGTTTGGGCCGATTCGAAAGAAGGGCCAATACTGTTTTGGTCAGTAGTTCGTTCATGGTGTTTCTCTTAGAGTATGGTTTTAGTAGTTTCGTTGTCGGAAAAATGCGCGAGAAAATTCGCCAGCGCGTCGTTGGAAGTCTGACTAACAGAAATCTGACTAACAGACGAACAACGATATCTGCACTGGGACTACTTCCCGTCAGCTATCTATATTTGTGTGCAAGTGATATGTGCAAGCAAAGTTTCAGAAGTTTTCTGAGCTCAGCACAATCAATATCAGCGTAATTAGAGTTGAAGACTTTTGCGCTCGGGCTGACAAAAATCTTCTACTCTTCGCCGAGGTGAACACGGCCTATCTTTTCTGTTATTTCTTACGCATAGGGCATAGCTTCCGATTAACTGTTGGCATCTTACCTGAAATTGCGTAAGTTGCATACTTAAAAGTTACAACTGCAGCTGGTCG
>JAUPUU010000216.1 GCA_030917395.1 Cyanobacteriota bacterium erpe_2018_sw_21hr_WHONDRS-SW48-000092_B_bin.40
AGGTCTTGCATCATTTTAAGAACCGGACGCAGCCGCGGCCACTGCGGGTTTTCTTCCCTAAGTCGCAGCTGGCCAAAGCGCAGGCAATTCCTGACTGCCTACCGGGGCTGCCGCCTCTCGTTTGCGAGTTGGCCGCCGGACTTTGTCGCAAAGCCTTGCTTGAGCGCTTTGCTAAGCTTCCTTCTCTGGGTACTTGCTGGGTCGACCCAGAGCTGAAGAATTTTATGGTGCCGTTTGCGCAAAGGTCTGCTTCTAAAGCTCTTCGCACAACCTCGCGCGGCAGTAGGTTGCCTTTGCCTGATACTAATGTTCTGCGTTTCTTCACCTGGTGGAAGAATGGTCTCTACCGCACCGACATTGATTTGTCAGCGGCCGTGTTCGATGAGAATTTTGCCTTTATCGATGCGCTTACTTATTACAACCTGAAGAATTTTGGCGGTTGCCACAGTGGCGATATTGTTGATGCCCCAGAGGGAGCTAGCGAATTCATTGATATTTCCATTGATAAAGTGCTCAAACATCATGGACGCTATGTGGTGATGTCGCTTTTAAGTTATACCGCTCAACCATTTTGCGATTTGCCTGAGTGCTTTGCTGGTTGGATGGCTCGCGAACAGCCGGAGTCTGGTGAGGTGTTTGAAGCCAAAACTGTGCAAGACAAGTTGGATGTTAGCGGCGACACTAGAGTTTCGATTCCGGCTATTTTTGATTTAGTAGAGCGGCAGGTGATCTGGGTTGATATTTCTTTGACTCGCAATCCTAACTGGTACAACAATACGGTGGGCAATTTGACTGGCATTCAACTGTCGCTCAAGTCAATGGTTGATCTCAACAAGCCGAGCCTTTACGACTTATTGCTTTTGCACGCTGAGGCCCGTGGTCAGTTAGCTAGTAGTGCAGAATTGGCCACCACTAAGTTTCTTGCCGAAGACATTCCCTTCGATTTGACCGCCATATCTAGCCAATTTATGGCGAGCTGATCTTTATTTTTTAGTTATGCTATATCTAGTTATTCTAGTGGACCAATGGCATTCTCAACCACTGTTAGAAGCTCACCAGAGGCAATGATTTCTTCTGCTTTGGCCATATCCAAATGCATTTCTCTGTCTTCTTCAAGAAAGGGAATGTGGTTGCGGACAAAGCGGTAAGCGGCTTCTACGCCAAGACCGGCTTTCATGCCGTGTTCAGTATCGGAACCGGGAGTAAATTTCCCGCTGCCTTTGCTGACGTGACCAATATCAGGCACAGAGTCAATTACACCGCAACGCATATCGAGGCCCTGGGCGGCACATAACAGTTCGATAGCCAAGACTCGGCGCAGGTTGTGCATGATTGTTCTGGCCTTGCGAGCAGAGATGGTGCCCATCGATACATGATCTTCTTGATTGGCCGAGGTCGGAATGGAATCCACCGAAGCTGGATGTGCCAGTACTTTATTTTCAGAGACAATTGCTGCTGCCGTATATTGGGCGATCATATAGCCTGAGTTCAGGCCACCATTTCTCGTAAGGAAGGCAGGCAGCCCATTTGATAGGGCTGGATTGACCAGCCGTTCGGTGCGGCGTTCGGAAATATTGGCTAGTTCGGCCAGGGCTATACCGACATAATCGAGCACCAGTGCTAGTGGCTGTCCGTGGAAGTTGCCACCAGAGATAACTTGGTCTGGAAAGACTAGTGGATTGTCGGTGGCTGAGTTGATTTCAATTGCTAGCACTTCGCGAGCGTGCTTGAAAGCCTGTCGCGATGCGCCGTGCACTTGTGGCATGCAGCGCAGTGAATAAGCGTCTTGCACCATGGGGCAGTCTTTATGACTTTCCATCAATTGGCTCTCAGCCAGAAGCTTGAGGAGATTGCTAGCTGAAGCTTTTTGTCCTGGGTGAGGGCGAACGTCATGCACGGGGGCCAGAAATGCTTTTTGTGAGCCCAGCTGTGCTTCTAGGCTCATGGCTCCAATGATGTCTGCCATTTTTGCTAGGCGATCAGCTTCGCTTACTACCAAGCATCCAAGAGCGCTCATCACCTGGGTGCCATTGGTGAGGGCCAGACCTTCTTTGGCCTTTAGAACAACTGGTCTGAGTCCAGCGGCTGCCAGCGCCTCTTTTCCACTTAAAACTTTGCCCTGATATTCCGCACTGCCTTCGGCAATCAGCACCAGGGCTAGATGCGATAGCGGCGCTAAGTCTCCGCTGGCACCAACTGAACCTTGCTGCGGAATGATTGGATGAATTTCGTGGTTTAGTAGCTCTACAAGTAGATTTACAACTTCTGGCCGAATGCCAGAGAAGCCTTTTGCTAGAGCGTTGGCGCGTAAAAGGGTAATTGCTCTCACGGTGTTGCTGTCAAATAGATCGCCCATGCCACAGGCGTGTGAGAAAAGAAAATTGCGCTGTAGTTGTTCTGTTTGCTCTGGTGCGATATAGATGTCTTTAAATTTGCCAAAGCCGGTGGTGATTCCGTAGACCACGTCTCCTCTTTGTAAATATCCTTCAACTATTTCGCGCGACTTCTGTAATTGCTCTAAGGCCGTCGTTGAAAGCTCAACTTTGGCTTGCTTGTTGGCAATGGTTTCGACATCTTCAATGGTCAGGTTGTAGCCATCGAGGGCGATTTTAGGGCTGGCAGTGTTAGATTTTGAAAGGTTTTGACTGGCTGGCATGGGGCCTCTTTCGCTGTAATTATTAGTACGTTACAGAATAGCGAAGAAAGCTCTCGAAACTCTAACTATCGTGAAAATTATGACTGTAATGGCAGGCTTCTAAGGTTGCTTCAGCTTTGGGCATTTCAAGGGGCGGGGAACAAGGCTGCCTTGCTGGTCGTCCTAATTTAGTTGTTGGCGCCGTTGACTTCCTTGACAAGGCTGAAGGGTCGAGCGATGAGGGTGGAAAGTGGCGCTGGGTCTTGGAAAGCATGGTAAGATGGCTCTACTTGGATAGCTGACACTGAAACAGGCGCTCGCAAGAGCAAGAACTCAATTCCGAGAGCAATGAACGTGACCAATACTGCCGCCAAACTTGAGACAAATTTGCTCGGCCGCTCCTTGAGCCTAGTAAGTCTTAGATTTGTTGGTCTTAGATTAGAAAGGCTTAGGTTGGGTCGCCTGGTTGCGGGGCTGTCATTAGCACTGGCCTTTTCTTTGCCGCTTGATTTAGGTTGCGGTTCTGGCACCATCAGTGGGCTCCGTGCTGGCCACTCGGCCATGGCTTCAGTGGGCTCTGATGTCCGGCTCAGTCAGCTTGAAGTGAAGTTTTTCAAACATACTTATCCTAAGGACGAAGAGGCGGTTCGCCTTGAGCGCCTTGAAAAAATGATTTTTGGTGAAGCGAGAACTGGTGCTAGTGAGACCCGCTTGAAAAATCTGGCTGACACTGTGCCTAATCTTGGCGCTGTAGCTAGTGAAGATAGCGACAAGAGTGAAGGATCTTCTTCTTCTTCTGGGCGCAGTAGCAGCTCTGCTGCCAAGCCAGTCAATAACAATGACAGCGATTTAGATTTGAGCGAAGAGCGCAGTCAGGGTAAAAAGCCTGGCGGTCAAGTCTTGAGTGGTGAAAGTAAATATCCGGCCGTGACTGCCCTTGAGCAGAGCATCTTTAAGCGTGATTATGCTTCTGATTCAGTAGCCGATCGCTTGAATCGTCTTGAAACTAAAGTTTTCGGCAAACCATCTAAATTCACTGATTTGAGTGAAAGAGTTGATGCTCTTAAAGAGAAGACTCGAGTTGATGTCGCTAAACAAGCACCACCAGGCACTGATTGGCTTGATGATGAGGATGACGATATCAGCTTCCCTGCGCCCAAGCAGCCGTCGCGACAGCCTGTCGCCCGCAGTGATGGCGAAGATGGCCGTTCATTTAGTGGCAGAGATTTGCGCAAAGATATGCAAAATGCCTTTGGCAGCCGTGCTTCTGGCGCCGCTTCTGGTGGGTATGGCATGGGTAGCACTGGGTCTGCCAGCCGAGGTTCTAATAGTGCTTCTGGTGCCTATGGCATGGGTTCAATCGGTTCCCCTCGCAGTGCTGGTCGAGCCCTTGATGAAGAAGATGATGATTTGCCACCAGTTGCTCCTCGCCGTGCGGCATCGGCTGGTTCCACTGCTCGGGCTCAAACTGGGGCATCTTCTGGGCGTGCTGCTGCTAGTGACCGTTTCGACTCTGATTCTGGAGGCACCGCTGTTCCCGGTGGCGCTATCGGCTTGAGTAGCAAGGTCACGGCTTTAGAAAACGCTGTGCTCGGTAAAACTTTTGCTTCGGATCCACTGATAGAGAGAGTGAGCCGGTTAGAAGAAACTGTCTTCCCTAATAAACCCGACTCTGGTGCCTCTTTGAGCTTGCCCGAGCGTGTGGCAAAGCTAGTAGAGAAAGTGCCGGTTGCAGCGGCTCCACCGAAAACTGCTCGGGCTAATCGTTCTCGTCGCGATGACTTCGATGACGATCTTGATATGGGCAGCGGTATGAGTTCACTGGGATCGATGGGCAGTATGGGTAGTGGCATGACTAGCCAAAGCCAGACCCAAACTCGCGGAAGCGGAGGCCTTGGCAAAATCATCAATTCGATTGGCAACATGCTCGGTGGTGGTTACGGCAGCTATGGCACTTATGGCGGCTACACGAACGGCTACGGAGTTCCTGGTGCTGGCGCTATGGTGCGTGACCCTAGCACTGGTTTCTTGGTCGATTCGATGTCAGGTAATTTGATCAACCCTGCAACTGGTCAAGTTGTAGGTAGATCGACTGGTTATCCCGCTGGTGCCTATGGCAACAGTGCTTACGGCGGTTATGGCACCGGCCTTGGTGGCCTTCCTGCTGGTGCTGGCTTCGGTTATCCGGCTGGGATGGGTATGGGTTTGGGGGTACCTGTCGGTGTTCCCATGGGGGGATATAGCTCGTTCAATAATGGCTTTAGCCCTTATGGATATCCTGCTGGTGGATACGGCTTGGGTGGTAGTGGTATTAGATTCGGTGGCAGCGGTTTTGGTGTCAGGTTCTAAAGGAATAAATATTTGCTGCTCCTGATTGGCGGAACTGGCTTCCTCGGCGAACCGGTCGTCGAGCTAATGATGGCTCGGCAGCTTCCTATTCGCTTGTTGACCCGCGGGGCTGGCGATTGGAAGGCATCTAACCTTTCTCAGTATCGCAAGCGTGGTATCGAGGTTGTGGTTGGCTCTCTCGAAAACGATGAAGTGTTGCTGCGTGCTGTCGATGGCGTTGATGCCATTATCAATATTTCTGGTAGCTTTAGATTGAATAGCGATGGCTCAAGAGCTAGCTCTTATGATTATCTAAATGTCGAGTTGGTAGAGAAGCTCACAGCTCTAGCCGAACAGAATGGCATTCAGCGCTTTGTGCAAGTGAGCTGCTTGGGCGCGCGTGAAGAGTCAGGCAGTGAATATTTGAGCAGTAAGTTTACGGGCGACGAAATTGTTCGCAACTCTAAACTTTACTGGACCATTTTGCGGCCTTCATATATGTTCGGCTCCCGCTTTCCTTATGTTGAAATGATCAAGCCCCTGGTGACTTTTAAGCCTTGTTTGCCAGTTGTTGGTAGTGGCCTGAATATCTTGATGCCAGTGCATGTTGATGAAGTCGCTCGCTGCGTTGTTGATTGCATTTATATGAAAGAGTCGACCGGGCGAGTTTTGGAAATTGCTGGTCCGAAAGAGTATTCGTTGATAGAGATGCTTGAGACTATTCGCTTTGAGTTTGGTCTTTCGGGTACGACCATGACTATTCCCAGTCAGCTTTCTGGGAAAGCTTTTGAAATGGCCACTAAGGTCTTGCCGAAGAACACAATTACTCTTGAATTGGCCCAAATTTTAATTACAGATTCTCATAGCAGTTCTAAAGAGGCGCACGACCTTTTTGGTTTAGAAGGAAAGTGTTTGGAAGATTTTCTACCTGACATCGTCGAAAGTTTGAAGAAACGCTAGAGAAATGCCCTAGCTTAGACGCTTACTTGGGAGACTCGCCCCTAAATGTGATAACGTTTTTGCAGTAAGGCTGTCGTTGGAAGTCAGAGGAAAAGGTCATGATTAGACTGAGCAAACCTGTTCAGATTCTTGAGTGGGGAATTGGCACAAATACCACTAATCAGCGCTGGGAAGAGATTGCTAAAGGCCGTCTATCCGGCAAACCTAAAACTGTGGCTGGCTTAACTAGTCTGGTGATTGAAGTAGAAGGCTCTCTCAATCGCAAAAATGAGAATAATGAGTACGTTAAAGTGATGCAGCAGGGCGAAGGCATGACTCCTCACTCGACTGCCTGGGGCGAGGTTGCCATGGGAACCATCAAGAGTGTCGATAACCAGAGCGGCAAGACTATGGTTACTGTTGAAGTCACTGCTGCTACCAAGTACAGCAAATAGCAATTTACTCTAGTATTAGCTTTCAGGCTCGAGCAGTGCCGAGTTTGCTGCCTGTTGGTTCGAATTGAGCGACTGCGCGTCTTTTTCTACCACTTGTTTGAAATTGCCGACAATTTCTTTCTGAGTCATCTTCAAGGCTAAGCTTGCTATTGGCCGAGGAATGGCTGGGCCTGGGTCTACCTCTAAAGTGTAGATTACCTGACAGTGCCGACCCGAATTGACTGATTTTAGCTGCCACTCGCCTTCAACAGCTTTGAATGTGCCGTCTACCATTTTCCAGCGCAAGCGGTCTGGCTTGTTTTGCAGGTCGTTAATTGTGTGCTGACATTGTTCGTTGACAAACAGTTGGGGCTTGAGATAACTCTCGATGTAAACCAGCTGTCCTTCCCTTTTTAGTACTTGGCAAGACTTTACTTTGGGGAAGATGCGCGGATAGCGGCCAAAATCAGTTAAGGCATTCCAGACATACTCTTTGGGTGCTTTTATGGTTGTTTCAACTGTGGCTTTTGCCAGTTTTGTTTTGGAGTCTTTCGAGGCGCTTTGTTTGGCCCAGCTTTCTCTAATCTGGTTGCCAATAGTCGCGCCACTAAAGGGCTCGGTAGCCAATGCTGCTGGCAAGCTGACAACAAAGGCACACAATATTGCCTGGCTTAAATAAGTGATTTTAGAAAATGTGAAGTGCGAAAAATTTGTCATCTTTGTCTCTGTCTGTTTATCGATACCAGAGTGCAAAGGCTGTTGGCTGCCAGTTGAGCCCTACCTTGCCATTCAGTATCGACTTAGATTTTTCGCCCTGTGGAAGGTAATGTGTTATTTTCCCTGTGGGATCAATTATGGCAGATGGTCCGGTGTTGGCGGCAAAGATAAAATATCGACGATTCTCGATTGCCCTGAGTACTGCAAAAGCCAGCATTTGCTGACCACAGTCAGATTTGTGAAACCAGGCCAGGTCCGAAATATTAACTAGTAACTGGCCACCGGCCCTGCAGCTTGCAGCGGTGACTTCGGGCGATATCGATTCAAAACAGATTAGTGGGGCAATTTTGCCTCTAGATAAGTCTAGTAAAACCGGTTCTTTTCCTGCGGCAAAGCCACCTCCAGCCGGTGTATTTGTCCAGCGTTTTACCCATTCTGGTAAATAGTTGACGAGCAGAGGTGTGTATTCTCCAATCGGTACAAGAAAACGCTTGTGATAGACTTCTGGCAAAACTACGCCACTACTGGTGATGCCGTATGCGGCATTGTATGGTCGATTTGCTTCACTGCGATCCATTGATCCGACAACAATATCGAGATGCTTTTCAGCGGCCTTGCTTTTGAGCCAGCTGATTACGCCAGGCTGTTCTCGCAAATAAGTTGGCAATGCTCCTTCCGGTAAAACTACTAAAGAATCGTGACTGTTGGCGAGTAACTTGTCGTAGTTATCTACTAAATCTTCGATGGTAAAGCGCCGCTCTGTTTTTTGCATGTCGATGTTAATGCCGCCTTGAACCATGGTGGTATCGACCGTAGCATTAGTCTTGACCTGCCCTTCTTGCTGGTAGCCAAGGCAATAGGCTGCCACCAGTACTAGTGCCATGCCCAGGCAGTGATAAAAAGCTGTTTCTTTGTTCTCTGCTGCGAGGCGTTTGAATTGCTTGGTGCCACCGCCAAAAAAAGTAGCAATGAAAGAGGCAATAGTGACGTTGGTGGCAATAATCAGGGCGCAGATTCCTATGCCACCAATCACTGAGGCTGACTGAAGGGCGGCAGGTTGCTTATATTGAGTGTATTCCAGCATTGTCCAGGGCACGCCCATGAGGTCGGGCATATTGCCAAGTCGGTTAACGATCAGAACCCAGGCGATAGGCAGTACGACCAGGGCAGGAATTAACCAAACTTTTTTAGGACCGCGCTTGGCTGTGAAAGATCCTGAAAGCGGTAGGCGACTAACCAGGGCAGCAAACAAAATAAAGGCGAGAGCCTGGTGTATCGACACGCTTAGCCAGGCAAGGATGGCTAAAAGATGGCCAAAGATACCGCTAAAGCCAAGCCAGTCAAGGGGAGCCAGGTTGAGATACCAGTGTAAGTAAACAAGGTTGTAGGCCAGGCCAAAAGCGCCCGCTAACATAATTTGTTTGAAGTATGAATTATTGGCATAGATGAGCAGAAAAAGTGGAGCAAAGCCAAACCAGGCAAGGTACCACTGCTCCAAACCAGGCGCGGCCAAGCCCGCTATTGCACCGCAGGCCAAGGCTATTAGCCACTGTCGGGGGCTGAAGCTGAATTGTGGCAAAGCTAATTGGGGCAGCTTAGACTTGGCCACAGGCTGCTTGGCCTGTGCTGCCGCTTTGGGCTTTTTCTGCTTTGCTTTGGGCTTAGCGTTAGTATTTTTCGTCGCCGTGGTTTTATCCTCAGTCATCCAAAAAAAGGATGGAGTCAAATAATTTGCACTCCACCCTTTCTTTATATCAGCCTGCTTCTAGATCAAGAGCGAATGACTAACTGTCTTTCTTATCTTTCTCTTTTGGCTCTTTGGTTGGCACTACGCCTGAAGCGATTTGAGCTTTCACGCGTACTTCAATTTCTTTGAGCATTTCAGGATGGGCTTCAAGGAAGGTCTTGGCCTGTTCGCGACCTTGTCCAATTCTCTCTTCTTTGTAGCTGAACCATGTTCCTGATTTCTTGACGATATCGTGTTCTGCAGCTACATCGAGCAAGCAACCAGCGGTATTGATGCCTTTTCCGTAGATGATGTCGAATTCAGCGATGCGGAAAGGAGGAGCGCACTTGTTTTTGACGACTTTGACCTTGACGCGGTTGCCAATTTCAACGCCATCTTTTTTCAGGGTCTCGATCTTTCTAATATCTAGTCTGATTGAGGCATAGAATTTGAGAGCGTTTCCACCAGTGGTTGTTTCGGGGTTGCCATACATCACGCCAATTTTTTGACGAAGTTGGTTGATGAAGATGATTGATGTGTGGGTTTTAGAGACGATAGCGGTGAGCTTACGTAGTGCTTGGCTCATCAATCGGGCTTGCAAACCGGGCAAGCTGTCACCCATTTCGCCTTCAATTTCAGCTTTTGGTACAAGAGCTGCCACTGAGTCAACGATGATCAGGTCAACAGCACCGGAGCGCACAAGCTGTTCGGTAATTTCGAGGGCCTGTTCACCAGTATCTGGTTGCGAGATTAAGAGTTCATCTACGTTTACGCCCAGGGCGCGAGCGTAGTCTGGGTCCATGGCATGCTCAGCGTCAACAATGGCGGCAATACCGCCAAGTTTTTGTACTTCAGCAGCTACGTGCTGGGCCAAAGTGGTTTTACCAGAAGATTCTGGACCATATATTTCAATGATTCGGCCTCTTGGTAGACCGCCGACCCCCAGGGCTACGTCTAAGGTGATGGCGCCGGTTGGCACTGCTTCAATTTGGTTGTTGCGCGAATCGCCCAACTTCATGATTGAGCCGTCGCCGTATTGCTTCTTGATTGAATCAAGGGCTGCGCCTAGAGCTTTGAGACGCTCTGCTGATGGCGCATGGCTTTTGCTTTTGTCTTCAGTGCCTGAAGTGTCTTTGACACGGGCTACTTTTTCGATGGGGGCCTTTTCCTGTTTATCCACGGCTTTCTCTTTGGTCACTATCGCCATATTAAATCTCCTCGACTCTATAAACTAAAAATAGATAAAAAAGCAAAGCTGACAACCGCGGGCAACAGAACAGCAGAGCGATTAACTTGGAAAAACAAGGTTGTACAGACCAAAATCTGTTCAAGCGAAAACCTTGTCTACACCTGGCAAATTATAGCGGTTTTGCTTGCTCTTTCAGATAAAAAGTAAGCACAACCCGCACGCTGTCTAGTGTATATGCGATCGGGTGTTTGTGCGGTATGCGGACGATGTGTTTCCGGTTCTTCTTAGCCCCTTCCCTCTGATCAAGTTAGAAAAGAGGGGGTGGGGGTATAAAAAGGTTGTTACCCAACAATATTTTTTTCGAGGGGTAATACAGATAACGTTTATTTCCCCGGCTTAGTTCAATTTGAGCCGAGAAATATTTGTATTTCTTTTGGCGCCCCACGGGTGCACCGTTTCGAGCTTTGTGGCTGTTTACTATTCTGGGTTCATCCAAGGGGGGTCTTCATGAAAAGTGCTCAAAGGCTGTTCAGCTTAAGGCACAGCGAGATCTTCGAGGCTTTCAACCCGGTCGAGCTGGGCCGATTGCTCGGCATTTTAGAAGAGCTTGAGCTGCCCAAACACCATACTATTTTTTCTCCTGGGGGCCCTTGCGACGCCATCTACTTTATAGAGAAAGGGCGAGTGCGGGTGACCAGGCTTTCGACTGAAGGCAAAACTGTGATTCTTGCCCTGCTTGGACCCGGCGACATGATTGGCGAAGCCGCCTGGGAAAACGCTGAGCACGACAGCTATGCTGAAACTCTTGAAGACTCAAGAATTTATCAAATCAGCCGTGAATCCTTCCTTAGTTTCGTGCGCGAAAACCCCGAGTTTGGTCTGCGCTTTATTGGCATCATTGGCGATCGTCTCAAGCAGGCTAATGCTCGTATAGAAGATTTAGTCTTCCGCCAGGTTCCCAGTCGTGTGGCTCGCTTGCTGCTTACGCTG
>JAUPUU010000217.1 GCA_030917395.1 Cyanobacteriota bacterium erpe_2018_sw_21hr_WHONDRS-SW48-000092_B_bin.40
CCAAAGAGAAAGGCACCATTCTTATTACTGGCGGTGGCTTTGCCTTGCAACCGTTCCACAATCAAACAGCTCTTTCAGTAGGGAAAGCAGGCTTGAGAGCACTTTCGCAGTGCCTGCACCAGGAGCTTGGACGCAAAGGTGTTCACGCCGCCACCGTCACCGTATGCGGTATCGTCAAAGAAGGTACTGCATTTGCGCCCGATGCGATCGCCAAGAGCTTCATTGCCTTGCACGACCAGCCCAAAGGAGCATTCGAAGCCGAGATCACCTTCACTGGCAAATAGCTCCCCTCCTGGACCTCTCTTCCAGCACTAGCGGCGTTTTTTACTAATCGGCTCAAAGACGTCGAGAGGCACTTTGCCGGCACGGCTGTTAGTGATTTGGCAGTGCGGCATAAGCCTGCGCAATTCAGCCAGTTGCTTTTCACTGACACTACTGAAAGCGAAACCAAAATGGGTAAGCTTAGGCAGTTTGCTCAATTGTCTGAAGCCGACCATGGTCACTGAGGTGTCGGTTAAATCAAGGTGGATGAGATTCTTGAACGAAAGCAGGGTGGGCAAACACTTATCGGTAATGTTCTTATTTAGACCGATATCAACATGAGTTAGACGCTCACAACCCTTCAAATGGGCCAGTCCGGCATCGCCGATTTTGCAAGCTTGCAAACGCACAGCCATAAGATTCTTCAAGCCTTTTAGAGAGGCAAGAGAGGCATCATCAAGGTCGTTATGGTCGACCACTAAGCGCTTTAGAGTGGTGAGGTCTTTCAAACTAGCCAAGGCAGGCCCAGTTATTAGACAGCTGTTCATCACCAGCTCTACCAGGCTAGAACAGGTCTTTAAATGCTCAAAACCGCGATTACCAATATCAGTCGAACTCAGCTCCAGTACTTTCATCTTCTCTAGATGATTAATAGCAAGAAACTGTTCATCACTTATTTCAAAATTATTGCATTGCAAAACAACCAGGGCGCCGGGCGCAAGCTTGTTCAAGAAAGTTAGATCTTGGGCCCCGTCATAGTTAACGACCAATCCGCACTCGGCAGCCTGAGGAACGGCCACTCGACCGCAAGCATTAGCAATGCGGGTGGCTCCGAAGTCAAAGCTGTCCGGGTCAAAAGTGTAAGCCTGTACAAAACCAACTGAGCGCTCGGGGAAATTGAGATATTTGACCGAGGGCTTGAGGACGGCCGTCTTAGCATCCTTGCCCGCAGGTGCATCTGACAGCTTCTTTGCCAAAGCAGATGGAGTTGGCAACAGCAGTAGAAGGCTAAGGGCCAGACTGGCGAGTAGCAACGTTTCTTGCTTAGAATGAATCGGCAATATTCACCGGCCATAAGCATTTGGGGAATTCAGTAGACTCCAGGCTTTCATTATAACCAGGAGAATCTGCGCTAAGATTCTCCCAGCAATTTCTTTTTGGTCGTGGAGGACTATTAATGAACCGCACTCTGGCAAATCTTTTCTTGGGTCTAGTTATTACTGCTAGCTTTGGCGCCGCGCTGACGGTTGCGGCTCCTGAAGCACAAGCCAAACCCAAAGTTACAATTACTGACCGCATTGAGATTCTCAGCAAGAAAATTGACAAGGGACAAAAGGCGAATGAGTTGACACTGAAAGAAGCAGACAAACTGCGCAGTGACATCACTAAAATCAATGAAAAAATCGAAAAAGCCAAATCAAAAAATGCTGGCAAACTAAGCTACGAAGATGAATCTAAGATTGAGAAAGACCTCAACAAAGTAAGCGTCAAACTTACAGCCAAAGAGCTAGACAAGCGCACAGTTAGCCCTAACTAAGATTGAACTAGCTCTCCTGGCCAACGGATAATAGCGACCTTGCTATTTCGAGCTTCTCAAGAGAGCAACCAATTCAATCAAATAAAATGCTCCTCTTCCCCATAGGGTCGAGGAGCATTTTTTAGCACTCAATTTATGGCTTTAGTTCTGAATGTCGTTATGAAACCAACGACTTTACAGTAGCCACAATATGACTTGAAGTAATGCCAGCGGCATCCATCAACTCTTCCGGTGTACCGGAACCAGGCATGTCACGTACAGCAATCTTGACGATCTTAGGCAAGATGTCGAGACTAACTACTTTGCCACCACGGGTAACTGGACCTTTTGGTGTGAAGGCATCAAGTACGGCATCACCCATACCACCTTCTGGCCAGTGGTCTTCTACCACAATCAAAGTGCCTGTTTCACGAGCAGCTGTGGTCAAGGTTTTAGCATCGATTGGTTTGATGGAATAAAGGTCAATCACGCGAACGTGAATGCCTTGTGCTTTGAGTTCATCATGAGCTTTCAAGCATTCATGCAGAGTGATACCAGCACCAACCAGAGTGAGCATGTCATCAGCTGAGCTACGTAGAACTTTGCTGCCACCAATTTCGAAAGTATCTTCCTCTTTGTAGAGCACACGAGTCTTTTCGCGGGTTGTGCGCATATAAGAAACACCTTCCACACCGTACATTTTTTCGACAAGTTTAGCGGTCGATACAGGATCTGAAGGATAAAGCACGGTGCTGCCGTGAATAGCACGCATCATGGCTAAGTCTTCTAAGGCCATTTGAGAAGGGCCATCAGCGCCAATTGAACAACCAGCGTGGGAGCCACAAAGCTTGATGGTAGCTCTAGAGATAGCAGCCATGCGAATGAAGTCATAAGCGCGACACAAGAAAGCAGCAAAGGTTGAAGAGAATACCTTCTTGCCACGAGTAGACATGCCGATTGCCACACCAACCATCAATTGCTCAGCGATATACATCTCGAAGAAACGGTCAAGGTAAGCCTTGGCAAACTTGTCAGAATAAGTAGAGTTGCCAACTTCGGCATCTAAGACAACCACATCGCTGTGAGCACCACCAAGAGCCTTAAGAGCATCTCCATAGGCTTCTCGAGTGGCAGCAGGGCTTGTGTAGACAGGGGCAACAAATTTACCAGAGCAACTAATCTCAGCAGTCGGTGACTTCTTGGTAGGAAGATCGGCTGGTTTTTGCACTACCACTGAATGGTTAGTGACACCACCCAAGAGCTTGACAGCTTCTTCGGCTTGTTCTTTCGAAAGCGGCTTGCCGTGCCAGTTATCTTGATTGGCAGTGAGAGGAATGCCATGACCTTTTTCAGTCTTAGCGATAATCATTGTCGGTTTGCCAGTAACGCCAATGGCCTCTGTCAAAGCTTTATCAATCTGACCAAGGTCATGACCATTGATTTCAATTACGTGATAGCCAAATGCTTTAGCGCGCTCACTGTACAAAGCGGAGTTCCAACCAAAGGCAGTTTCGCCTCGCTGGCCAAGACGATTCATGTCAAGGATAGCAACCATATTGTCGAGCTTGTAGTGAGATGCACATGACATGGCTTCCCAAACCGAGCCTTCGGCCATTTCACTGTCACCCAGCAAAACCCAGACCTTATAAGGCAGCTTGTCGAGATATTTGGCTGTCAGGGCCATACCGACGCCCATGGCAAGACCTTGACCGAGGGAGCCAGTGGCAACATCAACCCAGGGCAAAAGCTTAGGAATAGGGTGGCCTTCAAGTCTCGAGCCAAATTTGCGCAAAGTCATCAGCTCGTTGTCAGTGATGGCGCCAGCAGCCTTATACATCGAATAAAGCAGTGGGCAAGCATGACCCTTGGAGAAGATCAAGCGGTCGTTGTTTGGGTGCTCTGGCTTGCTGAAGTCATATTTCAAAAATTTGGTCATAAGCACAGCCATGATATCGGCTGCCGACATTGACGATGTGGGGTGACCGGAACCCGCTTCGGTAGTAGACCGAATGCTGTCAGCTCTAAGCTGGCTGGCCAATTCCTTAATGGTTGCAACGGCGTTAGCCTGCACTTCTACCATAGCTTTTCCTTTCCTCACTTATAAAACCAAGATTAAATCAGCATACGCGGTCTATATGCTAACGCTTCGACGTCTTTCTTGCTTTAAGCAATCTATAGATATGGTGGACGAATTTAGAAGTTTGATGCTGACAACTATTTATTTGGAACCATCGGCCATGTCGGTCGTCAAGCAAACCACTGAGCAAGAAAAACCCGAGCAAGAAAACCATATTTCAAAAAGCCATTGGGCTTCTGAATCAATTGGCTTCAATGCTTCCAACAATTGTCCTTGGAGGACTAATGGCTAATTTATCAATGCTAAAATCAAGGCTAAAAATAATTGCTAGCGTAATCGTGCTCAGCACGACTATCGCTCCAGCTTTCGCCGATCGCGATGACGACCGAAACCGCAACAATGGCAACAACAACCGCCATGGTTGGGGCTGGGGCTGGGGCCGTCATAAAAATGATCGCAATAACAATGGTGTCAGCGACAGAGTAGAACAACAGTGGGCCAAGCAAGACTTGCGCCGCGCCCGCAACTTCCGCTCTTATCCAAGCGACTGGAACGATCAACGAGTCTATGTCGCCAATAACTGGAATCGTCGCAACAATGCCTACCAACAAGCCCAGCGCGAAGCTCTTGAATTGCAAATGAAAACTCAATGGCAATCGTACAATCCGAACTACACCGGTCAATATAACTGGAATACCTATAACAACCCAGGCTTTATTGACTACGTGCACAACGGCAACCCAGGCCTGTTCACCGAAATTCGCAACTACATCGGAATATAAGCAGCCTAGACCTAATCTAGCCAGTCTAAAGCCATCCCCTCTTTTGCCAGACATGCGTGATATCATGCCTTGCGCAATTGAGGGAGATGCTTTAAATGTCGGATCAAAAACCTAGCCAGGCCACAATAGCAAAAGAAAATGCTTATCGCCTACCAGAAACAGTCTCACCAATCAGTTATGAAATTAAACTGGTTCCCGATCTGGCCAGCTTCAAATTTTCAGGCAGTGAAACAATCACCCTGTCCATCCACAGCGCCACCAACGAAATATTATTCAATGCCATTGATCTGCAAATCGAAAATGCTCGCATCGAGCAAGATGGCAGTGAAACTAGCCAGACTGCAATAGTAAAGATAGAGAAAGAAAACGAGCGTGTGCGCTTGGTCTTCCCTTCCACACTGGCCGCCGGCACCTGGCACCTCAAGCTCGATTTTAGCGGTGAAATCAATGACAAGCTACGAGGTTTCTATCGCAGCGCTCAAGCACTCAAAAATGGCGAAAAAAGCTGGATAGCCCTGACTCAATTTGAAGCAACCGATGCCCGCCGTGCTTTTCCTTGCTTTGATGAACCTTCATTCAAAGCGACTTTTCAACTGACTCTTTGTGTCGACAAAGATCTAACAGCACTTTCTAATACATCAGTTGAAAGCGAAAGTATCGAAGGCAACAAGAAAACAATAACTTTTGCCAAAACCATGAAGATGTCGACATACATTGTCGCTTTCGTTGTTGGTCATTTAGAAATGAGCGAAGCGGTGATGGTTGATGGCATTCCAATGCGCATCTATGCGCCCTTAGGCAAACTACATCTAACCAAATTTGCTTTAGAAATTGGTGCAGCAGCCCTAGCATTTTTCAACAAATACTACGGTATTCCCTACCCTGGCGACAAAATGGACATGATTGCCGTACCTGACTTCGCCTTTGGTGCTATGGAAAATGTAGGCGCCATTATCTATCGAGAGAGCGCCCTGCTTGTCGATACAGAACAGGCCTCTCACGCTGAGCTAGAGAGAGTTGCCGACGTAGTCGCCCACGAGTTGGCCCATATGTGGTTTGGCAATCTTACAACCATGAAGTGGTGGAATGGCATTTGGCTAAACGAAGCCTTTGCCACATTTATGGAACTAGTGGCAGTTGATAATTTACGACCAAACTGGAAGCGCTGGGAATCTTTCGGCGCCTCTAGAGCCATGGCTTTTGCCACAGATGGTCTCAAGGCCACTCGACCAATTGAATTTCCGGTCAACGCACCAGAAGAAGCCAATGGCATGTTTGATGTCTTAACCTATGAGAAAGGCGCGTCTGTATTGCGCATGCTTGAGCAATTTATTGGCCCGGATAAATTTAAGAGCGGCGTCAACAGCTATTTGCAGAAACACAAGTTTGCAAATACCGAGACCAATGACCTCTGGCAGGCATTAGAATCAGCCTCTGGCGCGCCAGTACAAGAAATCATGAATTCCTGGATATTCCAAGAAGGTTATCCCATGATTTCAGCAAGTTTAGATGCAGACAAAAAATCGGTTACCCTCAAGCAAAAACGCTTTTATTACCTCGAGAGCAAGGCTAATGATGCTGCTAAAGTGCTTTATCAGGTGCCTGTCTTAATGCGCGCCAAACTAAAGGGTGAGAGCAAACTAGTTGAAAAAACTCTCTTGCTAAAAGAAGACGAAACCAAAGCAAGTTTCGAGAAAGATCTCGAATGGCTGGTAGTAAATGCAGGCGGCAGCGGTTTCTATCGCGTCAACTACAGCTCAGAGCTGCTCGACAGCCTCAAAGCCGTGTTGCCACAATTGAGCGCTTTAGAGCGTTTCAATCTCGCTAGCGATCTCTGGGCCCTAACTATGAATGGCACAGTTAAGCTCAACCAGTTTCTACAATTCACGAAATTGTTCAAAGATGAAGAAGATAAGAACGTCTGGTCGGTTATTGCTGGCGCCCTGCAATATTGCGATCGGGCCTTCAGCAGCGACAAGAAAGCAATTGAAAAGCTGCGAGCACTAACCGTTGAAATATTGAGCCCAACCTATAAACGACTTGGCTGGGAAGTCAAAGCGAAAGAAAGCGAGCTAACCAAGCAACTAAGAGGGCTGGCAATTTCAACACTCGGCACTACTGGCGGTGACAAAGATGTCAGCAAAGAAGCAGCCGCACGCTACGACAAGCACTTAAGCGGAGAGGTGCAGTTAGCCCCAGATGTACTCTCTGCTGTTGTAGCGGTATTGGCATCAAGCGGCGAGCAGAAACGCTATGAACAATTTGAAGCGTCCTTCAAGAACGGCAGCTCGCCCCAAGAGCAAGAGCGCTACATGTACGCCCTGGGAATGTTTCAAGATGCCGCCCTGCTAGAGAAGACATTGGCCAAGACTCTAGCCGGTGAAGTTAAGGGACAGAACGCGCCCTACCTGGTGCGCAACATCATGCTCAACCCGCACGGCCGCATAGTAGGCTGGCACTTTGTTAAAAGCAATTGGGAGCAAATCAATAAAACCTTCCCCAGCCTGATCATGACCAGACTGGTAGAAGGAGTTACTGGCTTGCTTGACGAGTCACTGGCCAAAGAAGTATTCGCCTTCTTTGAAAACTATGAATTTGCCGGGGGACAAAAAACAGTTGATCAGCACCTCGAAAAGCTAGAGGTCGGGCTGGCTTTCATTGCCAAGCAAAAAATCGACTAGAAAACTGACTAAACCCTCGGGGCACCCCGATCCGGTGGCTGTCTATCTCCCGTTGGACCCATTGGCCCCATAGGTCCCATAGGGCCGGGCGGTGGCGGCCCCATGAAGGGCTCATGCTCAAGCATATGACGACGCATTTGCTTTTGCTGCTCCTCAGTAAAGACTGCTTTGGCCTCGAGCATAGAGGTTATGCGATCTAATTGATTGGCATTCTCAAGGCTATTAATCTGACGCTGAATTGAGAGCGCATCAGCCTTAGCATCGCCTTTGTCAGTACCAGTAATTGTCTCCATAAGCTGATGACGCAGTTTAATCAACTCCGAAATCCGCGAAGCGCTAGCGAGCTGCTCTTTTGCTCGAATAGCATGCAGCTTTTCACGCTGCTCATCACTTAAGCCAAGGGTCTTGAGAAACTCCGGGTCTGGCCCTGGCGGCCGGCCTGGAAATCCAAGACCCCCGCCAGCAGGTCCGCAAGCTGGACCATTACTAGAAATCTCTATTCTTTCCTTGTTGGCTAGAAAGTTATCGCTAGAGTTATCGCTAGAGTTATCGCTAAGGTACTGCACCTCCAGTGGTGCTGGACGCAGCTGCCCAATCAAAAAATCTTCACTAGAACCTTCGCTCTGAGCTGATGCTGGTAAATCTCCCATTAAACCTCCCAAGGCACAGCAAGCAATGGCTAACAAGTACGAAGCGTGAATCGCTTTCATGAATCCTCCTCCAACAGGCTAAAGAGACAGAGCAGCGAACTTCGATGTCTCTACCTTCTCATTTAAAACCAAGGCCGTAAAGGATTTATGTTGCCAGAATGCCAACTTTAAAGGATTTGTAAAGGTGCCTTAATAGCAATCGGCTAACATTGGAATACAGTAAATGAGTAGCTAGAAGTAACAAGCCTTGAGTAATCTAGAAATCAATAGCCTTGACAGCCAATCGGCCCAACGCAGCCGCCTGCTCTTAGTGGACGACGATCAAAAGTACTGTCGCCTCATTTCAGACTACCTTAGTCGCTACGGTTATGAAGTCACCGCCGTTCACGATGGTCAATCGGGCCTTCAGCTATCAGTTGGTCATGGCTTTGACGCCATCATATTAGACGTAATGCTGCCAGGTCTCGATGGCTATGCGGTATTAAAGAAGCTACGAGAGCAAAGCCAAATTCCAGTTCTAATGCTCACTGCTCTAGGCGACGAAACCGATCGCATAGTCGGTCTTGAAATTGGCGCCGATGATTATTTGCCCAAAACATTTTCTCCCAGAGAACTATTAGCTCGACTGCGCGCTGTCTTGCGACGTACTAAGGCGGTCGAGCAAAGCAACAAAACTGAAATTACCGTGGGGCCACTGGCGATAGATTTGCTAGCTCGTAGAGCTAATCTTGGCGATGAGCTGCTCACTCTGACCCCAGTTGAATTCGACTTATTAGTTGTGCTGGCCCAAGCCAAAGGTCGCGTACAAACCCGCGAACATCTTTTAAATGAAATAAGAGAGCGCAACTACGACATTTTTGACCGCACCATCGACGTGCACATTTCAGCTCTGCGTAGGAAGTTGCAAGACGATCCAAAAAATCCTAGATTTATTCGCACCGTGCGCGCCGCTGGCTACATGCTAATAGACCAATCGGAACACCCATGAAGATTAGCAATCTAATGCCCCGCCAGCAGGGCCTGGCAATAAAATTTCTCTATCTGCTCACGGCCTACATAGCAATGTTAGTCGCTCTGCCATTGATTGGCTTCAATGCCCAATTTGGCATCGGCTGGGAGGCCTTGCTACAAAGCCCGGCTGGCAGCCACGTTGACTCCGTGGCTGATGCCATAAACGAACAGCTGGGCACGTCTCCAAGCACTAGCTGGGACAGCATACTAAAAAACTTTGGTGGCATTTACCAAGTCAAATACCATTTATTTGACAGCAATGGTGAAGAATTAGGGGGAAACCCCATCAAGCTGCCAGCGGTCCTAGCTCAGAAGCTGCGCATGAGGCCTCCGTTCCACGAGCATCGCCCGCCACCTCAAGGGCCTCCTAATCTTACCGATAGGCCACCTCACTTTAGAGATAGAGAGCCCGACTTCGGTCCAGATCGATGGCCCGGCTTTGGGCCACCACTAGAATTCGCTAAACATAATCTGGATGGCAGGCCAAACCAAATGCCGGGCAATCCCCCGGCAGACTTGCTCAAAGCTCACGGGCGCTTCTTAATTCATACAAACAATCCCGATACATTTTGGATTGGCACCAGAATGATGGTATTGTCACCAGAACTGGGTCACCCAGTTCCCTGCACATTACTGGCCCAATCAGACAATATCTGGCAGAGCAGCTTACTGATTGACTTGAAGGCAGCCTTGCTTGCGCCTTTAGTAATTCTTCTGCTCTCGCTCTGTTTCTGGCTGCCTTTTATTTATCAAATTACAACCGCCCTGACCGAGCTTACCCGAGCGACCGAGAGCATTGCCGAAGGCCACTTTGACACCAAGATCAATAGCAATCGCCATGATGAAATTGGCAGATTAGCCGAAGCCGTCAATTCTATGGCCGAACGCATCAACATCTTTCTCACAGGCCAAAAACGCTTAATGGGCGACATATCCCACGAACTATGTTCACCTATTGCCCGCTTGCAAATGGCCCTAGAACTTCTAGAAAGTAGCTCAACACCAGATCAACAAAACCTGCTCAAAGATATTAGAGAAGAAGTGGTTGAAATGAACAATCTAGTCAATGAGCTTCTGGCCTTTTCCAAAGCTGAACTAAAAGGACCAATGAAAAACTTAGTGGCTGTGCCACTAAAACCACTCTTTGAAAATCTGCTTGTGCGCTTAAACCTGACTGACATAGTGACGCTACAAGTAGCGGAACCAGTGGCACCTTTAGCCGATCATATGCTGCTGGAGAGGGCCGTGGGCAACATGCTTAGAAATAGCATCCGCTACGGTGGCGGAGAAAAGATTTCACTAACAGCCTTGCGTCAAGGCGATGAAGTCGTGATTACAATTGCCGACCAGGGCCCAGGTGTGCCAGCAGAATCACTGAAGCATCTTGGTGAACCATTCTTCAGACCCGAAGCCTCTCGTAGTCGCAGCTTCGGTGGCGCCGGTCTAGGCCTGGCCATAGTCAAATCTTGCGTCACCGCCTGTCAAGGCAGCATGGTCATTCGCAATCGCGTCCCCCATGGTTTAGAAATTGAAATCAGACTGAAAAGCTAACTGAGAGCTTCAGAGATGAGCCTATCAAGCTCTTTCAAGCCTTAGCCGTGCTTATCATTCACCGGGCGGGAAAGTCTGCTCCTGAGCCTGGTATCGCTCAATCCAGCTGTCACCCAGCTCGCCGGCAGCAAAATTGCCAATCGAAGCTTCTGGCAAAAGTGGCGCCACGGTTAGCCAAAAAGCACTGCGATCAAAACCTTTGCTACCCTCGCCAATGAAGACAGCATTAGCCCCCATCGCCCTTGCAGCAGAAGAAATCGTCCGGCTCATGCCACTGGTAAATGGCGATGGCATCGAGCAGCAAAGCAAAATTCTAGTAGACCTGAGCTTAAAATCACTGCGTACGAAACGCAAGAGCTCAAAGACATCGTCGTCAATAAGATGCACAGGAGCGACTATTAAAGCTGGATCGTTTACTCGCAGCCAGGCGATGGCAACCGAAAGCTTGGGCACAGACACAACCCTGTAGCCAGCGCGCTCCAATTCGATGGCAGCGTAGTCTGACTCAGTCTGATGCTCATGTAATATCAGGATAGATTCTGGCATTCAAATGTTATGCCGCTAACTGAAATGGCAGTAACATTTTTTGCCCTCTCAATGTTCAGAATTAAAAACTCTCAAGTCAATTAAGGCAGCGATAACCTGTTGCACCAAGCCGGTACCATTGTTGTTCATACCCAGGCCAAACATCAGAGCCGCTTGCTCTCCCTTGTCGGCCTTGAGTACACGTGCAATCAGCCACCCCGCACCAAAAGCGGTAGCACAATGAAAGAGCGTAGTAAAAAATATAAAAAAGAGATAGCCCCAGTCAGGTTTAGCAAAAGCTTGCGGAAGTGATGTAGCGGCATTCGAATAGTTAAGCAACAAAAGCACTACAAAATTGACAAGCTTTAGACTGGGCATGACTTTGGCCGTACGCTCTTCGCCTAAACAGAAATACAGCACTTCGCAACTCGCGAGCACGTACGCCAACAGCAGTAACCAAAAGAAGTACCGACGTATAAACTTGGTAATGGCGCCTTTCCATTTATGTATTGGGTGTTTTAAACCCGGGCTGGCATTCTAGCCCTTTGGCAAAATCAGCGCCGAATAACCTGGCGATTTAATTTACTTTGACGTCAAACTAATTCACTTTCAGCTACAATAGTTTGATATCAAAGTATTTTCGTCCAAAAAGAGGTCAATCATGAGAACAATCAAGGAGATAGTCGCAGCAGAAGCCGTCAGGGAAGGCGCTGGAGTAATCGTTCATCGGCCCTTCCCCACCCGTCAGATTGACAATATCGATCCTTTTCTTCTACTCGACCACATGGGCCCCAATGTCTACGCCCCAGGCAGCGCCAAAGGCTTCCCCGATCACCCACACCGGGGCTTCGAAACCGTCTCTTATATGCTCGAAGGAGCACTAGAGCACAGAGATTCAGCAGGCAACAAAGGGGTAATTGCCGCTGGCGATGTGCAATGGATGACGGCTGGGTCTGGCGTGGTGCACTCAGAGATGCCCGAAGAGAATTTTCGCGAGCAGGGCGGCCGTTTGAACGGTTTTCAACTCTGGGTCAACTTGCCCAAGAGCGACAAAATGACAGCACCGCGCTATCAAGACACCCTGTCGGCTAATATTCCGGTCTACGAGAGCGAAGACAAATCAGTCTGGGTCAAAGTAATTGCTGGTAACTCAATGGGAAAACAGGCGGTGATTAGCACCCACATTCCCATTCTCTACTTGCACGTCATTCTGCAACCCGGAGCCCGCTTTAGCCAAGCAGTGCCTCTGGCACACACGGCTCTAGCCTATGTAATTTCCGGCCAGGGAAAATTCGCTGAAAAAATAGCAGAGGCTGATCAATTAGTGATTTTCTCATCGCATGACACAAAAGATAGTAAGGTTAGCCAAGAGAGCGAGACCATTGAATGCTCGGCCGAAGGAAACCAGCCACTAAGCGTGCTGCTGATTGCCGGCCAACCGATCAACGAACCAATAGCCCGCTACGGACCGTTTGTCATGAACTATCAAGCTGAAATCAAACAAGCTCTAGTGGACTATCAAGAAGGCCGTATGGGGCAAATCGCCTAAGAGCAATGGCGCCTATAGGCTTTCTATTATGTTGCCAAAATTAGGGCCCATGGGCGCCCCCTCACCACGGCGCAAGACAGAACCAGAGGCATCGAGATAAATCAGAGTGGGGTAGGCCTTGACGTTATACTTCGCTTTCAGTTCGCTATTTTCAGGCTCCTCAGCATTAAGCTGCTCAAACTGAATGCGGCCATTGTACTTAGCTTTAGTGCGCTCGAAAGTGTCAGCGAACTCGCTGCAGACATGGCACCATGTGGTGTAAAACTCGATTACTTTCTTGACGCGACTGCCACGAACAACCGCACTAGCAGGACTAGCACCTACAGGTACTGCCGGCGAGCTGGGGGTGGCTTGTGCAACAGAGGCCGACTGCAATCTAGTTAAACTATCGTAGCCTTTCTGCGCCATTTGTCGCATTTGCAGATTGCGACTAGCCGAAGCTACATAGCGATATTCAAGGGCGGCTCGACTATTTTGATGCAGGCTCTGACAACACAGGGCAATGTAATAATGCGCCGTATCATCTGTGGGGCTCTTTCTGGCGATAGCTTCAAAAGCAGAAAGAGCCTGAGCATAATTAGCAGTGTTGTATAAGCTCATGGCCGCATTATATTGCGTGGCCTGCCCCCGCGAAGAAGAAGAAGAAGTAGTAGTAGTAGTAGTAGTAGTAGGCCGGGCGCTGCTTGCACCAGGCAATGCCAGACAAACTGTAGCAAGGACAATTGACAGAGCAACAAAATTCAAGCCCAGCCTGGGCGCTCGCAATCTTATGCTAAGCAGCTCAGCGCTAAGCAATTCAAGCATTATCAACTCGCGCCCCGGGCCTATAAGCTAAACCAACACCTTGCTCGTTCAATGCTTTATGAATAGCAAAATTTAGCTCAGAGCGCAAAGAACCTGGTCTAGTAAGAAAATCTTCGGTGTAAACCCGTAGAGAAAAATTCATGGCGTTCTGGCCAAACTCAAGAAAAAGTACATCTGGCGGCGGATCACTAAGCACACCAGGATGCCCCACAGCAGCGGAAAGAATTACTTCTGCCGCCTTTACAGGATCGGCATCAAGAGCTACTGGCACAGCATAGGTAAATCTAATTCGGTCGCTTTTGTAGCTCCAGTTAGTAACTTTGCCCTTTATAAACTCGGAGTTTGGCACGATGATGGCTATATTGTCATTGGTGACAATCGTGGTAGCTCGCAGCGAAATGCGAATAACATCACCAGTGATACCATCGACCTCAATGCGATCGCCGATTTTTATGGGCCGCTCAAATAAGATAATCAAGCCGCTCACAAGATTCGTAGTAATCGTTTGCAGGCCAAAACTTATACCTAGACCAAGAGCACCGGCCAGCATCGTGAACGAACTCAAATCGATGCCGGCGGTCTGCAAAATTATCAGTGAGCCAAAGAAAATCACCACATACCGAGCAATACCAGCAATGCCCTGACGCAAGCCTACATCTACTGATGTATGAGCTTGCAGTGCTCGTTCTGTCCAGTCACGCAGACGACTGGTGACCACAATCAAGGAGGTGACAAGCACGCCAATATAGATGAGCATCCAGAGCGAGACTTTGGCTTTACCAATTGGCAAAAACTGCAGCTGAAAAATTGCATCTATGTGCTTAAAGAGATCTTGGGCATCCACCCTCTAGCTCTCCTTTTCTACTGTTTTCTTCGGCATCTTAACGGGTTCAGGCACACCAGGCTCGTCGTCATCATCGTCTTTCTCAGCTTTTTGACAATCTATTTTAAATTCGCCGTCTTGAACATCGACAAAGACCTTGCCGCCATGTTCAAGCACACCAAAGATAAGCTCATCAGCCAAGCGCTCACGAATTTTTTGCTTAATCAAACGAGCCATCGGCCGAGCCCCATACTGTTTATCAAAGCCCTTATCAGCAAACCAGGTGCGAGCATCTTCGCTCAGTTTCATGGTGACCTTCTTGTCTATCAACTGTTCTTTAACTTCATTGATAAACTTGTCTACCACACGCAAAATATCTTTGTATGTCAGAGGATTGAAAGCAATCCAAGCATCTAGACGGTTGCGGAACTCAGGAGAGAAGGTGCGCTCAATAGCGCCACGACCCATACCCATACCGAAGCCCTGATTATTAGATTCGCCCCGAGCAATAGATTTCTCTTTCTCTGCATCGCTAACATGCTTGGGTCCGTCGTCTTTGACCACAGCCCGCTGAAAACCAATATTGTCGCCCATCATATCGCGAGCACCAGCATTGGTGGTCATAATCAATATGACATTTCTAAAATCAGCTTTCTTACCGGTGTTATCCGTAAGAGTGGCATGATCCATCACCTGCAGCAGAATATTGAAGAGATCGGGGTGAGCTTTTTCAATCTCATCTAGTACTACCACCGCATGCGGTGTCTTGCTCACGGCATCAGTGAGGATGCCACCTTGATCGAAGCCAACATAACCAGGAGGTGCGCCAATCAAGCGAGAGACAGTGTGTTTCTCCATATATTCGCTCATGTCGAAACGCAAGAAATTAACACCTAAGACTTTGGCTAATTGCTTCGACAGTTCTGTTTTACCAACACCAGTTGGGCCAGAAAAAAGAAATGATCCAATCGGCTTAGTGGGCGAGCCCAAGCCTGAGCGAGAAACCTTAATGGCATTAACCAACTGCTCGACGGCGTGGTCTTGACCATATATGAATTTCTTCAGCTCGCTCTCTAAATTACGCAGTCTATCTTTATCAGAGCCTGTAACAGTCTTAGGTGGAATCTTAGCCATACGAGCAACTGTAGCTTCCACATCTTCACTGGTAACCGTGCGCTCCGGTCTTGATTCTTCATCTAGCAACTTAACTGTTGCCCCAACTTCGTCAATGACATCAATGGCTTTGTCAGGCAAGAAGCGGTCGTTAATGTGTTTGCCAGCTAATTCAGCAGCCGCGATAATGGCATCATCAGTGTATTTAACACCATGAAATTCTTCATAGTGCCCTTGCAAGCCTTTTAATATTTTGATGGTGTCAGCAATACTAGGCTCTGTGACATCAATTTTTTGGAAGCGTCTTGCCAGCGCTTTGTCTTTCTCAAAGGCAGACTTATACTCGCTATGGGTGGTTGAGCCAATGCAACGCAATTCACCCGAAGCCAGAGCGGGCTTGAGCAAATTAGAAGCATCCATGGAGCCGCCCTCTACTGAGCCAGCTTTGACAATGGTGTGAATTTCATCAATAAAGAGAATGACACCTGGTTTGGCTTTCAGAGCCTTCAATACGCCTTTGAGGCGCTCTTCAAATTCACCTCTAAACTTGGTTCCGGCCACCAGTGAGCCCATATCGAGGGCAAATACTTCAGCGCCAAGTAATTGCTTAGGCAC
>JAUPUU010000218.1 GCA_030917395.1 Cyanobacteriota bacterium erpe_2018_sw_21hr_WHONDRS-SW48-000092_B_bin.40
ATATCCAAATCAATGATGCGCGGCCCCCAGCGAATGAGACGCTCTCTTCCCATAGATCGTTCGATAGCAAGTAATCCATTGAGCAAATCACGAGGCCCCAGATTAGTATCAAGTGCCACTGCGGCATTAATAAAATCAGGCTGGTCCAACACGCCCCAGGGCTTAGTAGCATAAAGACTGGATTTCTTAAGAACTCTGCCCAAATCAGACAGGCGAGAGATGGCCTCATTGACGTTGCAGACAGCATCGCCAATATTTGAACCAATACCGATATAGGCCTTTGTCATTTAGCTCCCAATTTTTCTTGATTCAAATACGGCTGAAAAACCAATTATTTACACTCCCCAGCCGACTGGTCGCCAGCCACGCACAATGGCATCAGATACTTTCACAACATCAAGTATTTCAGCGACATCATGCACACGCACAATGTCGATACCAGATTCAATACCGAGGGCAACGGTGGCAGCGGTTCCAAAAATTCTTTCGTGGGCAGCCCTGCCAGTCAATTTTCCAATAGTAGATTTGCGCGAAGAGCCTAGCAGAGTAGGAAATCCCAGGGCGGTTAGCTGCTTCAAGTTGGCCAGCATCTCCAAGTTATGGTCAGCAGTTTTACCAAAGCCAATGCCCGGATCGAGAATAATTTGTGCAGGCAACAGGCCACAAGCAAGTGCATCTTGCGCTGCCGATTTAAGATAGGCACATACTTCAGCCGCAACGGGCGAAGCACTTGAAGAGGAAGAAGAAGAAGAAGAAGAATCCCCATACTCCGCCACAGTCTTATTGTGCATAATTACCACGGGGCACTTATGTTCGCCTAAGGCTCCAAGCAGACCTTTCTCCAAACCCCAAATAGAATTGAGCAGATCGCCACCAGCGCTCAATGCCGCCTGCAAAACCGCAGGGTTATAGGTGTCAATCGAAATAATGGTGTCAGTGTGTAAGCGCAGTTTTTCAATCACTGGCAAAATGCGTTGGGCTTCTTCCTCTTCAGGGATCGGCACATGACCCGGCCGAGTTGACTGCCCCCCTATGTCTATCAAATCAGCACCCAACCTGATTTGTTCAAGTGCTTGAGCAACAGCCTTGTCGACAGCCAGTATGCCATCACCCGAAAATGAATCAGGGGTGACATTAAGTATGGCCATGACGAAGGTGCGAGAGCCAAAGGCGAGAGTCTGGTTGCGAATTTTCAAAGATGCCAAACGAACCTTCTCCTGAAAAATATAATGCCCCACCGGTAAACCGATGGGGCATTGATATTAGCTTTTAAGCTTGCATACTGGTTAGTACTTTAGAGGAAAACCACTAAAGACGACACGGGCTGCAATTTAATAACGGCCTCTGCCGCCACCGCCGCCGCCATCGCGGGACTTAGGCTGGGAAACGTTAACTGCAATCTGTCTGCCATCAACTTCACGTCCGTTGAGAGCTTTAATTGCAGCTTCAGCTTGGGCTTGGGTCGCCATTTCTACGAAAGCGAAACCACGTTGTCTGCCAGTCTCACGATCGGTTGGGATCGCTACTGATACAACTTCGCCGTACTCAGCAAAAAGATCTTGAAGATCTTGCTGTGTAGTTTTGAATGAAAGGTTTCCTACAAACAATTTGTTATTCACGTCAATTTTCCTCTTACGACCGCAAAATCTCAGTTTATCGAGACAATTGGTCCTTTTGTACTGTACTAGTTTGGCATGGTTTTACGTTTGAAACCATAGCCAAGTCCATTTGGCAAAGTTGCCTTAAGCAGTCTTTACCTAATCTCTGCTGAACCATCCAACTTAGGCGCTTTTTGGGCAACCTGAGCCTTCCCCTTGGCTTCACTTGGAAGATCGGCCGAGAGTTCATCAGAGACCACACCGTTGCCTTTCGGCCCCGTTGTAGGAACTTTATCCGCTATTTGCGGTTTTTCTTCATTAGACCTAGCTAAGGCAAGCGTTTTTTCGCGCTCTTTCAAGAGCTTGACTACCTTGGCTAATTTGCGCAGATTGGCCCGAGCTTCAAATTGCTCAGTTATATCGACGTCGTGTCTTTCAATCATTTTCCATTCGCGAATGGTACGGTCGAGCAAAGCCTTATCTATTTCGGTGTCTTTCGACTTACGCAAGATGCCAGTCATAGAACGGGCGAGAAGTACGTGACCAGTGGGGTCACCAGGATCAAACTGCACAGCTTTAGAGAGTTTTCGGTAGGCCTCTTTGAAATTGCCTTCAACTAGCGCCTGCTCACCACCAAAGCGCATGTAAGAAGCTTCAGACATACGACCACTGATACCTTTACCAAAGAATGCCGCATTGGCAGGCTCTCTTGAATAAGAGGTAGCGTCGTCATCATTAATTTGTGGCGAAATAGTATCGGCCTGTGCCACCTGACAATTCAAAATTGCCCCAGCGACAGAGGATAGAGCTAAGCCAAAGATAGTGCCTACTTTCATATGGTTACTTCTCAAGGTTCAACATCTGTATTTTTCAAAGTAACGTCAGCGATGTCAACATGCTGACCAGTCTGGATATCTGAGATTTCGGCTTCTAACTCAGCGATACGTGTGTCTATACGGCCGATTTGAGTCAACTCTTCTTGAATTTTCTCTTGCAAGACACGTCCATCAATCGTTGAATTTTCAAAGAACAATGTATAGGTACGTTGTCCGATAGTTTGCAAATGCTGAGTCTTCTCTGAAGTCAATGACATCACAGTCATCTTCAGCTTAGCCGCTTTGGCAGCGCGATTGGTCTGATCAGCGGCCTGCTTGGTCGCTTCTTTCACCTTGTTGAAAATGTTATCTAAACCGGCCATGTCACTATCTCATGCGTTGACTAAAAAGAGAAAACTAACTTAAACAGTTATAGAACCATCAGACAAATTGAAACGCTGATGTATCAGTCTGACGGCTTCCCGTCCGTGTTTGGCAGAAGTGATAACACTCATGCGCATGTCTCCAGTGGCTACCATTTGCACCGGGATGCTGGCATTGTGCAGCACCTCAAAGACTCCAGCTACAACTTCTGGCCTATTTGTCAGCCGTCTGCCAACCACTGAAACCTTGGCGATATCAGTTTCTACCTGCATAAGCGGATTGCCTAAACTCAAGGCCAGCGATTCAATTAACTGCTGCACCCGAGGCAAGGCTGACTTTTCTATGGTGAAAACTAACTCTTGCGAAGGCTCATCTTCGTGCTTCAGGACCATCACCATATCAGTTTGAATACCAAGCTCTTGCAAGCGGGTGAATAGCGCTGATATTCCTTCTAATGGTTTGCTTTCGTTGACATTGTCGAGGCTTTTGAGAGTAACGCTTGCCGAATTCATATCACAAGAAATGCCAGCAATTGCGTATTCAGGAGAAGCCACTCGATGGGTAATGAGGGTGCCTACGTCTTCTGGTACGAAGGTGGAGCGCACTCTTATTGGTACCTGGTTGTCCATGGCAAGTTCTACCGACCTAGCATTCATCACCTGTGCTCCCGTGGCAGCAAGTTCTAACATCTCTTCGTAGCTGACCGATGGCAGTTTTCTGGCATCCGAAATAATTCGCGGGTCAGCGGTATAAACCCCTCTTACATCAGTATAAATGTCGCAGCGATCGGCGCCCAAAGCAGCGGCAAGTGCTACAGCAGTGGTGTCGGAACCGCCCCGACCGAGGGTGGTCAACTCTTCGTTTTCTGTCACGCCCTGAAAACCCGCAACTACCGCTATTTCGCCACGAGCCAGCGACGACTCAAGGCGATCGGTGCGCATTTCTTGAATTTTGGCTACGCCATGGCGGCTCTCAGTAATAATGCCAGCCTGAGCACCAGTGAAAGACTTAGCTTCGTGGCCCATGGTTTGAATAGCCATGGTCATCAAGGCAATCGAGACTTGCTCACCAGTGGCGAGAAGCATGTCCATTTCACGGGGATTGCGCTCACCCGATGTGGGAGTAATTTGCTCAGCCAGAGATATAAGATGATCAGTCGTGTGACCCATAGCTGATACCACGGTAGTAACCTCATGGCCTTCGCTAGCAGCTTTCACCACTATCTCGGCGGCTTTGCGAATCTTATTTACGTCTGCGACTGAGGTGCCACCGAATTTTTGAACGATACGGGCCATGAATCTCGATTATCTGCCAAAGGAAAAACTGATAGAAGTACCACCTGACAATGATAGCGGATGCACGAAAGCAAAAGAGAAAGGCGTTACCAAAAAAATCTAATCAATTTTTCACTTTGGCGACAAAATCTCTTGTACTAGATCTCTTGCACTAAATTTCCTGCACTAAATTTCCTGCATAGGTATGCGGATATCTGTGCCAGCAGCAAAATCAAGAGCTTCATCATAGCCAGCATCGACATGACGAATCACTCCCATGCCCGGGTCAGTTGTAAGCACACGGGTCAAACGCTCGGCAGCCTCAGGGGTGCCATCGGCAACGATGACCTGACCAGAGTGCAAGGAATAACCCATGCCAACTCCACCACCATGGTGCAGCGAAACCCAGCTGGCGCCGCCAACGGCATTGATCATGGCATTCAAATAAACCCAGTCGGCCACAG
>JAUPUU010000219.1 GCA_030917395.1 Cyanobacteriota bacterium erpe_2018_sw_21hr_WHONDRS-SW48-000092_B_bin.40
GCGAAAAATCTTGATAGAGACATACAACTCTGGCAATGGCTCTACCCAAGTTGCTGAGGTGGAAGCAATTAGAACTGGTGGTGAAACAACTCAAACAGCTTCGGTAAGCCGAGAGCCGAAGAGCATCGTAGCTCAACTGACAGAAGGCAGAGTGGCTGCATAGCCAAAAGAGGCACGCAAATAGAAGTTTAAAAGGCCGGGGCTCGACTCAGGCCTTTTTGATTGAGCCTTAAGTGAGGACGGGAATCACCATATTCAGCTCTATGCCAGTGAGGTACACTCGATGTATGAAGAGCTATCTAGTTTCACTTTGCATAGTCGTTTCAGCTATGTTGGCGCCAGGCCAGCTGGCGGTTGCACGGGAGGCAACAAGTAAAAACTCACAATCGAGTGCGTTCGATAGCAACAATAAGGCGTCACTCAAACTTATTGCCAGCGCCAAAGCAAAAAGGGCCAAGGGAGATACCAAAGGCGCTATAGCCGTGTTGAACGAATTGATCCGCCAGCAACCATCTAATGACCTTGCCTACTTCTGGCGTGCCCTATGTCGCACCGACACAAGAGACCTGCATGGATCGATCTCCGACAACACGAAGGCCATTGAACTCAATCCAAAACTAGCCGCCGCTTTTTACAATCGCGGCTACGATTACTGCGAACTACATAATGACAAATGCGCAATTGCAGACTACTCCCGAGCAATCGAACTTGAGCCAAGTTGGCGAGACAGCTATTACAACCGCGGCTGGTCACGAGAGACAATTGGCGATAGAAGCGGGGCCATAGCCGACTACACGCAGGCAATCAATCTCGATTCCAAATTTGCTAAAGCATATTGGGGTCGAGGAGCAGTTTATGTCGATTGCCATAATCGTGAGAAAGCAATGTCTGACTATGACCGCATGGTTGCCCTCTATCCAAAGGACGCTCAAAGTTACAGCAGCCGTAGCTATGCCTCCTTTATGTTCGGCGACTCCAAAGCAGCAATAACCGACCTAACTAAAGCAATCAAAAATAATGCAGCAAATCCGTCCTTCTATATCAGCAGAGCCTCGTCGCTGGAAAACCTAGGTGACATGAAAGGCGCGGTGGCAGACTACACTCAAGCCATGCTTCTTGAACCGAGAGTTGCATCAACCTATTGCCAGCGAGGTGAACTGCTCAACAAGCTTGGAGATAAAACAGGAGCCCTAGCTGACTTCAACTGGGCACTAATCGTTGACTCGCACTGTGCCGCCGCCTACGATGGCAAAGGAACGTTGAAGTCTCAAGCATGTGACAGAAAAGGTGCTATCGAAGAATTCACCAAGGGCATCAGTGCTGACCCAAAGTATGCAATGTGCTTTGCCGACCGAGCCTACGAGAAAATGCGACTAGGTGAATATCGCTCAGCACTTGTTGATTTTGAGCAGGTGGTGAGACTAAGACCGGATCGACCCAGTTCATATTTTTCGCGCGGTTTTTGCAGACACTACATGGGTGATCGAATAGCTGCTCTCAAAGACTATGATCGAAGCCTAAACATGGGGTTCAAGAATGACCTCAGCTTCTACTCTCGCGCCGTTTGTCGCTCTGAACTTGGCGACTCCAAAGGTGCAGCTCTCGACTTTAAAGAAGCCTGCAGACTCGACCCTGAATATGCAAAGAAAAAACTACCCGGACCAGTCAAGGTCGGTTTCGCAGCTACTATTGAAGAAATCACCAAAGCACTTGAAAGTGCCATCACCGAGATTCGCAGCAGCCTAATGCGCGCCATAAAGCATTAAAATTCTGAGTGCTGTGCGCCGACTAGACCTAGGCATCCAGCGTCAATTTACCCCACGGCTACAGCCTTACTTAGCGCGCTGATTTAGCTCACGCGAAACTCGTTTGAGTTCTTGCCAAAATTTGAGTTCAGTATCAGTTTTGAGCATACTCTGCCCCCACCAGCCAATTACAGAACAACCACTTGCTTTTGCTAGTCCGACCATGCTCTCGAGTTCACGACTAGAAGGAGTGCGAATAGTGGCGGTGACTTCCCTTGGTAGCGCACTATAAATCGTCTTCAGAGTGGCTTCATCATAATGATTCGCCACTGAAAAACCCTGAAGCACAACACCATATTTTTTCGTCGGCAAATTCTCTTTAAGCCAACGGGAATATTGCGGAATCAAATCAGAATACCCAAGCTCTAGACCGCGGGCGTAAGGACCAGTCAATTTCGCCAGCTCTTTGGGAATGGGGTAGATATCGAAGACAACAATATCGGCCCACTGACTATGTTGCCGAACTCGATTGAGGTAGTTCGTCCGCTCACTTTCCGAGAGCTGCTTCTCGGTATCAGCAAGAATCGGCGCATGAACCATAAGCACAGGCAACGTCGAATCAATCGATTTTACACGTTGGTAAAGTGCTTGCGACTGGCTCACAGGCAGCCCACGATGGGCCGGTTCATCAAATGCATATACTGCATAAATGCTCTCTCGTCCAGCCCAGGCAATCAATTTTCGCAGTGGGTCATCGCTAATTGCACCAAACTTGCCGTCCGGATA
>JAUPUU010000220.1 GCA_030917395.1 Cyanobacteriota bacterium erpe_2018_sw_21hr_WHONDRS-SW48-000092_B_bin.40
ACTTAATGCCTTTGCGCTCTTCTAGTCGTCCGGCAAAGTAAACGAGTTTGCTTCCTGATTGGGCATTAAATGGGCTTTGTAAATCAGCAGTTTTACCTTCTGGTGAAAACTTCTCTGTGTCAACTGGATTTCGCACAATTTGAATTTGTTCCAGTGCCACTCCGGTATCGTTTGCTACATATTCGGCGAGATTGACGCTAGGTGAAGAAAGCAGGTCTGCTTCAGACATGGCCAGGCGCTCAAGAGTCGATACGATAAAGCTATCAAAATCGTTCTTTATGTTGTGATAGCCTTCCGCGACAAATTTTGAATAAGGTGTATGCAGACGAATTACTAAAGGCGCGATACGAGTAATTGCTAAGAAGATACCCTCGGCCAGGTGATCTGGTGCTTCGACAGCATCGAAAGGTTGAGCTCGGTGCAATTCCAAAAACTTCTTCCACATGGGCAAGGCTGCACGTAAGACGTGATGGGTGTTTGGTTGGGTTACGTTGAGGAGGGCGGCTAGACGCAATGAATCGGCCCAAACAACACGATGAACATGCACCTGATCGTCTTTTGACATTGGCGGATTGGCTCCGCTAACGGTTTTTTTGGTAAGGCACACTACGTGTACGTCATGACCTTGGCGGGCTAGTTCGCGGCAGAGTTGATAGGTGTATGCACCAATGCCGCCCCAGCCTGTGTCTGGTGGGTATTCGCGAGAGATGAAACAAATTCTCATGCTTCCCTCCAGTTTGTATTCATATTTTGAAAATCATATTTGCAAAGGCTTTAGCCTTTTTTGATTGTCCAGAAATCTTCGCCAAGGATATCCCATGGCAATCTTCTTTCGTCAGGCTCATTAGCATCAAAGCACTGATTGACGAAGTAGATCATGTTGGCTGGGTTTTGGAAAACGTTAGCAAGGCCATGAGCAACGCCACGAGGAATGTAAAGGGCTTGGGCACGGCCAGAACCAAGGATGAAACGCATGCTTTGGTTATAGGTTGGTGACTCTTTGCGGGCGTCAAATAGACCGATTAGAAGTCTGTCGTAAGGCATTACGAACCAAACGTCTTCTTGGTTGTAGTGCAGGTGAAAAGCTTTGATTGTGCCAGGTAGCATTTGCGAGTAAGTGGTTTGCTTGACTTTGAACTCAGGCAAAATCTGTAAACAACCATTGTCGTCAAAACGCACTATTTCAGCCAGCGAGCCGCCATCGTCGTAGAACATGGGCAAATTGATAATTTGCACACCGTCAATAACGGTTTTCTTTGAATAGTCTTGAACAGACAATTCTTTTTTGTATTCTTGACCGATTGCTTCGGGTGATAGTGGTTTCAAAATTGTCATTGATTGAGGCACGTTTTTGAGGTGTTTCTATTGTGGAGCTGTAATTAATAGTACTGAATGGCCTTAAGAATAACAGATTTGAGCCCAAAATGGCCCAGTCTCAGGCTGGGGCCTTAACGCTTTGTGTTTGCATGTATTGATGTAAGGCCTCTTGCCACGGCGTCAGGGGTCTTCCAAGCGCTTTAATCAAATCGCTTTTATCGAGGGCTGAATAAGCTGGTCTCGGCGCTGGTCTTGGCATGTCTTTTGTTTCGATTGGCACTACTTCGACTGTTTTACCTTTGGCTTCGAGGTCCTTGACTATCTCGCGGGCAAAGTCAAACCAGCTAGTTACGCCTTCGTCGGTGGCGTGGTAGATACCGTAGCGACCGCTAGCAATGAGGTCGGCAATCATTTCAGAGAGTGTGGCAGTACTGGTTGGCGACCCGACCTGATCGGCTACAACCTTTATTTGATCGCGCTCCTGAGCTAATTTGTAGATTGTGTCAACAAAGTTTCGCCCATAGGGGCCGTAGAGCCAGCTGGTGCGAACGATGTAGTAGTTCTGGCAGTGCCGCTGTACTGCTAATTCGCCAGCCAATTTCGATTTCCCATAAACTGAAATTGGCCCAGTGGGGGCGTCGGTTTTGTATGGTTCGTTATTACTGCCATCAAAGACATAGTCGGTACTGACGAAGAGCATCGGAATATTGAGTTTGCTGGCGGCTACTGCCACGTTCTCTGTGCCGCGCTCGTTAATAGCAAAGGCCGTTTCTTGCTCGGTCTCGGCCTGGTCAACTTGAGTGTAAGCAGCACAGTGCACAATTAGATCTGGGCGCTGCTCGGCGACCACTTGTTGCACCAAGTCGCCGTCAGTAATGTCTAATTCTTCTTTGCCAAAGGCGGCCACATCGTGGCCGCGCTTGGCTAAGTACGGGCTGAGTGTTTGCCCAAGCATGCCACCAGCCCCGGTGACAAGCAGTTTCATTTGTTTGCTACCAATTCTTTTTTTTCTGCTACGTCCGAGCTATGTGGTTTGGTTACAGCCGCTACCCAGGCTGTATTTGAGGTGTACCATTTTAGTGTTTCGTGAATACCGGTTTCGAAAGTATGTTTCGGTTTCCAGCCCAATTCTTTTTGAATCTTTGAAGAATCAATGGCATAGCGGCGATCGTGGCCAAGGCGATCGGCCACGTAGTTGATCATCTCTTCACCTTTTCCTAGCTCTTTTAGAACTAGCTTGGTGATTTGCATATTGGTGCGTTCGTTGTTGCCGCCAACGTTATAAACTTCGCCCGGTTGCCCTTTATGGAAAGCTAGGTCAATAGCGCTGCAATGATCTTCGACGTGCAACCAGTCGCGCACATTGAGGCCGTCACCATAGACTGGCACTTTGATGCCATTGAGAAGGTTGGTGATGAATAGAGGTATTAGTTTCTCTGGATGCTGATAGGGGCCGTAGTTATTGGAACAACGGGTGATCACTACAGGCATGCCGAAGGTGTGGAAGTAAGCGCGGCAGAACAAATCGGCGCTGGCTTTGCTTGATGAATATGGGCTGTTTGGCGCCAGTGGTGTTTCTTCAGTGAAGAGACCAGTTGGTCCAAGAGAACCATAGACTTCGTCCGTTGAAACTTGGGTATAGCGAATCTTGTAGTCTTCTGGCTTGAAAGGCATTTGGGCGCCATCTTTGCGGCCATATTTGAGTGTGGCTTCTAATAAAACTTGTGTTCCTAGCGTGTTCGACTTAACGAATACAGAAGAGTCTTCAATTGAGCGGTCAACATGGCTTTCTGCTGCCAGGTTGATAATGCCATCGATCGGTCCAAACTTCTTGCCTGAGACAATTTCGTCTACCAGTGCGGCATCTTCAACGCGGCCTACAACCAATTTGTATTTTGGATTTTTGGCTACATCTTCGAGATTTTCTCTGTGACCAGCGTAGGTTTCAGCATCAAGGTTGATGATTTCGTAATCAGGATAGGTCGTGAGCAAGTGGCGTACCAGGTTGCTACCAATGAATCCCAAGCCGCCGGTGATCAGAAGTCTCATGGACAATTTCCTCAAAACATGACTATGCCTAGATTTTCCCTCTCTTGGCCGCTTTGGATCAACCCAACCCCTTTCATATTAGGGGCTGGGTATATGAATATTGTTTTATTTAAGCTGTAAAGTGTGAACTAGGCAACCGTTGCCTTTAAACAACTTCCACCTTCGAATCGTCGCCCAACATTAGCCTGAACGCTTGTGGTTTTCCCGTAGATCTTGTCAGTTCAACGCCAACGCCGATTAAGCTGTCAGCGATGCGGCCGTGAAAATCTAATATTTGAGCTTTCTCTCTAAGAATGCTGTGTTC
>JAUPUU010000221.1 GCA_030917395.1 Cyanobacteriota bacterium erpe_2018_sw_21hr_WHONDRS-SW48-000092_B_bin.40
ACGCCAAAAGATACGTACAGATTTTGCTTCTACTAAAATCAAATGGAGAAATTGCGCTATTAGCTCAGCTCGCGCAAGCATTCGTCTAATGCTTGCGTGAGATTAGCTAAACAAAAGCTTTCTAGCTATTGCAGAAGAAATAACTGTTTGCTTTATTTCGAATTAAATAAAAGTATCAATTATAAAAATACAAGTGAGCTAGGTGTCACCACAGGCGATACCTAGCAAAATCTATTTGTTCTGTTTTGAGAGATTGCCCAAAAAATATTATGGGGGCAACACTCGATCTACTGGCTGCGATTTTCTCCGCACTGGTCACATTGAAGAAAGTATAGTTCTCTGTTTTGGGCGTTTTAGGGGCTTTTGACCCAGACGTTGATCAGCTTTCTACGATCAGTCTTTCTACGATCAGTCTTTCTACGAGCAATCTTTCTACGAGCAATTTTTCTATGATTGCTTATAGTTGGAATGTTGTTTTTGAAAAGTTTTTTTTGAAATGTCGGTCAAAAAAATCCAAGCAGCGCGGTGAGAGCGTTAACTCATGCACCGGCGCTGCCTGGATAAACCAGAGAGAGGAACGCTCCCGAGACCCTTCAGTGAGAATCGGGAGCATTCCAATTGTTATTTGTGACTGTTGCTGCTGTCTGTGACGAGGCGAAGCCCGGTCACGCCCCAGCGACCCGAAGTGAACTGCGGGTTCTTCATATCGGCTTTGGGGCCGATGGTGATAACGTCGCAGTTGTGCGGGTTGCGCAGCATGTCGAACTGTTCCACGGTCAGATGGAAGAAGCGCATGACGAAGATGCGGATGGTCAGACCGTGGGAGACGATCAGTGCCTTGTCCTTCTTCTTGCGTTCCATCTGCCGCATGAAGCTCTCGAGAAAGCCAGAGATCCGATCATAGGCTTGGACAGGGCTTTCACCGCGTTCCATCTGATACCAGAAGTAGCCGATTTTGTCGCGTAGTGGCTTCTGGGCATCCATGCCGGCCTGGCCTTCGTAGCCGTGTTCGACCTCACGCAGGCGTGGATCTTCGTACGTCCGCACCGGCAGCTTCTCGTCAGCACTGCTGATCAGGCCGGCGCCGACAAAGGCTTCGACCATGGTCTGCCGCGTCCGTTTATAGGGCGAGAGAAAGACCATAGCTTCGAGCAGATAGTCAGCTCCAAGCTTGAGACCGGCAGCATTGGCTTGCTTGATGCCCTTGGGCACAAGGCTGATGCGGTGGTCAGGAGTGTCTTTCGTGTCTTGCTCGCCTGTGTTTGCCCCAGAGAGCCCGTGGCGCATGAGTTTGATAATCATAGTTTTGGCACTTTCAGTTGATGATCGTGCGCTAGGGCACGGGAGTTATTCGTCGTTCACACGGCGGCCGTTGCGAAACAGCCGATTGAGAGCGGCGGTGCGCTGTTTCTTGATGTCGTCCATGGTCGGGCAGCTAGCGCCAGCCATGGCTTCCAGTTCCTTGATGCGGGTGGGGATGGGCGGGTGATTCTCGCCGATTTCCCTCCACCAGCGACCGATCTTGCCGCTGACGGTTTTGGGGTCATGGTCTTCGTCTTCGTGCAGGCCGAAGAACAGCATGGGGGCAAGGCCACCCATCATGATCTTGAGCTGCAGCAGCAGGCGGTTGCGATTGACCCAGTCGTTGATCTTCTGCAAGGCTGTGGCCAGAGCGCACGGGTTACCCGTCCACTGAGCGGCCAGAGCATCAGCGGCGCTTTCGCGGCTGCGACTGACGAAGAAGGTGACGAACTTGGTGAAGAAGCTGACCACTGCAAAGACCAGCAGGGTGAAGAAGAAACCAGCGAAACCCACAGCCGGAGCTGCGAAGTTCTTCTTGCCTTTCTTCACTTTGTCGGAGAGCTTGTCGACGAGCAGGCCGTCTTTGTTGCTGACGAAGGCCGCGCTGAAAATCCAGGGCATGCCGCCGGCCAGGAGAATGGCAAAGAGCGAACCCATGGTGGCGGTGAGCGAAGTGATGGCGACGTCGCGGCTCTTCACGTGGGCGAGCTCGTGGGCCAGAACGGCTTTCAGCTCTTCGTCTGTGAGGTCGACAGCGAACAGACCCTCGGTGCAGGCGATGAACGAGTTGCTGGGTGAGCGGCCGGTGGCGAAGGCGTTGGGCATCGGCACTGGCGAAACCATCACATCGGGCATCTTGGTCAGGCCGGTCTTGGGATAGATTTCTTTGACCAAGCGCACCAGGCGCCGGTGGTCGGGGTTGAGCGTGTTGGGAGCTTCGCATTTCATCAGTCGCTTCACCAGCTTGGCGCTGTTGTACCAACTGAAGAGCGGGAGCACGACTGTGAACAAGCCCAAGATTACCGAAGCAATCGTGATGTTGAGGCCGAGCAGAGCAAAGGTGGCCGCTCCCAGGGCAGCCAGTGATACCAGACCGAGTATGGTGCGAAACCAGTTGGCGCGCAGCTGGCTGTCGATTGCCTTCTGGTCCACATTGGGAAGGTTATTGTTTTTCATGGTGTGTCCAAGTTCTTCATCCGCAGATGAGGTTTAGAGTGATTAGAAAGACTGTTGGCACCTTGAGCTGATACCACTTGCGCGGGCAAGTTAGTTCAAGGTGCGTAATGCAGTAATTGTTTCTAGATGGAAGAAGGTAGTGTTTGTTTCTGTAGAAGCTAAGAAAAGGGAGAAGTAACGTTAGCTAAAATTCGCGCGTTATTTCCAGTGCCTGCGGTAAGTTTCAGATGAGATAAGAGTTCTTCTTGTAAACCGCGTTTACCCTTGGCGCGAACTGCGCTTTCTTGGCAACGGGAAGCCAAGCGCATGGCCGGTGGCATTAACAGACGATAACTGGAAGGTACAAGATGCAGCCAGCTGCTAGTATGCGGGCTATCATGGCAATAGAGCTTATGGAAAATTGATAGTTGCAAAGTAATAGCTGTAATTCGATTCTCGTCTCAATTTTTCTAGCGGTCACTGTGGCCTTTGCCACTGCCCTTCCTGCTTTGTCTGCCGAGAAATACGTAAAGCTGACGCAGCAGAGCTGCACTAGGGGCAAGATGATTGTTTATCTCTCCCCGAAGGCCGTCTTTGTTGACTGCGTGGCCCGTGGTTATTGCGTGGTGTGCAAGGCACCGGACTGGAAAGTGACGATGTATTCGCCTAAGTCGAAACGCTTTTACGAAGAGACTGCCGCTACCTGGAAAAACCGCAGTCAGGTTAATGTCATGGATTTGCTCGCCGTGCGCATGTCGGGTATGAAAGTGCAAAAGGTGCAACAGGATACATTCTTGCGGCACAAAGTCACCCTCTTACGCATGAAACAAGATTTTGAATCGCACCTGCGTAATTCAACCGTACTGCATGAAAATGAGTATGGCTCTTACTATATCTGCAATGATTTCAATCTTCCCAGTCAATGTAGTGAATTTATGGTTTGGTTTTTCAAGTTGCCTCCAGTGGCTCCAGCTCAGGGTATTCCTCTGAAATTTATTCACGTTGATAATTCTCAAGGCACTTACAATCGCCTTAATACCCTGACGATTGAGCCTGCAGAAGTCGATAGCAAAAAACTCACTGTTCCACCTGGCTATGAACGCACCGGTTCTGAAACCTTGATGCTGCTCGATAAATCAAATGAAGGCGCTTTGGAAGAGTTGTGGGATGTGCGCACTCCGTCGCTGAGATCAAGTGATGGAGCTAAAAAGAAGCCTTAGTTTGGCCTTGCACAATTACTAGTGACGTGGAAGTAGCTGAATGATGTCGTCGCTTTTACCTTCGTTTAGCAAATCTTCTTGGCTTTTTACCGGCTTGTATTGATCGGGAATGGCGAAGCTTTTACTGCTGACAGCTTGGGTTTTGACGCTCAGCAGTTGGAGCTCTTTTACTATTTTGTTTTTATTGTTCACTGTGGTCAATTGCAAAGGCAAGCCTTCGGCCGTAGGCAGAACATACATTTCTTGAATATGTCGCACCACTTTTGGTGGAATCATAGTGGTCGGTTCTATCCAGTATTCGGCTGAGTGAAGCAGCAACTTTTGCCAATAGCGATAGCCTGCTTTTAGCGCTGGTTCACCGGTCATTGAAATTTTCTTGACTGGGCGCCCGTTCAGGACCGTTTTTTCAGTTTTGCCTGGTTTTAGTATGCTGGTATCGCAGGTGCGATAGAGGCTTACAGTCATCATTGAGCAAGCGCGAAATTGTCCTGGCGGTGCCATGAAATATTTCTGCTCTGCCGGGTTGAGCATAACCATGCGCCATTCTGGTGGGTGGGAAATCAGAGCAATATTTTTGCTTTTCCAGTTCAGCCTTACGCCAGCCTTTGACACGATCAGTTGGCAGGGGCCTAGAATTTGGCTATTTTGCTCGTAAACAGTAGCCATGGTTGTTGGCTCTGTGGCTTTGCCATTGGCAGTGCCATGGCTGCCCAATACTGTGGCCAGAAGAACGGCTATGAGAAGGTTAGGTCGCAGTTGCCGGGTCATGTCTTCCTCTGCTTTGCTGCTAAAGACTATTTACCCGTTCTAGGGTCAGTGGTCCTTTCTTTTAATACTATATGAAAGCATAGATAAAGAGCCAAAAAATAGAAATGTGGCCTGAGCTGCAGTAGATTTCAAAACAGCAGGGAACAGGCAAGATGCCTGTTCCCCACTGCATGAAATCGAACGTTACTGCTTGCGATTGCAAGCAATAATTTCAAAATAGTTGTAGTAAACCGTCTCGCCTTCGTGAGTCTGTTCCAGGCTCAGTTCTTCCAGGTGAATCACTTCCATCCCGGCGAGCATGGCTTCGACTTCACTGCGAGTGCGGCGCACGATGTGGTTCATGCCCTTGTAGTGATTGGGGCCGAAGAGCTGACCGACGAAGTATCCGCCGGGCAGCAGTGACGCCCGTATGGCCTGCCAGACAGCATCGAAGCTCTCCGCCGGGCC
>JAUPUU010000222.1 GCA_030917395.1 Cyanobacteriota bacterium erpe_2018_sw_21hr_WHONDRS-SW48-000092_B_bin.40
AGAGTTGGCACAATGAAGTTGCTTTCACACCATTGTTCGACTACAAACAAAACGATTGTAGCTGCGCCCATCCATGGTGCTTGCACAAAACTGATAATGATCGCAAAAACCGATGTAATCATGGAACCGACAAAGGGAACGAGATTTAGCAAACCGGCCAATACACCTAGTATCAAAGCTTTTTCGTTGCCGATTAGGGCCAGGCCAATACCAATAAAGCTTCCCACTGCCAGGCTGACCAACAGTTGGCCGCGCACATAACCGCCCAGTCTGTTTTCAATTGGTTTGATTAGCCCGGCCCAGCGCTGACGCTGATGGGCTGGTAGCCAACTGAGAAGTGAATTATTGATGTCTTTGGCTGCAACGACGAAATATGCTGTGAGAAAGAGAATGAAGAGTCCGTTGATTAGCACGCCGAACACTGAGCCAGTCACTTTCAAAAGTTTAGCTAATGTCGACATACTGAGCTGTTTAACATCGTCAGCGGCAATTTGGGCATGGGTAAGGTCAGGGCCACCCATGTCGCTTAGATTGTGGGCTTTTTCCAGGAGCCAGGAGAAATAGCCAGGTACATTGTCGAACAGGCTCGAGGCCTGCTCTCTCAATACCGGCAAAATGCCAGAACCAACGCCGACATAGAGCGCGGCTACTAGCAAGTAGACTGTCGTAACAGTAACTGCTCGCGGTATCTTACGCTCTTCCATGCGCTCAGCCAATGGGGCCAGGGCTGCTGCTAAGGTCAGTGAGGCAATTAGACAAATAATCAGGGCTTCTAACTGGATTGCCACATAGACAGCGGCTACAGCGAGAAATATGTATAGAGTTAGGCGGGCGCTGCGGTCTTTAATCATATTTACCTGCCGATCTTTATTCTGCCGATTTTAAGCTGACAAACTCTACGCCCGAAATTGAAACTACTTCGCCTGCTGCCACCACTATACCAATCTGTTGGCTTTCGCCGTTAGACAAATAGTTATCTAGTTCTCTCAAGTCAAAGAAAATATCTGCTCCGATGCGCTTGCCGACTAGCTTGCTCATCTTTGTTTCATCTAAATAGTTGCGCACGGCTAAGTCTACTGTCGAAGCACTGTGATCGGCGATTTTGATTTTTAAGATCCAGCGATTTTCTTGTAAGACCGGTTGATCAATTTTGTCATTGAGCCAAAGTATGGACTGCTTGTCACCGGCCCACAGCCGGGCTGAATTCTTCATTAAACTGATAACAGGAGCGCTTGAGCTAACTATAGATGAAGACCTTGCTGCTGGGCTTGTACTGTCTACTAATTGCCAGGGGCTGCCTTTCAACAGGGTGACGAAATAGTCTTTACTGCTGGCCGACCAGGGCAGGTTGCTTGATGAAAATGGTTGGCTGACTGCTTGAGAGATAGAGGCCAGTAGGCCGTGAGCTTGTTGCCACTGATAGATTTTTTTGCTATCAGAAATTGGCATGGTTTCTTTCATCACCTTTAGACCGCGAGAGAGGTCGCGATCGATAAAAGGCGGTGCTAGGAATAAATTGATATTTTCAGCAGCTCCAATCAATGGTACTCCCTGATGGTTTTTAGGCCAATTCGTCAAGGTGATATTGCCATCGATTGTGGCGGCGTTGATCAGTTGTCTGCGGAAATTTTCAACAATTAGGCTACCTTCAACCGTTGGTTTTAGATTGATTGCCAGTAAGTAACTCCAGGCGAGATAAAGTAAGGTCATGGCCACGAGGCCGCACGATGTCAGAAGCTTTGCGTCTTTATCTTTGGTGTTGCCACTCTCTAGAGACAGTATGGCGATCAATATTGAAAATGGAGCAGCTGCTAGAAAGAGGTGGCTGTCATGGGCAGTTAATGGCAATATGGTTAAGGCGAGCCAGGCTAACAGTATCAAGGCTGTGATGGTAGAGCTAGGAGGAGTGGGCACACTGCTAATTACGCCAGTTTGAGTGCGCTGATTTAGTCTAATTTTGGCAATTTGTGATTTTAGTAGTAGCACCATCAGGGCACATAGCAGTGGTATTAGCGCCAGTGGTACTATCTTGCTGACACTGATAACAGTTTCGTTTACGGGGAAAAATAGCAACAGTAGTGTCTTTTTATCGACAGCTCCTAAATAGTGAGGGTGTAGAAAGAAACTTAAGACCGCTATGAGCCAGTACAAGCCACTACAGCTGATGGCATCGGCCAAGGCGTTTTTTCTGGCGGCGAAACGATTGCGACCTGGGTGCAAGGCCAGTAACGTAATTACTAGCGGTAGCGACAATGATTGCGCACTCAGTAAGAGTGCCAGAGCACCAGAAATGAGAGAGAGTGGAAAATATTGTTTTTCTTCTATTAGCCTGTAGCGCAGAAACAAGAAGACGCTAAGCAGATAGAAGAGACTAGCGCTTAACTCAATTCGGCCCGATACTATCGCCACTGATTGGGCGTGTAGGGGATAGACTGAAAAGAGCATGCCCGCCCAGATGGCACTGAGCGCGCCATTGCGATTGCCCAGGCGACCAGTTAGCTCTAAGGTGATCAAACCGACAACTATGGCACAACTGGCCGTCAATAAAATATTGCTGACGTGAAAGCCCAGTGTATTGGTGTGATAGAGCAAATAGTCTATCAGTAAAATACTAGTAGGATTGGCTAGAACCTGGTCAAAAGAGCCGTGTAGCGTATCGGCAATTGCCTGGATGTAGGTTAGATCTTGGCCAAGAAAAGTGACCAACACCGTTTGGCCATAGGCTATTAAACAAGAGACACACATGATCAAAGCGCCCAGTAGCATTTGAGTTTTGGTCGAGGAAAAATCGACTCTGGCCCTTTCTAACTGCCGTTTTGGAGCGCTTTCAGTGGCCTTGATATCGTTGATATTTTCGGAGGTGGACAAATGGCATTCCTCCATTAAAGTTGAAAGTTTAAGGGGTCGCTGAAGTAACCGATGACGTTACCGTCTTGGTCAAGGGCGGCCATTCGCATTTGATAGAAGCCTGGCCCTTTTACGCCCGTAAATGTAATTGGCACGCCATTGCCTTTGAGCTTGCCTAGGGTGTGGGAGAATAAGGCTTCAGGGCTTTTGCTGGTGGCTCTAAAACTGCCGCTATAGTGTTCAAACCAACTATTGGGTTTAGAAACTTCTACATAGGCTGATACCGCACCTGGTACTATGCTGGCGTCATAGTTGAAGGATGGCATTTTACCGCGGGGTCTAGAGATGCCATCGCCATCTTCAACCAGTGTCTTTTCATCACTCTCGATTTTTGGTCTTTGCCCTTCCAGGTTGCCCGTTTCTAAGCCCAATATGTGCAGCTGCTGCTGCTGTGATAGGCCTTGTATTGATAGGGTGAGTTGATTGATTTGACCAAGGGCGAGCCATTGTTTGTGTTCTGATACGTCGAATCGCAGATGCCCGTCAGCGCTTGCTTTGCTTAGAGGTAGGCTAAATTGGCACTGCAAGCTGCTTGGTGCTAAAGCCGTGAGAGTAATTACTGCTTCGGGCCACTGTTTTATTTGCTCATTTTCGAGTAAGACATCGACATAGTCAGGGGCTTGGGCATTAAGGCTCAACTCTGGAGAAATGAACTTTGTTTGCTCGCTCAGGTCGAGACCTGATAGTTTGACGTTATTGTTTTCACCAGCAAAAACAATCGGCTCGATGGTCATAGTCGTGCGATCCCATCGGTATGAGCTGGTGTGCTCTGTTTTGTTGCGCCAGCGCGATATATTTATCAAGTCGGGATCGCCAAAGGTAGCCGGTTCAAAGCTAATTACCTTGCTATAGATTGCTTCAGGCGTTAGTGGTTTGCTCAATAGAACTGACATGGTCGCAGCGTTGTAGAGCATATGCGCCCCCCTATAGGTATGGGGGACGTTTAATAAAGCGAGCTTATGTTCCGGCTGCAGAGCTAGTGCTTGCTCTGTTACTGCCTTTCTGAAGAGGCTCATTTCTTTCATGGCATGGTTCCACGGTTGATTGTTGCCCGTTGTGATAATCAGTAAGATTATGCTAAACCAGCCGGCCGCGGCCAGGCGCAGACTGCTCAATACCGGCCAGTTGCGTGCTTCTGTGGGAAAGAGCAGCCAGGCGAAAATCAAGGCTATTGGTGCTGTGCCGTAGTAAATGAAGCGGCTACCTTGAAGAGCAGGAGTAAGATTCCATACTTGATAGGTCGGTAGGAGCGATAAAACTAGCCAGCCAGCGGCAAAGAGCAAGCCACGCACGGCTGTTGAGCGTGATTTTGCCAGTACTAATGCCGCTGTGAAATTTACTAGCATGGTTAGATAAACGATCTTAAGTTGCAGCGAAAGACTGTGCTTGCTGCCAAAGACGTCGATATTAAATGGAAATAGAATACGTAACAGTGACCCGTCCAGCCAGCGTTTGGCTAGGCTGTTAGAGAGTCCCTGGCCCACTGAACCCTCATAGCCTCCAGATATGGTGCCAAGTACAAGTAGGCGAAAGAGGAGGTAGGCGAAGAGAATAAGCCAAAAGGGCTTGGTTTGATTGAGGCTAGAAAGCAAGCGGCCTTTCGCGCTTTTTGTCTCGGCTGTAGTTGTGCTCAGTAACTGTATTAGCAGCAGCGTCGGAGGCAGAGTGACGGCCATTTCCTTCGACATTAAACCGAGCACAAAGGCAAAGAGGCTAAGCTTGTAGTGCAGTGAATTTTTACTATGGGCGCTTTTCAAGTAAAGCCAGAACGACAACAGGCAAAAGACAAGAGCAATACTGTCAACGCGAGCTATTACCCAGTTGACTACCTCGCAGTGCAGCGGGTAAACGCTGAATATAAGCCCAGCGCTCAGGGCCAAAGAGCGATTGAGTGTTTTTTCGTTGGGCCTAAAATGCTCGCCGATTTGACCGGCAACCAGGAACATAAGGCAGCTTGCCACAGTCTGATAGAGCCAGTTAGATATATGGAAAGTTAGTGGATTGGGACCGCTTATAAGGTAATCGAGAGCTAGAGATAGTGAAATTAAGGGGCGATAGAAGGTTGTGCCTTGAGCCTGCATCCAATTGCCCCAGAAATTAGCAAGCAGGGGCATGAAGTTTTGATCGATGGCATGATAGAGATAGTCGACGTGCACGAAGTCGTCTGCCAGAAAATATCCACCAAAGCTATGTCTAAACGTAAATAGATTAACGAGAACAATTGCCCCTACAGCCAGGGCAGTAAAGAGCCTAGAGCTGCCCTCAATGGGCTCAGCGCTGGCGGGTTTGGAGATTTGGGGTATGACGTTCATGGCCAGAGATATTATAGTGTTCACAGCAGGTATTGGAGGATGACATAGTTGACTGACGGTTCTCTTAAATTCCCAGATGGATTTTTATGGGGTGCTGCCACGTCACATTTTCAGGTGGAAGGTCATCCTAA
>JAUPUU010000026.1 GCA_030917395.1 Cyanobacteriota bacterium erpe_2018_sw_21hr_WHONDRS-SW48-000092_B_bin.40
TAGTTGTATGGGCCTAATAGGAGTTGAATATGCGAGTTCTTGTTGCAATTGAAGATAAGCGATTTGGTAAAGCCATCGTTGATTATCTTGTTGCCCATCAATGGCAAGCAGGCACAATGTTCAGACTCGTGAACGTGGTTGAGCCGTCTGTGGTGGGCGATCAAGTTACTGCTGTATATGGCACGGGTGTTGAGAATGAGATTGTGCAAGAGCGATTGACTGAAGGTTCAGAGCTTCTGCACAAAATTAGAGAGCAGCTGCAGGCCAAGTTTGGCGCTGCCATTCCAATTGAAGTGAATGTGCTTAAGGGCCATCCCCATCACAAGATTTTAGACATTGCTGAAGAATGGCACAGCGATATGATTGTGCTCGGTTCTCATGGTCGGCAAGGCTTTACCCGTTTCGTGCTCGGTAGCGTTTCTTTGGCCGTTGTTTCTCATGCTCAGTGTACTGTAACCGTTGTGCGTTTGCCGCGGGAGAGTAACCTCGAATCAGTGCAGCCGGCGAGTGAGAAGGCCGAGAAAGAGAAAAGTATAAGCCGAGGATAGAAAATTGCTACACAGAAAACTCCGCTTAATGGGCTATGTTCGCAGCACTGGCTGTAGCGTTGATATTGCTGAGCAGCGTCGCTTGATCGAGCAATATTGCCATGAGCATCATCATCATTTAGTCGGCTTTGCCCATGTTGATGAGGGCGACCCTGGTCTGGGTTTGCAAGAAGCGATCACTTCGCTCCATTCGTATGATGGCCTAATCGCCTATGACCTCAATCGTTTCGTGCACAGCATTGATGAGCGGGTGGTGGAATTGCGGGCCCTTCTAGAGCGATTGTTGCACGAGGGTAAGGTTCTCATTACTTTGGTAGAGGGCATCGAAACACTCACTGCCGCTGGTCAAGAAACGGTCATAGAACTGCTCTATAAGCTGACTGACGGACATCGCCAGCTGATGACGACTTTAGTGGAGCGCAGAACCACTCCTGCCTATAGAGGGCCTGATTCTGATGAAGTGTAAGCAGCTAAGGCACTTATCGCCCTGTAGAGGGATTGTCTAATTCCAAAGATTGATGCATAAACTGAAGGCAGAGAGCAGAATAAGAAGTGCCGAAGCTTTAAGCCGGTGCACATCTTAGGAGTGGAAAAATGTCTCAGCCCTCAATACTGTTGTCGCTAGATGGCTCCATCTATTCACGCTATGCTGCGAATCTTTGCTGGCATATCGCCAATGCCACCGGCGCTATGGTTACTGCTCAGCATGTAATTGACGATTCCAGTACCCATGAATTCATTGTCCATGAACCCGCTGGTTTTATCTCCCAGGCGCAGTACTTTGCTGCCTATGAACTAGTTAGAAAAGAGCAGCATGAGCTGGCTAATAAGTTAAAGCATGCCTATGTTACTGAAGCCACTAAACATGGTATCAAGACTGAATTTGTCATCGATCATGGCGATCCCGCTTTAGCCATTAGTGAACGGGCGCTTTGTCACGACCTTGTTGTTATTGGTCATCGTCCATACAAGAGCAAAGACGGCAATACTCACCGCCGGCAATTTGGCCGCATGTCGGTTGCTGAAGCTCTGGCGCATGAGTGTGCTACTCCTTTGTTGATTGTTCAAGATGATGCACCTCTGATGCCTGAGATGACGATTCTCCTCTCGTTGGAGCATCTCAATGAGAGATACATCGATAACTGTCTAGAATTAGCTAAGATGCTTGGCCAGAAGCCAACAATACTTTGTCTATCTTCTGGCGGTCACGAAGAGCCGCCAGCCCATCTTGTCAAAGATTTGAGAGAGGCTAATCCACACATAAAAGACACACCTATCGAAGTTATTTCACTGGCTGATGTCTCTACTGTAAATGGCGAAGTAATTCCTGGACATTGTGCTCTGCGTGCTGACGCCAGCACTATGAGTTCCACTTTGCCTGTCATGCCGACGCGGCAGGTGGGTCATAGTCGCGTCACTATTCTCGATGGTTCGCCTTCGCTGTTTGTTCGTTATTTGGCTCTCTCTTCCATTCTACTTTTGCCAGAAGAGCATCTGACTAACCCAGATACAGCGAAAGCTGCCCAAGAAAAGGATATGCAAAGAACCTAGCGGTTAGAAATTCAAAATCAATAGGAGACCTTGTCGGAAGCTGTGACTGCTTAAGAAAATACTGTTCAGCAAGCTTGGTGAAATGACATGATTGAAGGCATATTAACGGTTAACCTCGATCCGCCCTATTGCAGTTTTCATTCGCACTCGACTGGCTTTCACTATCTTCGCTCGGCTGAGTGCACCGTTGATGAAATTAGAGCCATACTGCTTGAACTTGGTGCCATTTCATCGGGTCAGAACTGGCCAATGAAAGAGTGCTTTGTCAGGCTTACTGGGAAATTTTCAGAGGCGCAGTTAGCCGAGCTTGGTCTGTGGCCGATGCTAGCGCATCAGCAAGATTCAGTTCAGCAAAATATATTTCAGCACAAAACAGTCGCCTAGGGCTGTTGAGCTAGTATTTGGTTCTATTGTTGATTCTTCACTTCGGCAATACCGAGGCGCAGCAGCTTGCCGATTTGACCTATACCTTTTGCCAGTTCATCGCAAGTGTCGGCTAGTTTTTGCCGATCAACAGAGTCACCAACCAGGCCGATGCCACTAAATATTTGTTCTAGACCGCTGGCAAGTTTAGGGAAGTCGGTTGAGTCAATAGACTCTTTTACCTTTTCGCCTAA
>JAUPUU010000223.1 GCA_030917395.1 Cyanobacteriota bacterium erpe_2018_sw_21hr_WHONDRS-SW48-000092_B_bin.40
AAGAGGTTTGGTAATCCGCAGTCCGCGACTGTCGCACTGCAGCCGAACTTTTAAGGTATCAACTCCGTCGGGTAACGGAGGAAACTTGGTCGCTCGCAAAACTCTGCATGACCAATTTGTGGTGGGGGTAGGGTAGTAATTCGGTATAGAACCAACAATTTTACCGCTTTTGTTCAAGGTAAAATCAAGCGATTGAAAACAAGCAATAAAATTCAAAGAAAGATAATCCGACGGACGCGATCCGTACTCCACCAGTACTGCTGAACCAAGCGCATAGTTCGCCTCCTCCTCCCACGCTTTCATCGCATCCGAAGACCAGTTCGAGGTTGTCGCATTTAGCTGAGGCTTGGCTGGAAAGGTTATACGAAACCAAAGAGCTTCATTTGGGCCCTCAACGAGCTTTCTATCAAATTTCTGTACAGCAGCCTTAGCCGCAACATCGTCAGCATCCGTTCCCCCGGACTGGTTTAGCTGACACGCTAAAACTTTTCCTTCCTTCGACAACTGGAAATCTACAATAATTGGTCGCGTGTTGGACAGTCGCGGTGCGCTTTCAAAGATAGTTTTTTGCATGTCCCTCATAAAAGCTTGCTCTCGAAATTTATTTCTGTTGATAATTATCTGATCGTCATCCAACAAGAGCGACGCTCCGGGGCCTTTGGCTAGCTCCTCATCCTGCATCTTCTGAATATCCGGTTGCGCAATTTGTTTGATTTTCAATTCGCGACCGATTTCATTAAATCGCTTTTCCGCAAGCTCTTTGTTCGAGAGACGAAAGCCCAGCTCAATACTGGGTTTGAGACTTGGTGGTAGGGGATCAACCGGCGAAGTGCCAGTTACGACTGCCCGTGCTAATGCCTGAGCTTCTTTGCTAGGAGCAAAGGTCGGGTCGTTCAATCGTTCGTCGATCTCGATATTTGATATCGCGCCGTTTTCGGCAACTTTGAAGAAACAATTGACGAATTCCATCTGAACGTCACCGGTCGGTTTCCAATTTGCTGACATTCGCCGCTCGACTTCCTTTTGCCACACTCTAGCGGCAGGGTCCAGACGTAGCGCCTTCCATGCCTTCTGATCCCTTCGCTTAACCGATTTTTCGGCCTCTGTATATTTCCAGGTTTTTCCATCTTTCATAGTGTAGGCGAAGTCGAGAAAGTTGCACGAGCCGTCGCCTGCATTAAAAATCACCACACATGAAGCTTTGTCGAACGGCATCCCGACTAAAAATTGACCAATCGATGCATCCTTCACGGCAGCTAAGGCGGCTTTTTCATCGGCGGAATGGGACGAATCACCTAATATCGTTGCGTTTTGGATTACTCCATCTTTGTTGACGGTAAAACCAATTTCCGGTAGTTGAGATAATGCAGTATTTTCTGGTGGGTGATACGGCAAAGACAGTTTGTGTCTAGCATTGGCTTTCCATTGTACTAGTGATTCGATATCGACTCCCGGTGCCTCAATTGCAGGAGCAGCCGACTGTGAAGCAGCTGGAGCTGATGGTGCCTTTGCGGCGACGGGACTAACAGCTGCTACCTTAGCCTTCGGCGACTCAGTATTCGCCGCACCTAATGAAGTCACAAGAGATTTCATCCGGTCATTCTCGTCGGATAAATTGGCTTTGACACCAAGAAGTTTTTCAAGGCGTGCGAATCTTGCATTCGACGCATCCGTTTCAAAAGACTTGTTACACAATCTCTTTTCTAGAATGATCAACAAGGCTTTTCCAGACGCCGATAAATCGACATTCGCGGAGTCGGGGTCGGATTGAAATTTTGCAACGGCCTCCCGAAGAATTTCGCCGGGGCTTTTCACGGTATTCGCAGACGCCAAGGTCAGCTTTGTCTTGGTGTTAATGACCACATATTTGCCAAGCTGCATCTCTTTGAGATCATTTCCCTCGAGTGCCGCGAAGAGACGTCGTGTCAGATCGTCGCTTTCAAAAGCGCCTGACAACGTCAGCGTCAGCTGCTTTGCGGTCGCAACTGTCGCTGCTTCTTGGTTCGCGGCAGTCCAAACAAACTTAGCCTTGCTGCTCGCCAGATCGAGTAAAACTTGCAACCGATTCACCCGCTGTTGTCGGGCAGCATTTACGGAGTCGGCTGAAATAGCATCTCCGATTGACATGCACGAAAGTGCAACTGTCGCGGCTACTGAAAACCATTTTTTATGCATCCCGCTCTCCACAATTGGTCAATTTGATGGGTCCTAAAACTAACACACTATAGACTCCTGTAGTTGCCCCAGGGAACCGTATGTTGGATGTTTTTATGCCCATGTAGTCTTGTGGGACCCGCGTGTAGACGCCTGCTGATGCAAGCTGGTGGCCTTTTCCTGTAAGTTCCAGAGTTATTTGTCGCACTTTTTCCAGAATTATTTGTCACACTTGGCTACCCCGAAATTCTGCGAGATTTCCAGCCTGACGGGAGTAGTGTAAGAGGCACTGCAAATGGTGCCTCAGCCTAGCATATAAACTAACTGGTTCAATGGCAAGGTGGTTTAATAGCGCTCCATTACTAGCTTTCAGGCATTAGCAGTGAAGCCTGCTTGGACGCCGCTCCGTTTAAACCGAACATCATCATCTCGCGGGCAGCTTCGACAACATCGCTAGTTATCTCCCTGACTACGTCTTCGTTGATTTTCAGTATCCTGGCAATCATAGAAAATAGATTCACCAAAGTCCTTAGAACACCCTGCGTGTACCAATGGATGAGCGTGTAGACCTCTTCCGGGGGCTTTGAAAGTTTCATAACTTCAAGCTGTTTGTCTATGTATAACGAGGTTTCGACCGCGGTGAGCGGCTTTAGCTCTTCCGCGTGCGCCACCCTTACCGAGAAGTGCCACATCTTGCTGAGACTTCTTTCGAAGCCTGGATCACCTATAAGCATAAGCCCCACATCCCATTCTTCTTGGATGTCGCGAAGTTGTTCTAAAGCCTGGTATTTTAGCCTGAAGGCCTCATCAACAATAATGAGCTTTAGGTGCTGTTTCTGAAGTTCGCAAGCCCAATCATCTGGCCTGTGATAACTTACAGCCTTTAGATAGGCATCCTCAAATTGGTTTTTGAGCTGACTCAACTCGATCCGTAGTCTTGAAGCGGAGACTGTGACGCTTGGCAGATAATAAACACTGTCGCAAAGCATCATGCTTTTCGCTTCTAATACCACCGCATTCCTGGCAGTCAGATTTGCTTCTACGGTCTGCCAATTGCTAAACCTCTTCGCCGAAAAGGTCTTACCAATCCCTGGCTTCCCAAAACAAAGACCTATCTTTCGGTCGTCTCGGCACACTGTAGCTAGCTCTACCAGACTGCAATGAGAGACTGATTCGAGGAAGAAAGGACTATTGGTTTCTTTTTTCATGGAAATGTTTTCTCAACTTAAATTTGACTACGTTATCGTTATTGATCGTTTCTAGCGCTGTAGCTTGCTTACTGCGGTCCTCTTCCGCTATAAAATCATCGGCTGCGGCATTTTTCCTTTTGATCTTTGTCTTTAACTCCTTCTTAGTCCTCGCGTTTCTTGCCATCACATCAGACAATTCCTGTAGATCGGAAG
>JAUPUU010000224.1 GCA_030917395.1 Cyanobacteriota bacterium erpe_2018_sw_21hr_WHONDRS-SW48-000092_B_bin.40
ATTGGTCCCATTGATATCAACAAAAGGACTATCAGTTTATGAGCGAAGCAAGAAGAAACCTCATTACTTTTCAATCAAAAGAATTCAACACCACGGTGCCGCAAGAGCACTTTATCAATGATTGTTGTTATGGCGACGACATTTGCAAATGGTTGATTGAAGAACTGACTAAAAAAGGGGTCGATTGCGACAAGGAGCCAGGCCAAGAAGACTTCGGCTGGTATTTTAACTTCTCAGTAAACAAAGTGGTTTACTGCCTGGTCTGTGCCTTCCGCCTGGGCGAAGAGCAAGATCAAGAAAAAGATCAAGAAAAAGAGCAAGACCAAGAAAAGAAAAAAGAAGCAGCCTCTACTGAAGCTGAAAACGGCGATTGGATCATCTGGATAGAGCGCTCGGCCGGCTTCATGGCCAGTCTCTTTGGCGCTAGAAACAAAGGCCTTGACGAAGCAGTGCCAAAGTTGATTCACAGCACACTGTCGGCTAATCCAGCCATCACTAATATTAAATGGCATCGCAAAAAAGACTTTGACTCTGGTCGCGAAGATCTGGCCCTAGCAAGCCCAGAATAAACTCTCCCAATTCGCAAGCCCCCAAGCACTTCTTAAGCTTAAGGCAATAATGCCTTAAAGCGCCCTTAACCATGTCAAGTTGATAATCACACTAACAAACAAAAGAGAGAAAGAAAATGAAAAGGAAAGACCACAAGAATGAAATCAATAGTACCTGACACCTGGCGAATTCCAGCCCAGCTTACCGCTCGCTTTGGCGACAGCGCCGGAAGACAACGAGCAATGCAGGCGGAAGGGCATTTACTGCTAGTGCTGCACGAGCCCCCCAGAAGAAATGATAGCGAGCGCCGAGCCAAATTGTTTTGGCGGGCACCAAACGGCACCTGGGCTTGCAATACTGATGGCAGCGTCAGCGACCTATTAAAAAAACACACAGCCAGCTTTGCCGAACGTGCTGAAGACTTAGAAATGAAGATGCAAGAAGCCAGCTGTGCCGATGACTATTTCTTCTTATTGCAAACCATTGCCCCGCTGCACCGCAGCAGCCGCAATCTCCATGCCACGCTGCAGCAAGCTCGCGACATGGTGGCTGAAGACCGCGACATTATTGTTGCCCGCGACACAGCTGGCGATATTGAGCGCACTTTCGAACTGTTGCACCAAGATGCTAAAAACGGCCTTGATTACACAGTGGCGAGAAAAAGCGAACTGCAATCACAGCAGAGCTACGAAATGGCTTTAAGCGCTCACAGGCTCAATGTACTGGCGGCAATATTCTTTCCCATCACCGCACTCAGTTCAATCTTTGCCATGAATCCAGCCCTCGCTCCCGAAACACTTTTACACACCCCAATATTCTGGACAGTACTTGGCGCCGGCTCACTGACCGGTCTCCTCTTAAGCCGCAGTATTATTCACAAGCCCGAAGAGCCTAGCTATAACCCGCCAGCAGTGCCCAAATCTAAATCAGACTCTAAATCTAGATACGGTGGCGGAGCGAACAGCAAAATCAAGCAACGGAATCAAAAGGTTAAGGCAGGCGCTTTAAGCTAACAGTAAAGCGGCTACCTTTGCCCACTTCGCTATCCACTTGAATCTCGCCTTTGTGTCTATCAATAATGGCTTTAACAATAGCTAGACCCAAACCGAAGCCACCAATGTCTCGCGAGCGCGATTTGTCGACGCGATAAAAGCGTTGAAAAATATGGGGCATGCTCTCTTCGGGTATACCAATGCCGTTGTCTTCAATGGAGATTCTCAGCCACTCTCCATCGATTTGATACTTGACAGTTACCACACCATCTTCGTCAGTATAACGAATGGCATTGGCCACAAGATTGAGCAAAAGCCGCTCCAAAGACTCACTGTTACCAAGCAAGGTAACATCAGGCATAGGGTCACAACAGAGTTTGATGCGTCGAGCCCGAGCCAATTGCTCACATTCAGCCAGTACTGGCGAGGCAATACTATCAAGGCGAATATGATCGATGGGGGCAGGATAGTCCGGTGACTCCATGCGCGAAAGCACGACCAAACTCTGCCCCAAAGACTTCATACGGCCACTGGCGCGGTTGATAATCGCCAGTACATTTGAACCCAGTTGACTATCTTCAAAGGTGGCTTCTAAAGTCTGAACCGATGCTTCAATTACACTAATAGGAGTGTTAATTTCATGAGCGGCATCGGCCACAAACTGCCGTAGTAACTCCATAGTTTCTTCAACTGGCTTAACAGCATTTCCGGCAAACCAAGAGCCACAAATTGCCACAGCCAGGGCCAGGAAGGGAGAGAGTGAAACCATGGTCAAAACAATTTGCTTGAGAGCGTCATCGCGCTGCCGCACCGAAACCTGCACTTGCAGGTAGCCACTGAGTTTAGTGTCATCTTGTATTTCAATAAAGAATGAGCGCAAATTGATATCGTCTAAAGACGAAGAGCTTTGTCCATCGACATGGACAAAACCGGAACTCAACTGACGATGACCAATCGGCCCAAACTCCTCTAGAAGCTGACGCTTAGCGTCAAAAACTTGAATACTAAATGGCACTTCTTCGTGCCTTGACTGAGCCCGCAGGCCCCAGCGATTGAGAGAAGGGCCGCGGGGCGTCATATCTACAGCAGGCAGAACTTCAGCAGCCAGACCTTGTAGCTGATTATCGATTGAGCGATCTAGTTGGGCCGCGAACATAAAAATCGCCACTGCACCGCCAAGAAAATAGAGCAATACAAATAGTAAAACAAACTCTATAGTAAGGCGACGGCGTAGGTCATGCTTCACTTATAATTCACCAAGCTTGTAGCCAACACCATATACGGTGGCGATAATTGAAGGCGCTCCAGCAGTATCGAGCTTCTTGCGCACTCGGGTGATATGGCCCCGCACGGTATCAAGAAGAGCCTCTGTGTCAGATTCCCACACGCTAGACAAAATATCTTCAGCTGAAAATACTTGATGAGGGTGGCGCAAGAAAAACTCCAGCAAGCGAAACTCTTTAGGCAGAAGGTGCACTTCATGGCCACCCTTCAGCACCTTAAATTCGTTGACGTCAATTTCAAGGTCGCGAAAACGCATTACATCTTGGGCTTGACCGTGGTTACGACGAAGAACCGCGCGCACCCGGGCCGCTAGTTCTTTTAGTTGAAAAGGTTTAGTCATGTAATCGTCAGCGCCCGAATCGAGACCTGTCTCTTTATCGTCCACATGACCCTTGGCTGTCACCATGATGATGCCAGCCGAGCCGCCCGATTTTCGATAGCGCTTACAAATTTCCATGCCATTAACTGACGGCAACATGATGTCGAGTATGACCACATCATAATTGTTGGTTTCCATGCGGATGAGGGCCTCTAAGCCATCGTCGGCAATCTCAACCAAATGATGGTCTTTGACAAGCCAGTTCTTTACAAGCTCGGCCAAATCGGCTTCGTCTTCAACTATTAGAATTTTTGCCATAGAAGCAATGATACACCGATTGGCAAGACCGTTACTTTCTTAAGTACAAGTTGCTTTCTTAAGCGGGAAGGTGCTTACGCGAAGCTGTGGGGTGCTTGGTAACGCTTTGATGCAGCTCAAGGCCGCGATACTCCACAGAACCACCACCATTGACCTGGTCACGGGCAAAGTCGTGCAAATGCTCCATAACGGTATGATCAATAAATGTGGCACTACCGAGATCAATCACCACCTTTTTGTTAGGTGGAATTTTAGCCAAGTACTTTTTCAACGAAAGATAGTTAGAGAAAATAGCCGCTTCATTGATTTTCAAAATCAAAGTATCGGCGCCCTGCTCTTCAAGTACTGCATTGGCTTTGAAAAGTTGATTGATGCGCACACCACGCAAGATATGCAACAAGAATTTGACCGCAACTCCAGCGGCCACACCTATAAGCAGGTCAGTGGAAAGAGTAACTACAATCGTAGTGACAAAGAGCAAAGTTTGCTCCCAGCCGATAGCGTGGGTATCTTTAAATACTTTTGGTGAAGCTAAACGGTAGCCAGTGAAGACTAGCAAAGCAGCAAGAGACGATAGCGGAATGGAGTTGATCATCGAAGCAGCCAGCAAGACGAAAGTAAAAATGAATAAGCCATGGAAGAAATTAGACCAACGAGTTTTTGCACCATTGGCAATATTGGCGGTACTACGAACAATTTCAGCAATCACTGGCAAGCCGCCAATCATGCCTGAAATAGCGCTTCCCAAACCAACAGCCGAAAGGTCTTTGCTTAAATTAGCGTGTCTTTTGTAAGGGTCAAGCTTGTCCACTGCAGCACAGCTCAATACAGTTTCTATACCTTGAACAAGAGTAATCGACAGCACTGAGAGCCAAAAACCATTCATTGTAATGGCTTTAAAATCAGGACCAGTGAAAGCTGTTGCCATATCGGTTGGCACCTGTACCAGGCACTTCAACGGATTAATATCAAAGCTTTGTCCGGCAAAGGCATAAGAATGTTTGGTAGTAATATGGAAGAAAAATCCCAGTGTACAGGCCGAGAGCACAACAATAATTGGTGCGGGAATCTTGCGCAGAATGCCTCCTTTGACAAAAGTCAAACCAATCAAAATAAGCATGCTCAAGATGCCGATAGCGGCAATTTCAGGATTGGCGTGGGCAATAGTAAATGGCAATTTGAGGAAAAGTTCTACTGGCTCTTTAGCGGGAGGAGCAACACCCAGCATCACCGGAAATTGCTTGAGCATAATCACTATGCCGATTGAGGCTAACATTCCGTGCACAACCGAGGCCGGGAAAAACTTGCCCAATTCACCAGCCTTGAACAGCCCCATGACGAAGAGAAGCACACCAGATATGACGATAGCGGCCAGAGTTGCGTGGTAGCCCTGACTACCGCCACCAAGGCGATCGACAGAAGTCAAAATTACAACAATCAAACCGGCAGCCGGTCCATTAATTGTGACGTAAGAGCCGCTGATTTGTGAGACGAGTAAGCCGCCCACCATAGCGCCAATAATACCGGCCATAGGCGGCATACCTGATGCCATGGCAATGCCCAATGAAAGCGGCAGAGCTATAAGGAACAGGATGAAGCCGGAGACAATGTCAGATTTCCAGTTTTGCTTAAGTCCAGCTAGCCTGTCAGCTGGCAATACTGTAATGCTGTGTTGTGACATCAGTGTCTCCGGTATCTCTTGCCCGAGGGTACTTATTGAAACACCCAGGGTTGCTCATAAGAGCGTTGCCGACCATGCTATAGCTTCAAGCTCGCGGTCTTTCTTAGAACGTTAACAGGCAAAAGTGATGAAGATGTGATCAAGTGGCTCAGCGAAATAAGCAGTTACATTTATCGGCTGCGATTTACAAAGCTACATGTATAAGTACGAGTATAGTTTCGAGAAAAACTTTGTCGACCATCACACTTCGATCACAATTCGCTGTTAGCGTAGGAGAGGTAACCCGCAGAAGCAAATGATTAACGACCCCACGACATTATCGGCCGCCAACCTGTTCACGAGCGCTAGCGCGATATGGCTTGCCGGGCTAGTCATCATAGCGGTCGGAAGAGAACGGGTAAAAAGCAATTTCTTAGCCTTTTTAATGCTAGCCGGAGCGCTACTCACCCTTGGCGGAGCTGCCTTATCTTGGAATCAATCTATTGAATACAACCAATTGCAATATATTTCTTTTGGTCTGGTTCCAGCAGATTCTATAGTTGATTCACTTAGCGTGCCTTTTCTCGGCTTACTTGGCATACTGGCATCAGCAGCAGCAGTGGCCAGCCCCTGTCACGTTGACAGCCTCAACAGTCAAGGGAAAAAGGGGCATTACTGGAAGCTCACATTTATTTTCTTGATTGGTTTGCAACAAGTTTTACTAGCTGCCAATGGCATCGCCTTTTTAGTATTCTGGGAAATCATGTCGCTCTCCTCGGCGGGCCTGGTAGCCGCCGATCACGTCAGACACCGGGCCCAGCGAGCCGCATTTGCCTATTTAACAGCCACCCGTATTTCCACTGCTTTTATTACCGCCGCTTTTCTCTGGATGCACCAGAACACTGGTAGTTGGTCACTGAGCAGCTGGCATTTTGGCACCGAACAAAGCATAGTGGCAGCGGCCTTGCTGCTCATAGCAGTTTGCACAAAAGCTGGAGTCTGGCCAATGCACGTTTGGCTTCCCCTGGCCTATCCTGAACCACCAGGGCCAACTTCTGCAGTGTTCAGTGGCTTGGTGGGAAACATCTCAATTTATTTGCTCATGCGCATGCTTTTGGCAGGAGAATGCCATCACCTCGGCATCGCCTACGCTGCCATTGCCCTGGGCACAATCTCAGCGCTCTGGGGCGTTCTCTTTGCCCTGATGGAGCGTGACCTGAAGAAATTGCTCGCCTACAGCACCGTAGAAAACATGGGCATTATTCTCACAGCAATTGGTGTGGCTATTCTTGCTCACTGCCACAACTTAGATACCATTGCCACACTGGCTTGTGCTGCAGCTCTCTTTCACACTCTTAATCATGGTCTGGTCAAAGCACTGCTGTTTCTCGGTGCTGCTTCAGTTGAGCGCGCCGTGCACACAAGAGATCTATCTGCCCTGGGCGGCCTGGCGAAAAACATGCCCTGGACCATGCTTTGCTTCTTCATTGGATCGCTTTCAATTTGTGCCATGCCACCAATGAATTGCTTTGCTAGCAAATGGTTGGTCTATCAAACATTCTTCCAACTTTCATTTGCCAACGCCCCGATCTTAGAAAGAGCAATGTCACTGGCCATGGTGGGAATTCTTGCCTTTGTGGGCGCCCTGTCCCTCGCCTGTTTCACAAAAGCTGTCGGCATTGCCTTTTTGGGTAGACCGCGCTCTAACGCTGCCGCTAAAGCAAAAGAATCAACCACCAGTGGACCGGATGGCCTGATATTGGCACAGGTAATTTTGGCTATTGCTTGCGTCATGATAGGCACCTCGGTACCAATAGCACTAGACGGACTGGCGCCAGCTCTTCGTCACCTCACCCATGACCAATTTGTGATTGGCTCAACCCTCTTCCCCATTCCCCAAGGTCAACTGGCCCTGGTCGGTGGCATTCTTGTTTCAAGCATCTACCTCTTTGTACTAGGCGGCCGCTCTGTCGACGTAAAGAGCTACATCACCTGGGACTGCGGCTTTGGCCCTCTATCAACCAGAGCAGAAGAAACCGGCTCCAGCTTCTCTCATCCTATTGGCCGCATATTCTCACAAATTCTCCAACTGAAAGTAACAACAGAAATATCAGGCAAAGACCGCCGACATTTCCCTGAATCTGTGCGGGTCGAAACCTTTATGACTCCTATTCTCGAAACAAAACTGTATCGCCCCATTATGGGCTTGTTTGATTGGCTCTCAGCTTCGCTAGTACGGCTGCAAACGGGCAGCATTCACATTCACTTGCTCTACGTCTTCTTGACCATGCTATTGCTTGTATTCTTAGGCACAAATATATGATTGCTATAAATACCGAAGCCATTTTAGAGACTCTAGCCTTTGTAGCTATTTTTTTGCTACTGCCACCACTTTTAGTCGGTATCATTCGCAAAACTAAAGCACGTTTTCAAAATCGAATTGGTGCGCCGCTCTTGCAGCCATACTTTGACTTAATGAAACTGATGAGCAAAGGCGAGACCATTAGTAAGCACACCAGCTGGATCTTTCGCAGCACTGCAGCCATCAATGCCTCACTATTAATTATTCTGGCATTTCTCGCGCCCTGGACGTCGCTGCGCCCATTCAATCTAGGTGCTGATCTATTCTTAGTGATTTATTTGCTTGCACTGACCCGCTTCTTTACCGTTCTTTCAGCCCTTGATGCCGGTTCAGCCTTCGGCGGTTTTGGCGCCAGTCGAGAAGTTACTCTGGCGCTATTAGTAGAACCAGCGGTTATTTTGTGTTTAGCGGCCATAGGCTCGGTCAGTCAAACCAGCGACTTAGGGATTGCCTTCTCATTTAACAACGTTAGCCTGATCAACCAACCAGGTCTGTGGTTCATTGCCGGTTGCGGATTATTCTTAGCCAGCCTGGTTGAGCTCTCAAGAATGCCAGCTGACGACCCCACTACTCACCTTGAGCTGACCATGGTTCACGAAGCCATGATCTTAGAAAATTCAGCCGCTAATCTGGCCCTGGTTGAATATTCTCACTTCTTGAAAATACTGATATTGCTTGGCATATCAAGCCAGTGCTTGCTACATGCCATTCCTTTCTTCTGGCACACAAGTCAACTTATACTTGCTCTTGCCTCGATTCTCAGCATCATGATACTTGCTGCCAGCATCGCCATAATCGAGAGCGTAGCAGTTAAGCTACGCTGGACTAAACTGCCTGAGTTCATTGCCTACTCAGTGGCCATGAGCATCTTCTGCGTCTTTATCGCCCTGAGCAAGAATCTGAATTAGTGCGAGGAACAAGAGCAATATGATTCTCGACACATTTGAAGCACTAGCGATGGTATCAGCAATATTTGCCATACTAATTCTTGGCACTACCCACCTGCGCACAAATCTCTCCTTCTACTCGCTTCACACCATGGCTATTGCCGCTGTTACAGCCTGGATTGCCAACATAACCCACGAAGACCATCTCTACTTAGTTGCTGCTGGAGTTTTCATTATTAAGTCCTGGGGCATCCCCTGGTACTTAAATAGCGTCATTAAAAAAATCAATATCGGCACCGATGGTGGCGCCTTCATCGCCGCACCGCTTTCTATGCATCTAGGGGCTTTAATGCTTGGTTTATCATTTATGATCAGCCAGCAAATACCAGGCCTAATTGGCGAGCCCGATTCAAGGCTGGGCTCTACAGCCGCTATGTCAATATTGTTCACTGGCGTTCTTCTGATGTTAACGCGCAGAGCAGCTATCAGCCAAATTGTCGGGTTCTTGGTTATTGAAAATGGTATCTACCTCTTTGCCGTAACCCAAACCCATGGCATGCCGTTGATGATCGAGATGGGCCTCTTACTTGAGGTTCTTGTGGCCGTTATGGTCGCCGGCCTACTGCTCTTCAATATCAAGAAGAGCTTCGAGCACATCGACGTAAGTCAGCTAACGGAGCTAAAAGACTGAATGAACGATCTGCTCTACATTATTGCTTTACCGGCCACTTTGGCCATACTTAGCCTTTTCATCAAAGACGTCAAACTGACACGCAAGCTTGTTCCGGTCTTAATTTGGTGGCAGCTCGGTATCGTTGCCCTGGTACTACACCCGTGTCTACTCGGCAATGAGCATATGCAATTCATCAGCGGTCTTGCCGTCGACAAGATGGGCACTTACTTCATTTTGCTTGCCACCTTTGTCGTCTCTTGTTGCATCACCCATGCCGATTATTTCTTTGCCGCAGCCGAAGCCAATGGTGACGCTTACGGCGACCAGCAGCTGCGCCTCTTTTATGCTTCAGTCAACCTATTTTTACTAGCGATGACTTCAGTCTTTCTCTGCGACAACTTAGGCTATCTCTGGATTGCTATCGAAGCGACTACGCTCTCTTCAGCGCCACTTGTCTATTTTGAACGGAATAAATTTGCCCTGGAAGCTACATGGAAGTACCTGATAGTTTGCTCAGTCGGCATTGCTTTTGCGCTACTGGGAACGGTCTTTATCTTTGCGGCAAGCCAAAGAGGCACTCTCGCTGTGCCAACTCTCAATATTTCAGAGTTAATCAGTCAAGCTCAAACCCTAAACTTTCCCTTGTTGCGCCTTGGCTTCATTTTCTGCTTAATCGGCTACGGCACCAAAGCTGGTATCTTCCCCTTGCACACATGGCTACCCGACGCCCACGCCGAATCGCCAGCTCCAGCCTCGGCCATGCTTTCTGGCTCGCTGCTAAACTGCGCCCTTTTTGGCATTTGGAAAGTTTCTAGCATTATCAATGCCGCTCAACCACATTCTCATGTTCACCAGCTGGTCGCTATTCTTGGCACAATAACCGTTGTAGCCGCTAGCCTTTTGCTTTTGCGTCAACACAACTTCAAAAGACTGTGGGCGTACTCAAGTATTGAAAACGTTGGACTCATGGTCTTTGCCATTGGGCTTGGTTCTGGCCCTCTCTTTTTCTTGCAGGCCCTCAATCACAGCCTGGCAAAAGTGGCTCTCTTCTTGCTTACAGGCAACATTATTCAAGCCAGCGGAACGAAAAAACTGAACAAAATGCACGGCGTTATTGAAGATTGTCCAATCTGGGCACTACTGGTCACCCTTGCCACTTTTGCTGTGACCGGTGCGCCGCCATTTGGCGCTTTTGTTGCCGAAATGTCAATGCTAAGCTTGAGCATGAGCGACGGCAGATGGGTACTGGCCTTAATCATGACCGTAGCCATAGCCATCAGCTTTGTCGCTATCTGCGCCCATATGGGCAAAGTCATTTTGGGTCCGGCCAAGCAAGGTTTCAAAAAATTCCAGCCCGTTAGAGCATCAATTATTCCAGCAGTATTGGTCTTCGGCACACTGGTTCTTGGACTGGTAGTCAACACCGAAGCTTGGTCTGGGCCATGGAGCATGATCAAATGAAACTAGAGCGCCAGCAAATTTCATTTCAACAGCTTCAAGAGAAGCTTAATCATGCCCTGGCAAAAACTCCAAACAAAACCTCAGATACAAGAGTAGGCTTGCTTACTTCGATAACAGGCGGTGAAATCGCAACCCTTATGCTGTCACCTACAGACGGCACAGCAGAGCTAATGGTAACTGCGCTAGAAAATAACAAATTCCCCTCACTGTCGACTCGCCACGCCCAATTTCACTGGTTCGAGCGCGCTCTCTTCGATTTTTTCGGCATTGTTCCAGAAGGGCATCCACGCTTCAAACATCTGCTTCTACACGACCAATATCCTCAAGACTTCTTCCCTTTGCGCAAAATTGCTTTGCCTGACGATTTTAAAAATCATCTAGCAAGACGATATGAATACCTAGAAGTTAAGGGAGAAGGGGTCTATGAACTGCCTGTCGGCCCCATCCACGCTGGCGTGATCGAGCCCGGCCACTTTAGATTCAGCTGTTTTGGCGAAACAATCGTCAACCTCGAAATTCGCCTGGGTTGGGTGCATCGCGGAGTAGAAAAGAGACTGACAGAAGTCCCATGGCAAAAAGCCCACTTTGTTGCTGAAGCAGCGGCCAGCGACACCGCCCTGGCTAATGCCTTCGCCCATGCCATTGCCATTGAATCTATCCTTGACATAGCAGTAACAGAACGGGCTGAATACCTACGCACCATCGCCTTAGAAATTGAAAGGCTGGCAGTACATATTATTGACGTTGGTGGCATCGGCACTGACATTGGCTTGCTCGGCGTATCAAGCGCCATGGGTCGCTTGCGAGGCAAAGCCTTAGGGCTAGCCGATCTATTGAGTGGCTCACGTTTTTTGCGTGGCTTCATTTTCCCCGGTGGAGTGCGACCAGTAAGCGAGCGCAAACTTTCTGAAATCAAGGCCGGAGTAATCGCTCTAAAAAAAGATCTCACTCCTGTTATACAAATACTTTCAGACAATCAAATGGCCACTGAGAGAATGAAGGATATAGGCAAGCTGTCGAAATCCCTAGCTCACGAATTTGGTATGGTGGGAATTATTGGTAAAGCCTGTGGTCTTGAATGTGATACCAGACAGCAATTCAAGCAGGGCAAATACCCAGAGTTAGCGCCGCAAGCCGTGATCGAAAGTGGCGGTGACATACTGGCCCGCACAGCAGTTCGCATTGGCGAAATATGGTCATCCCTCGATACCATTGAAAAGCTGGTCGATGCCTGCCCCCACGGAGAAGAGAAGGTGGCTGTACCAGATAAACTGCCTGCCAATGCTACTGGTCTAGGAATCGTTGAAGCCACCAGGGGCGAGTTAATACACCTGATATTTACCGATGAAGAAGGGAAAATCTGTCGCTATGCCATAAAAGATCCAAGCTTCGATAATTGGACAGCAATTTCAATTGCTATTCGCGACAACCTCATTGCCGACTTCCCGCTCTGTAACAAAAGTATGGCCCTCTCCTACAGTGGCAACGATCTCTAATGCTTAGACTAATTAACTACTTACTGAAACAAGGTGTGGCCACTGCCAAAAACATCTGCCCTGATTTGGCCGAAGGTGTACGTGGTCTGCCAATGCTCACAGACACCCCTTGCCAAAGCGGTTGCAGTGCTTGCGTGGAAATATGCCCCACCGAGGCCATATCAGTCTTTAAGATTGACGACAAAAACAACGTTCGCCTCGATCTTGGTTCTTGTATTGGTTGCGGCTACTGCGTTGATGTCTGCCCCACTGGTACAATCCAAAATAATCCGACCACCCGCGTGGCTGTTCGCACCAGAGAAGAGTTAATTCTCACCACTGCTGGTGCTAGTGCTGAAGCTGCCAACAAAGAAATAGTACTGCAAGGCAGAACCAGTTCTAAAATTCCGAAAGCTGACTCTTTAGACAAGGCCCATTGGTTCAGCCGGTCAGTGGCTGCCCGGGTCGTATCTACCGGTTGCTCCGCCTGCGACATGGAACTTGGAGCAGCTGGCAATCCTATTTTTGACATAGAAAGATTTGGTGTACACATAGTCGCCTCACCGCGCTTTGCTGACGCCTTGATCATAACTGGCCCAGTCTCAAAAGGTATGCAAGAAGCTCTAGTAAGTTGCTACGGAGCTATGTCTAGCCCAAGAGTTGTAGTTGCCCTAGGTACTTGCGCTATCTCTGGCGGCGTGCACAAAGGCGGCTACGCCGAAGCTAATGGCGTCGAAAATATCCTCCCAGTCAACGTCTATATTCCGGGCTGTCCACCTCACCCCTGGAGTATCATTCACGGCATGCTGCTGGCCATGGGCAAAGAGCACTTGGCCCCGGCGCCAAAGAAATAGTTGCATATACAACTATTCTTGTAGCCTCAAATGGCCATAAGTCAACGGATAAATAGTTGCATATACAACTATTTATCCCAGAGATGCTAATAGAGCCTTGAGTTCTTCAACGTTGGCACAGCGTTCGGGGACATAGGTACCTTCAACCAAGGTGGCTTTGTTAGCCGTTAGGGAAGCCATGGAATAGTGCCGTGCCGAATAAGTATGAGCAAAGCCACCGCTTTCATAATGCACATAACAATCTATTTGTTCAGCTTGATCTAATTTTTCACTCTGATTTTCTTGGCCAGCAGTTGAGATTGCCCCAAAGATCAAGCGCGAAAGGGGTTTGGGCTCAGGGCCAGAAGTGACACAGCCCACCTGATACGCCCCATCAGAATCAGCCATAGGATAGGG
>JAUPUU010000225.1 GCA_030917395.1 Cyanobacteriota bacterium erpe_2018_sw_21hr_WHONDRS-SW48-000092_B_bin.40
CCGTCTTTGACCGATTGAATCACTGAGCGGGCATCGGTGATAGTGATTTCTTGATCAGCCATCATGGTTTGCACCAGAAGAGCTGCTTGTAAGAGTTTTCTTGTGACAAGTTTTTCTTGCATCAAGATTTGTCCAACCGGTTCTTTGTTAATCAATCCTAGCTCTAGGGCACTAACTAAGTCTGACTGCGAGATTACACCACAGAAAAGTAGTAGCTCGCCGATTCGCGGGCAATGTCGGTTGGGCAGGTCATAAAAGCCCTTTTCTTTGAGGGGAACCTCGACTGAAACTTGTCTCTGTCGAGCTTCTTTTAAGGCCTCGACAGCTTGTGGTTTGCTTAGTTTGCCATCGCGGATGAGAATTTGAGCGTTGAGTGCGCCGGTCAGCAGGCCTTCGGTGACTGCTCCACTGAAGACTAATAGGCGGCCAAAGGGCAGGCCCGAGGTGCGGTTCTTTTCTAGGGCTTGTTGTAATTGGTCTCGCGAAACATAGCCTGCTTCGATCAATAGTTCGCCTAGAGGGGTTGTGTCTTTGGTTGATTCTGGGTCCCAGCCTAGTTTGAAAAGGGCTTCGTCGATGGTGACTTGTTCTTTTTTCACCAGGTCCATGGCTTGTTTAGCCAGTTTGAGATCAACGAGATTTTGTTTGATCAAACTTTGACAGCGCAGGGTTCCTTGCAGCACTTCTTCGGTCAATAGACTAGAGAGAACAAATACACGACCTAAGGGCAAACTAGTTTCTTGGGCAATTGATATGGCTTGTCCTAGATCTTTGTTGTCTAGTAAACCTAATTGAAGAACCAGATTTCCGAGCTGATTCTTGTCTGTGACCTCGATCATGCAATTTTCTCCCATCGCTTCTAAATTCGATGTACCCAGTAAGAGTTGCGCTAAAAGCCGTTATTGCAAACCTTTCGTTTGAGTTTAATAATATGCTAGCGCTAGCCGCGCTAATCGCTTAAGTAATAAACAGGCTCGCGGTTTGATTAAGTCGTCAAGAAGATCTAGGAGATTCTAGTCTGGTCTTAGTAGGGTGTTTTTGTACTCCCTTATTCTCAAATTTAGAGCAAATTTTCCTCAGCTAAATCTCTCGCACCATCTCCGTCACGTCATTGAGCCTTATCGGCTTTTGATGGAGCACGGCCTTGCTTTTGCTTCACCCCTAGCGAAGAAAGTCATCCCATGACCACTCTTCCTACCCGTGACCGCTCGCATCTCCAGCTTGTGGTCAACAACGTCGTTGCCGCCAATGGTGGTCTTCGTTCCGCTTCTCCTTCCGTTTCTCCATCTGCTTCTCCTTCTCCTGGCGCCGCCGAAGAGCGCAGTTTCAGCCCTGTGCGCCTGGTTCGTACCGTCGAGTCAACCGCTTGTGCCGACGCTCTCGTTGATGCTTACCACAGCCAGCGTCAGGTCACTCCCTTTCGCAGCGTGTTGCGCATCGAACTGAGTGAGACCATCGACCGCGTCATGCTCGGCCTCGCTATCAGTGAGCTTGAGAGCCGCGGCTGGACTGTCACTTCGGCGACTTTCCGTGACGACGAGATCACCAGCTCTCGAGCATTGTGGCTTCGGCCCTATGCCTGAAGATAGCTTGAAGACGCATACAGCTTGAAGACATAAACAGCTGCAAGAAATAAACAGCTGCAAGAAATAAACAGAAGGAACTAGTGTAATGGCACCGAAAAACCACGACATCATTGCCATGGCCGACCGCGTTTCTCGCATTGAGCCCCAATTGCGGGTTGCGCTTGCGGCCGTGCGGCAAACTGCCCATGATGCCATCCAAGACGTCTGGCGCAATCTGGCCTGGCGAACCAACATGGCCCTTGAGGCTGACGCTGAATTTCAAGTTTGGGCCGCAGTGCATGCCGCTAAGCGCGTTTTCGCCGAGCAGCTCGACAGCGTCGTCATCAGCATCGCCGAGAATCTGGAGAACCAGGCCAATCTCACCAGCGATGTGGAAGACAGCGAGCGGCGTGAGCTTTCCCTCGAACTTTACCGCCAGTATGAGCTGCTCAAGAACCAATTGCTCGAGCTGGTGGCCCAAAGCGATGTTGACCTGGCTACGGTCGATGCCGCCAATCTCTCTTGCGCTCGGGTTTTGCGCATCAAAGTTTGCTCGTTGCAAGATTCTCATCTGAAGCAGATTGCCCAGTCGGCTGTCGACTGCGCGCTTTCTGCTTCTCATTTGGCCCGGCGTATTGCTGTGGTCAAAGACCATCCGCCCACTCTGGCTGACGCCAGTTGGTCTTAAGGGCGACCTTCCAGGCGAAGGGCAAAGCCCTTCGCCTGCCACCATAAATGCAAAACTCTGTGGAAGCGCCCCGCAGCCTGAGCGGCTGAAGCGCTCTCGGGCTTTTCTATCAGAAACTGTTAGCAAGAAAACATAACTTATGAAAAACCACATAGCCAACGTGCTCGACCTCGAGCTCAGCTGTTATCCGGGAGGAGTTTTCCCTGCGGATGAGCGGCAGGAGATTATCGAGATCGGCCTCACCACCGTCGACCTGGCCAGGATGAAAGTCCTTAAGGTCAGGAGTATTCCCATTATTCCAACCATGTCTAGCATCAGCCCGTTTTGTACCGAGCTGACCGGCTGGACCGAAGAAGCGCTGAAGCGCCAGGGTTGTGAATTCACCGAAGCCGTGCGCCGCCTCACTGAAAAGTATGGCAGTCGCAATCGGTTGTTGGTGTCTGATTCGGCCGGAGACCGCAAAGCCCTTGATTGGCAATGCTCACTCTTCGGCTTAGCTTCGCCATTTGGTGAAGATGAGCTCAATGTTTCGGTGCTCTATTCGATGTTCACTGGCGATTTTCGCAATGTGAAACTGGAAGAGAAGCTCAACCGTCTTGGTCTCGCTTTTGAAGGTGTACCGCACCGTGCCGATGTCGACTCGCTCAACATTGCCCGGCTCATGATCGAACTGAGCGCCGCAAAGTTGCGCCGATGAGGCTATATGCCTCTTTCGTTTGACAGAAAAAAAGTGCTGGCCGGCAAGGGATGATAACAGTTTCGGCTGTATCTTCCCTTGCCGGTTTGGCCTTTACTCAACAAGAGCTTTTTGACTAATTTCTTCTTTTTGACCAGTGTTTTATTATATGCCATCATAGATATGGCCAAAAAAATTCCCAGAGAGAAAGTCTGAATCGCTTGTCGGTTTACACCGAACGATTCAAACCTCTCTCCAGGAACTCAAAATGAACGGCAATCTAACTGCTGCGGATTGCTTCAGCAATGCCGTTTTTGATTACTTCTTCTTCTTCTCTGCCTTGGCGTCGTCGTCGTTGGTCTTGCAGTCCGGAACCGGAATGATGCAGACCTCGGTGACGGGCTGGAAGATCTTGACCAGACCGGCCAGGATGAAGCCAGCGATGAAGCCGCCGATGTGAGCCCAGAGAGCCACACCGCCGCCGCTGACCGAGCCGATTGCCTGCAGTACGCCGGTGATCTGCATGATGAACCAGCCGAACAAGAACCAGTAGGCCTTGGTCTGAACGAGCGCCGGCGCCGGAGCGACGTAGAAGCCCGTGATGGTTGCAGTCGGCCAGAGCAGCAGGTAAGCACCGAGGACACCAGCGATGGCGCCAGAGGCACCAAGGGTGGGAATCATCGAGCCGGGCTCGCTGTAGGCGTGGCAGAGAGCAGCCAGAACACCGCAGAGCAGGTAGAACGCCAGAAAGCGCCACTTACCGATGCGGTTTTCGACAGCCTTGCCGAAGACGTAGAGGAAGAACATGTTGCCGAAAATGTGCCCGAGTGAGCCATGCAGGAACATGGACGAGAAAACGGTCACGATTGCCCAACCTACTGCAGTCGGGTCGCCACTGGCGATGTCGGTGAAAAAGCTGTGAGGCACCATGAGCCAGGTGCTGAAAAATTCCTGCTGATGACCCGAGACGATCATTCCCACTTCTGCGAAGAAAGCGAGAAGGTTTGCCACGATCAGCCAGGTAGAGATGGTTGCAAAATTATTGCAACGCAGGTTGTCCTTGAGCGGAAACATAGATTGCTCCTTTCAATCGTTGAAGGCTGAGGCGCTTCTTACGATTTTTTTGTTGGTATTGGTTGCATGAAAATCCGCAGTTAGCTTCAGAGGGACGGCAGACGACCAGCTACACGAAGTGCAATTCTGTGTGAAAGAGAATGTGTGTAATTGGGGCTTTAAGAACTCTTGGGCGGATTTGGAAGAAAAGAATAGACACTATGTGTTATCGCTTTAAGCACCTTGATCTCAATAGCTATGGCCTAGAGCCTCTAAATAGACCAATAGCGAACCTGGTTCATGTTGACAAGCTTGATGGATGTCAGGTGTTCGCGGTAGCCTTACTAATCTGCAATGGTCAAGCGGGCGCCGATGCACGTGGTTATTAGCTCTTCTCTAATCTCAATTGCTTTGATTGTGATAGCTGTATGTTGCTAGGTTCTGTGCGTACTTCTAATTTCATCCCAAATCTAGCCAAACAACCAAAGACCTCCAACCCCACGCTCTTCCCTTCATTCATATTTTCGCGGCTCCCGTGCCTCGAATGTAGATGAACACGTCCAGTTAGCTCGCTAACTTTCTCGTTCATCACTGAATCACTCGCGGGCAACCGCTTGGATGCGCAATGCCGTCTGAGCGGAATTTCAGAACATGGAGAAATAACAAACATGAACAAACGCCAGCAGAAAGACCTGTCTCGCACCGGTCGCTCGGTTCTCCGCTTACACGTTCTTGGTGCAGCTCACGCTGTCACCGGTTCGATGTACCTCTTCGAATATCACGAAAAGGACAAGGTCACTCGTTTCATCACCGACCTCGGCTTGACCGTCGAGAACCAACAGGCCGACTTCCAGAAGCGCTTGCCCTCCGGCATCAATGCTTCGGACATCGACTTCGCCATCATCAGCCACGCCCACGTCGACCACTCGGCCTACTTGCCGAAGTTGATCAAGGACGGCTTCAAGGGCTCTGTCTACGTCACTCCGGCCACCCGCGACCTGATGGGCGTCATTCTGCCCGACTCCGGTTATCTCCAGGAAGAAGAAGCGAAGCGCAAGAACGCCCGCTTGCTCTCTGCGGAAGAGAAGAAGGCCAATCAGCCTGCCGACCCGACTGCCCCCGCCGGTCAGAAGTCGATGGTTTCCAGCTCGAAGAGCGTTAGCTCCAAGGGCAAGAATCCGCGTGCTGCCAGCAAGTCTGCTGTCAAAGCTGCTACCGATAAGGCTGCCGCTCCGCGCTTCGCCCCGCTCTACACCCAGGAAGAGGCTCAGGCCAGCTTGAAGGTTTTGCGCACTGTCGACTATGACCAGCGTTACTCGGTCACTGACGCCATTTCGTTCACCTTCACCGAAGCCGGTCACATTCTCGGCGCCGCCGTCGTCAACCTCGAGATCGGCACTGGCAGCCAGAAGCGCACTTTCTGCTTCTCCGGCAACATTGGTCGCCCCGACATGCCCCTGCTGCGTGATTTGCAGCCGGTTGCTGCCGCCGACTATGTCATGGTCGAAGCCACCTACGGCAATCGCTTGCACCAGAAGCGCGATCGCCTCGATGTGCTCGAAGCCAAGCTGCTGGCCGCTCACGCCCGGGCCAAGAGCTCTGGCAAGGCTGCGGTCAAGACCAAGAAAGCCGTCGCGCCTGGCGCCAAGACTGGCCAGGGCAGCGGTGTCATTCTCATCCCGGCTTTCGCAGTTGGTCGGGCTCAGGCTCTGCTCAACGACATCCGCATCTTGATGGAGGCTGGTCGTGTGCCCGTCATGCCCGTCTATGTCGACGGTCGCATGACCCAGGCCGCTACGGAAGTCCATCGCAAGCACCTGGGTATCCTCAACGAGGAAACCCGTGGCTTGTTCGAGGCTGGCATCGACCCGTACACCACTCCGCGTCATGCGGTGGTGGAAGACTGGAAGGCATCGGAAGCGCTGCATCGTGAGCACACCGAGCCTTGCATCATCGTCAGCTCCAGCGGCATGGCCTCTGGTGGTCGCATCGTCAACCACCTCAACTACTGGTTGCCCGACAGCAAGTGCACTGTCATGTTCGTGGGCTACCAGGGCACTGGTACTCTCGGTCAGGCCATCGTGCGCACTTCTGCTGGCGAGCGTCCCGACAGCGTTGCTGCTCCGAACGTCAACTTCGATACGCCCAAGACTGTCCGCATTGCCGGCAAGCCTGTGCGTCTCAATGCCACCGTCGACTTCCTGCCCGATTACTCGGCTCATGCCGACTACGGTGACACGGTTCGTTGGTTGGGCAAGTTCAAGCGTCGGCCGAAGATGACCTTCATCGTGCACGGCGATGAAGAGGCGTTGGCTGGTCTCAAGGGTCACATCGAGAACACTCTCGATTGGAAGGGTGTGACTATCCCGACCAGTCGTCAGGTCTTCGACCTGTAACCACTAGTGGTTACTGAATTGGCGTGGGTGATTGTCTTTCGACAGTCACCCACGTCCAATTTTTCTCCCCATAATTTTTTTTTGCACAAGCCAACTACTGTGTAATGTAGTATAACGCCGTGGTTTAATGACCATTTCAGCCCTAGGCGCTTGCTGTCTCAATCAAGTCTCTAAAGCGTTCCAGCCATCCCAGCATCTCTTTGTTTAGGCCATATCTAACAAATGCCAGTTCTATTTGCCTTTGGCTGCTAGGGCGCGCTCCTGAAAAGTCCTTGAATTGCTGGCCACGTGGCGGTAGCTAGTTTCAAAACCAGCGGTATGGGCGTAACCGAGCACCCGTTCTAAGTCTTGCTCCACGATGGCACCAGCCATTTGGGTTACTTCGTCTTCCCATGGCACGTCAAAGTCGTCGGCGCCATAGCGCAAGCCCTGCAGAGCTGCTTCGTTCTGGGTTAATACAGAGGTGCGCAGGTGTTTGATATTGTCGAGATAAATGCGACACAAAGCTAAATGACGCAAATATTCATCAGAGCCAATTTCTTCGCCGCCGAGCTCATTGTTGTAAGGCTTGTAAGTCCAGCATAAGAAGCTAAACAGGCCATTCTTGCCGCTGTTTAGACGTTCATCTTGGAAGTTGCGCACAGTCTCAAGATGGCTGAGGCGCTCATCTAAGCTTTCATCGAAGCCAATCACCATTGTGGCGGTGCTGTTTAAGCCGGCGTCAAGAATGTCTCGCTGGGTTTCCATGTATTCAGCTACGGTGTACTTCAGAGGGCTGTGCCGCAGACGGAAGGAATCGGCCAGGATTTCCGCCCCACCACCGGTGATCCACCGCACTCCGGCAGCTTTCAGCCTCGCCAGTGCCTCAGGGGTTGATAGCTTGCTCAGCCGCGCTATGTATAAGAGCTCCACTACTGTGAGGGCATAAAACTCAATTGTGTCACCGTATTTTTGGCGAATTTTGCCGAATAGCTCTTCGTAATATTCAATTTTGAGCTGCGGGTTAAAGCCGCCATTGAAGCCAAACAGATCGCCGCCAACTGCCGTCAGCTCATCGATTTTGGAGAAAATCCATTGGTTGTCGCGCACATAGCCGTCTTTGTCACGGGGCAGGCGGTAGAAGGAGCAATAGTCACACTTTGCCACACAAATATTGGTGTAATTGATGATCCGCATCAGCAAATAAGTAGCGTGATTGGGCTTGTGATAGCGGTCGCGCACTATGCTGGCTAGTTCAATTAGCTCGTCGTTTGAGGCATTTTTCCACAACCATTCAGCCTGCTCGCGGCTAATTCGCTTATTGCCTTCGGGGGCTTGGTTTTGGAGCTGTTCTTTGATGCTGCTTGTGGTTATATTCATGGGCTTTTGTTTTGTATGCTCGGGAGCTTTTTTCTCTTTCGCTTGCCCCGAAAGCTTGATGCTTATTGGCAAAATTGTCGCAGATTACGGCAGATTTAATCGAAAAATTGGGAATAGCACGTAAAAGTACGTATTAACAAGGCCGTCGGTTTGACATAGACTTCGGTTTGAATCGATATATGGGGGCTGAACATGGTTGCTGGAGATGGACGCGCCACAGATGTTAGAGTCGGGAAAACCACCGACACAGGTTCTGTCGCACAGTTAAGTCATGATGTTGGCGTCAAGATGGTAGGAGAAGCCTACCCTCTGCGCACAGCTATGTCATTGCCAGTATCCGCTCCTGGAGACGTACAGATTGTCAGCGCACCCGCCGCTGCTGCCCCTGCTGTGATCGACGCAGCACCATTCGACAAATCTAAATCAGTCAGTCAGTTGATTCAAGACGGTTCGATTCGCCGTTCTGAAGCTCCTAGCCCAACCCCTGAAGTAGCTAAACCAGGTGCTCAGGCTGGTGTCACTGTCACCTATGCTGATGCTGCTGCAAATGACCCCACCAAAGTGCCCGATTTCATCATTAAGAAGGATGGCACGATTGAGGCCACTGGAGATTTCGAAGCATTGCAGCGCAAAAATGTTGTAGTGCAGGTAGAGCGTACCCCTGGTGATACTTCTGACCCTAACGATGCTCAGAAAAACGCTATCGATAAAGTTGTTAGCTATGCCTATGATCGCCTTGGTGCTGATCCAACCGTGGCCCAGAATGGTTTGAAGCTCAATGACGAGTTTGGTTTGATTTCAGAAAACCTGGTGAAGAAGCTGGCCACCAATGGTGACCCAGGTATAGAACCAAGCATCGCTGATTCTCGCAGAGACTTCTCGCCTGAAAGTCAGCGCGCCATGTCTAACATGAGCCGTATGACTCCTGGTTCGCAAGGCAGTATGTCGCGTGGCGATGTAGAGCGCCAATTCCCACCACGGGATGTGCCTACACTGCCTGGTGAAACAGATAAAGTTCAAGATACAAAGAACGCTGTAGCTGGGATGTTCAATCCTGATAAAGCTGCACCGTATGAAACTGTGCGGGTTCGCAACAATAACTATGAAGTCGGCCGCTATGGCATGAACTATCCAGTCATGCGTGACTACTTCTATGGTTTGGGCGGCTTTGACCTTGATGAGATGGATGAAGATGGCTTTATTGCCATGCTCGGCAAGCTAGACAAAGACGGCAAGCTACCTAAGTCGTTCAAGAAATTCAAGAAGAAAGATGGTTCCTTCGACAAAGAAGCTATCGGCAAATTCCTGAAATTCGCTAAAGGCATGAAGGAAGGCCATAAAGAGGGCCAACCAGAAGGCGTTACAGCGGCTGATGTCAAAGCCAACCTGCCTAAGGAAATGCAAGAAGAAATGGCCATGAGCCTGGTTGAGAAATACAACAAGGCTGGTGGAGACAGCGCTGGTAAGACAGCTTTGGCCTTCCACTTGGGCAAAGGACCAGATCAATTCACCCAATCAGACCTGAGCGACAAAGGCAATCAAGAGTATATGCGCTCTGCTGATCGCTTGGCTCAGTTGTCTGGCGCTCGTCACGGTATGGGCGAGAACGATCGCCTCGACTACAAAATCAGTACTGACGGCACTTCGATGGACGCTAAGATCGTTAATCGTGCCTTCAGTCATGCAAATAGAGTGGGTACGACTGGTTGGTGCGCTAGAGAGTTTCAAATTGCCTGGGCTAATACCGCTCCTGAACTTATGGGCTCAGGTGATGGTGTGCAGATGACTAGAGCCTTCCAGCGTAGTGATAAGTTCCAGCAAGTTGACTGGCAGACTGCTCAAGAAGCTATGCGCGGTGGCAAAGCTGTTGCCGTCACCAGAACCTGGGATCCATCGGTTGGTAACACCTCTCGCGGTGGTCACGTCGCTACTTTGGCTATGAAGAACGGTCGCATTATGGAAGCTAGCGATCACGTCACTGAATTCAGCAAGAACAACGGTCGCTACCAGCCTAACAAAGACAAGTTCTTCGTCTACACCGGTTAGACTGTGGAATCGCGTAAGTTGCATTCAGGGCTTGAATAAGCCTTGGTTTTGTTTGTCTGCGGCTTTCGCTTTAAGTCAAATCTTTTATTTCGAGGTTGTTGACGTCGCCTCTAAACATGCACATCTTGCTTATTTGTTGAGCAGGAAGGCTATCAATTTGTTTTTTGACGTC
>JAUPUU010000226.1 GCA_030917395.1 Cyanobacteriota bacterium erpe_2018_sw_21hr_WHONDRS-SW48-000092_B_bin.40
AGAAGATACAGAAGATGCAGAAGGAACAGCCGCTGCCGCTGAGGTCACAGCAGAAGCAGGAGCAGCACTTTTGTCTTGCATATCAAGCGAAGAAGAAGAAGAAGAAGCCTGTGCGACAGGCCGACTACTAGCAACCTTCACACGACTACGGGCCTCCAGTGTCTCAATTACACTTGCCGGAACAGGCCTCGGGCTAGCAGGTTGAACGGCCAGCAAAAGCTCACCGCCACTCCACTTACCGGCTTCGAGAACCGGAGTTTGCAAAATGCCGCGCTCGGCAGCAACCTGAGCTTCTACATTGGTTTTCAAATATTTAAAGGCATCGGTCAAAGAGGTCTTCTCACCTTGCGCTTTAAATCCATCTATCAAGGTCTTTGTAAAAACACCATTGGCATAATACTTAGATTCCCAACTTGACTGGGTTTAGCTACTGGAACAGATAACCGCACGGCCCGTGCCTTGAGCTATGGCAGCAGCATCAACATTCGATGTGCGCACCAAGCCTTTGCTGTCGCTGGTATCACTGGCACCACCAGAATGGCAGGCATCTAAGATAATCAAAGCACGATTGCAATGAATGCGTGTTTTGACAATGTTAGACAACGTTTGCAAGTCAATACCAGTGCTATAGAGCCTATCAACAGCGGTATCGTGTGCCACTAAATAATTAACGCCGCGAAGATCTAAATCAGAGGCGCTACCGTGGCTACTAAAATAAATTACAACCAAATCATCAGGCAACGCCACTCTCGGCAAGAATGAATCACCCAGCAGATCAAGCACATTTTCTTTAGTGGCTTGTTCATTGGTCAAAAGCCTGACATGGTCAGGGGCGAAATGGCATTTATCAACAAGAAAAGCACGAAAATCAGCTGCATCTTTGGCAGCATACTTGAGATTGATAGCCTTGTCGGCAAACTCACTGACACCAACAACTACCGCCCATTTGTCGGCAACCGGCGTTGAAACAGGGCTAGCAGAGCTGGGTGAGATAACAGAGTTAGAAGTTCCAGAAGCAATCGCCGAGCAAGCGGCTTTGGACGTCTGAGCGCCAGCAGCCTCAGCCAAAACAAACGCCGAAGCCACAGCAAACAACACCAATTTAGACCGCTGAAACACCGCCCTTGTCTTCCTCTCGAGAAATACTAGCTAATTATAGAGTAAATGGGGCGGCCGGTGGAACAATAGAAAAAGCTAGGAGATTTTCATGAATCATACTGCATACTACCTTATCCTGTTTCAGTTACTACCGGTAGCGTTGGCACTCGCCAACTGGTTACTGAGCCTGTTCTTTGCGCCGAAAGGCAGCAACTCTACAACTGACCTAAAACAGCTGTGGCCAGATTCACAGCTATTCCTCAAGACCCAGTGGCCTTTCCTCGTTGTCTGTATGCTGGGCTCAAACCTCAGCCAGGCCTACCTAATCTCTGGAGAAAGCATCATTCCAGCATTTAGTCTTGGCCTAGTCATAGCATCGCTGGTATCGTCTGGAATATTGCCCATACTAAAACTCTTCTACGTCTCCTACCTAGCGGCTCCAAAATATCCAGGTCGAGTGGCAACCATAGGCATTTGGAGCGTCCTGCTTTATGTCATGGGCGATTGGTTTATTTCCACCCTTGGAACTCTTGGTCTGGTCTTCCTTGTGGCTCCGGGTCTCTTCATACTAATTAGAACTTGTCTGTTTCTGCCAATCTATGCCCTTGAAGGCCACCACCCCATAGCAGCTTTTGAGAAAAGCTGGTCACTCACGGCCGGGCACTATTGGCAAATCAGTCGCTACCTAGGGCTACCCACGATTTTGTTTGGAATTCTCAACCTCAGCCCGCAAGTTGCAACAGTGATAGCAGCCTCTGGACACTATCCAATGCAATATTCTTTGCCGGTAGTTGCAGCAGCAGGAGCCTCGACTCTAGCACTAAGTCTAGTTATAGCCGGCCTCACCTACAAGCTTTATGAGCGACTGTCCACTGTTGGCGACATGCCCTCTGATGACTAACTTACTGCCCTCTAAAAAATTGACAAAGATGCACAATGATTAAGTACGAGGTGCTTCTACGGATAACTTTGAGAATATCGACATAATATTTCTGGGATTTGAAATGAACCTGCCTGCCTTGTCTCGCGCACCGGTACCTAACTGGGCTGGCATCGGCTCCAATTTTCCTCGGGGCTCATAGCCTGCCAGCGTTTATCTATCTGCTGGCCAAGCCAAGCAATGTCGTTTAGTGGCTTAGCGTAATCGCCCGTTGCTCCGATGTCGCCAAGATAAGCGTCACTGACCTGCCAAAGGCGCACGCCCCGACCAACACCTGACCTAAGACTGTTCAGGGGCAGTGCAGCTATTTTCTCCAACACGGCCAGTGGAGTAATAGAGTGTTCTGCCACCCGTCCTTTGAGGACATAAGGCTCGCTCGTTGCTAAGCCTTCTATTGCTAGAGCTCTTATTTCAATTGAACAATCTTAATCGCCTCCAGCGCTGCCAGTGTGGCGCTCAGGATTGGCATTCGGAATCTCGTTAATCTTAGAAGCATCAACATTGCGTTCAGCTGCGCCAAAGGCTCTTGGCTCGCCCTTATCAGCATGCTGGTCTAGCAGCTTTTCAGCCGGCTTCGTCGTCTTCATAGACTGAAGTTCTGACAACGGCAGCTCCGGCGAGGATGAGAAATTACACTCGCCGGAGCTGAAAGCCGTATTGCTATCAAGCTTAGTCTAAACTGTCGCTCTAATTAGCACTTGATTTTATAATCTTGCCTGGCTTTCCAGCGGGCTTGACGAAGGGTTCGCCAAACTCAATTGAATCTTCAACCTGCGGCTTCGTTGGCTTCTTGATACCACCATCTAGACTTTCATTTTTGATCGGGTCTTTCAAGCCACCGTTAGCTGGTATTTCAGGCTTTAGCGGTGGTTTTCCGACTGGTTCTAGCGATGAGGGCACTCCGGGCATATCCGGAGGAGCTGCGAAACATTTTTTTGAGACTTCGCCGTAAGGATCGGTGATGACAAGACACTTTACGTTATGAAGAGGGTTCTCTTGTCTATCAAAGCTACTCGATCTGCCGCTCCAAGCCTCCGCCGCCATATTATTTGCAGCACTATCATGGTTATCAATTACCGCTGCCATACTGTCGCTAGCCTGTTGATAATTACTTACTTCTTTCATGATTCATACCTCTATTAAGTGTTTTCAAAAAGTTGCAGGTCATCGCGTAGCGTTTTGCTTCGAGGACGTTGCCCGCTTCATGAAAAACAATCTAGACGAGAGTTGTTACGGCTATGTGATTGAGATAAACTGAGCCGAGGAGAAGACTATGCCAGATTCAAAAGTCTCTGTAGAACAAAAGCTGAAGCAGCTAGGAATCAGCTTACCAGCCAGCTCTGGATTGTTCAGCTACCCAAGCATGTATTATTTGACAGTGCCTGGTGGCGACGCTTTTACACTATGGCAAAAGCTAAGCAATAACAACCTCAAAACGGGCTTCTGGCCAATAATCTGGCTAGATCACAAAGAACATGCTCGACAAACAATCATGACTACTTCAGAGCTGCAACCGCTTCAGGCAACCTTACGCGATTTTGGCATAGTACAGAAACATCCAATCGATCTTAAAGACCTAAACCAAAGAATCGCAAATCGCCCAGATCCAAAATTCTATCCCTTCATGAAAGAAGCCATAGTCACTCAAGACCAGGCAGAACGAGCCGACGC
>JAUPUU010000227.1 GCA_030917395.1 Cyanobacteriota bacterium erpe_2018_sw_21hr_WHONDRS-SW48-000092_B_bin.40
AATACGATTCGCTTTTTGATCGCACAGAGCGATTGAAGAAAACAATCCTTGGTACGCAAGAAGTTGACCCTAACTCGGCTGCAGGTAGAGAAGAAGCGGCTGCCGGAAGAAGTGGCCAGCAACCCGGTACTAATAATGGTTCTGGTAGTGGTACTAATAATGGTGCTGCTAATGCTGGTAGTGCTGCTAGTGATTGGATCGATAATCCACACCCAGCGCTTGAATCGCTGACTGAAGTGCACTACTTGGATGAACAAGCGGCCTTGCCCGAAAACATGACTGCAGTCAGTGCGCCAGAGTTGGCTCAGTATGCCGTTTCTCTTCTCAATCGCGAGCGCCAGGCCTACGGGGTAGCTGCGATTACTCCTGATAATGTGGCGGAGCAGATGGCTGGTGAACTCGCTAGCGATTTAGCCAAACGCAATGTTCTATCGCATTTTAATTCATCCGGTGACGGCCCTGATCGCAGGCTCACTCTGCTTCAAGGTGCTGATGCATTAAATGAGGGAATTGCCTCGGTTAAAACTTCTGAGGTTGGCTCAAAGCGCATGTGCAAGGCGGCGGTGGCAAGAATTTTGAAGACCATGCTTGGTCGGCAAGATGACCGCGATGCTTTGCTTAATCCGGATGCTACTCATATTGGTTTTGCCTTGGCCCTGACAGCCGATCGCGAGCGAGTGGTGGCAGCTGTAGAAGTTTTGACTCGGCACGCCATAATGATTCCAGTGGCCAGCGAAGTTAAGGTCGGCGATAAAATAGAAGTGCGGGGCGTGCTGCAAAGCCCATATCTCTTCGATAAAGTGACAGTAGCGTGGGAGTCATACAACCCAGAAGCTGCTGCATCGGCGCCTGATGAATCAGAAGAAGCATTGCCTTATTTTCCCCCGCTAGATTACATTGCTTATTCCAGCCGCTCCGAAGGTAACCATGACAAAGCCATGTTGCTTTTGAAGACGGGCTTAATTGTTGGTGCTGTGGGGGCAGGTTTGTTCTTCCCACCGGCTGCCATGGCCGTTCCTCTAATTGCACTTTCTGGATCGCCCTCAGAAATCAAACCGGTCTCTGACATACCGGTTAAGGGCGGAATCAAGGTTGATGGCGGCTCTTTCGCTGGTCATATTCCCTTGTCGAACAATAGTAAGCCTGGCTTGTATTACATTACAGTCTGGGCGGTTCAGGCCAAGGGGCAGAAGTCGATTCCTATTAGTCGGCGGGTGCTTCTAGCCAAAGAAGCCACTCCTGAAGAGCATGACGCTGCGGAGCAGGCGGAAGAGAAGCTCAAAGAAGAACGTAAAGCTGCTGAGCGCAAAGAGAAAGAAGAACGCAAGAAAAAACAAGTTGAAGATAAGCAAAAACAGGCTACTGAGAAGCAAGAGAAGCGACGCGATAAAGATAATAAGACGCGCGACTTATCTGTAGAAGGCGAAGTAGAACCTGTGGTAGATAGCAAAAATGATCAGTCGAAGTGATCAGTCAAAATGATTATTCGAAATGATCAGATAGTCAGGCAAAGAAGGTATTCATTTATGCTTATGCTCACGAAAAGCTCATGGTTTCTCTCTCTTGCCTCGGTGCTATCGATAGCTTCTTGTCTTTGCCCAGCTTTCACCATTCCAGCACTTGCCGCTCCGGCTAGTGACTTGCCCGAGCCTAGCCCCGCTCCTCAAGCGGCGCCGCCGCGTCAGTATTCGCAGCCACTGACAAGCTCGACAGCCTCAACTACATTACAAACTGGAACGGGTTCGACCACTCTTCAAACTGGAACTGGTTCTACAACACTTCAGACCGGAACTGGCTCTACTCTTATTCAGGCTGGTACCGGTTCGTCGACACTACAGATGGGAGTGCAGCGGGAAGCTGGGCCGGTCAATATCTTATTTATTGTCGATGGTTCGCGCTCGATGCTTGAAGAAATTGAGCGTGGCGGGCGGCAAAAAATGGATGCGGCCAAAGATGTGTTGCAGCAGGCTCTGTCTCGTATTCCTAACGACGTCAACATTGGTTTGAGAGTATTTGGTCAAGGGGCCCTCACCAGTCAGCATTCAATGTTTGGTGGCGGCTTTGGTGGTCTCAACATGTTTAGCGAATGTCAAAATAGTGCTTTATGGGTGCCGATTGGTCGCAGCAATAGACGGTCATTTATTGAGAAAGTGCGCCAGATCAAACCATACGGTATGACACCACTAGCCTATGCCATCGAACAAGCTGCTCACTATGATTTTCGTGGTGTGGAAGGCAGTAAGGTAATTATCTTAATCACAGATGGTGCTGATACTTGCGATCGCAATCCTTGTGAGGTGATCGCTCGCTTACCCCTGCATGGTATTCGCTTGAAAGTTGATGTAGTTGGTCTAGCTCTAGCTCGAGAGCCAGAAGCCCGCAGACAACTTGACTGTATCGCCAAAACATCTAATGGCAAATATTATGATGCCAAAAGCTCGGCGGAGTTAATTAATAGCATTTCCGCTAGTGTTAGCAAGGCCATTGAAGGAAGAGTCATTATTAAGCCTGGCAGCGGTTCAGTTGAGCCCGGTAGTGGAGCCACCATAAACACCGAGACACCAATAGAAATGGTGCCAATTGAACCGATGAGATCTTTGGATAAATAGTCGAGATAAATGGTCTCTATTCCGTTATCCAAAAATTGACTCATTTTCACTAGGAAAATGAGTCAATTTTGTTTTCTGAATTTTTGAATTCGCAACCGGCAATCGAGTCTTTAAAAGAGCGATATTAAGAGCCAGAAACTTGTTGTTCTAGCTCTTTGATTTTTAACGCAGGCTAATTGCTGTTTTCTTATTGAGCTTTTCGATTTCAGGGCTGTGGGTTACTGACATATGCACTTTTATATCTTCAGACATTTTGTCTGAAACTGGTGCGTAGTAGTTAATTAGCATCAGAGGATAGATACCGAGAGCAAGAATCGAGAATGAAAGTGAGTAGGCAACGATTCTTTCGGTATTGGTGGCATCGGTCAGGTGACCTTTCCACTTAGGCAACTCTTCTCCGTAAAATACTTTTTTCAAGAGCCAGAGCATGTAGGCTGCGGTGAGAATGACACCGAGAGCGGCAAAGTAAATCCAACCTTGCACCATGTGGCCATTGGTTAGTGACTGAGCCATCGGTGAAGTGAAGCTGCCGTAGAATACTGCTGCTTCAGCAACGAAGCCTGACAAACCAGGAAGACCGAGGTTGGCCATGGTGCCAAGCATCCAGAAATAAAATAGGGTTGGCATTTGCTTCGCTAGACCGCCACCGATTTCAGGCAACTGACGAGTGTGAGTACGCTCGTAAACTGCTCCAACTAAGAAGAAGAGCAGGGCTGAAATTACACCGTGGGAGACCATTTGGAAAATTGCACCACTAAGAGCGGCCGATGAAAGCGAGGCCACACCAAGTAAGACAAAGCCCATGTGGCTCACTGATGAAAGAGCAATGATGCGCTTCATGTCTTGTTGAACCAAGCAGGCCATGGCTGCCCAGACTATATTGAAGGCGCCCAGGGCCATGATTTGTGGGCCGTAGTCAACGAAGAATGTTGGGAAGAAGCCCAAGCAGATTCTTACTAGACCATAGGAGCCCATTTTCAAGAGCAAGCCGGCTAGTAGCATTGAAATTGGAGTTGGTGCTTCAACGTGGGCATCAGGCAACCAGGTGTGAACTGGGAATGATGGCAACTTGATGATGAAGGCTAAGAAGAAACCAAGACAAGCCATTACTTGAATGTTTTTTGGCAGGCCAGGGCACATGCTAGACAAAAGTGTCATATCGAATGTGGCGCTGGTTCCCATTTGGGTATACATGTAGACCAGACCGGCCAACATCAATACGCCACCAAAGAAGGTGTATATAAGGAATTTGAGAGCAGCATAGGCACGTCTTGGACCACCCCAGATGGCAATCAAGAAGTACATTGGCACTAGCTCTAGCTCGTACATGACAAAGAACTGTAGCAAGTCAAGTGACATGAACACTCCCAAGACAGAGAATGTCAGGAGCATGAGCATTGCGTAGTAGAGGCGCGGCCGATTATCGCCAATCGAGGTTGAGGCCAGTATTGCCATGAAGGTGACAAAGCCGGTCAGCACCACCAGTGATAGCGACATGCCGTCAACCGCAACAAAGTATTGCACCGGAAATGGTTGCATGAACCAGGTGATCTGTTCTTTCAGCTGGAATTCAGCCGCTCTGCTTATGTCAAATTGCGACAGGATGAAGGCTGAGAGCCCAAACATACCAGCGCCGAAACTAATGGCAAGCTTTCGCGCCAGATTGTCTGGGCTGCAAGCTATGGCCAGGGCGGCGAGCATTGGTAGTAGTAAGAGGATAGTAAGCAGATGTTGTGGTTCGGGACTCACAGCGGTCTCCTGAAAATTAATGACACTAAGAGAGCGCCATCAGTATAAAGGGCTGACTGGTAAGCTACTAGCTTTATTAAAGAGAAAAATCTTTTCACTCTAAACGGTGCTTTATCTATGGTCACTCTTGGCCCTTCATCAATGTATAGTTTTAGAGTCCGAATTAGTAAACGCAGAGTCTCTAGTCAAGAGCTGGAGATATTCTAGGAGATTAACCTTGTTACCGCTAAGCGCTGACCAGTTGAGATGGTTTGTTGAACATGCTGGCCTGATTGTGGCAGCACCGTTCTTGGCGGGCTTCCTGATTATCATGGGGCTGAGAGCTTCAAAAACTCTTTCCATGATGGCATCCATCGGAGCCGTGGCTTATGGACTCGTCCACTCACTGATTATTTTCCAAGCATTAGTCACTCACCAATATCCTGAACCTTACTTCCAACAAAACATTCCATGGTTTGTTTCAAGTAGCTTCACCCTCTCGGTGGGAGTATTGGTCGACAATATCGCCGCCCTGATGCTGATAGTGGTTACTGCTGTCAGTCTGTTGGTGCAGATATATACCCATGGATATATGCGGGAAGATCCTGGTTACTCGCGTTTCTACTCTTATCTATCTCTCTTCACCGGTTCGATGCTTGGCCTGGTAGTGTCGACCAACTTATTCCAGATGTATGGCTTCTGGGAATTGGTTGGTGTCTGCTCTTATTTCTTGATTGGTTTCTGGTGGTACAAAGAGTCGGCTGCCAAGGCTTGTATGAAGGCCTTTGTTGTCAACCGTATCGGTGACTTTGGCTTCCTTATTGGTACTCTCACCTTCTTCCTTTATACAAAAGATTTTTGGAGCTCAAGCAACGTGCTCGGCTTTGTCGGTCCTGCTGGCACTGACCTGGCTGGAGTAATTCACAAAGCTGCTGCCGCCGGAGCCCTTAATGACTCCACTTTATTCTTTATCGCTTGTTTGATTTTCATGGGACCAATGGCCAAATCAGCTCAGTTCCCACTGCATGTCTGGTTGCCCGATGCTATGGAAGGTCCTACTCCAATTTCAGCTTTGATCCACGCTGCCACCATGGTTGCCGCTGGTGTTTATTTGGTCGGTCGTGCTTATCCTATTTGGCTCAATTGCGATGGTTCATCGGGAGCCGCTTTGACCGTAGTGGCCACCGTCGGTGCCATCACTGCTTTCATGGCCGCCACCATTGCTATGAGCCAGTACGATATCAAGCGGGTCTTGGCTTGGTCGACTTGTTCGCAGCTTGGCTACATGTTTGTTGGTCTTGGTGTGGGCGCCTTTACTGGCGGTATCTTCCACCTCTTCAACCACGCCTTCTTCAAAGCTATGCTTTTCTTGTGCAGTGGTGCTGTAATTCACGGCTTACATGGACAGCAAGACATTCGTGAAATGGGTGGATTGAAAAAATCTATGCCCATTACCCATGCTTGTTTCTTAATCGGTACCCTTGCCATATCTGGCTTCCCGCTATTCAGTGGTTTCTTCTCAAAAGACGAGATCATTGGCGCTGCCATGGTTAACCACCCAATCATTGGCTGGTTGATGATGTTGACAGCCGGCATGACTGCCTTCTATATGTTCAGACTTTACTTCATGACATTCACTGGCGCGTATCGCGGTAGTGCACATCCCCACGAATCACCAGCGGCAATGACCTGGCCGCTTTTGGTTCTGGCGGTTCCTTCAATGTTGAGCGGCTATCTTGGTTTCAATATCGCCAACTTGCCAGCCGCTTTCTCTGGCGCCTCACCAGAGCATGGTTTGCCTAACCACTTTGCTGCCTTCGTTTTTGGTCCCCATGGCCCACATTTCGAAGGTGCTAACTTGACCATGATGGGCATCTCGCTAGCTGTCGGTGTCTTTGGCTTTGCCGTTGCTTACTCTATGTATGTCACTAGAACTCTGCACTTCAACAAAACCTTTGCTGAAGCTAAAGAGGGTATGGCCCAACTTATCTACAACATGTCATTCAACAAATGGTATATGGATGACATTTACTTCGGTATCGTCGACCGTGTCTTGCTACCTAGCTACAACAAGGTCTGGACTGCAATAGACAAGAATTTCATCGAAGGAATTGTCAACGGTGCTGGCTTAGTCACGATGAGTGTTGGCGAAGTTCTCAAGTTCCTTCAGAACGGACGTGGTCAGTACTACGCTCTTGTAATCTTTGCTGCGGTGGCTGGTATTGCCTGGATTTCTTATATTTTTCCAGGTCACTAACTCTCACTAAAATCTTTTAATAAGGAAGACCTTATGAGTTCAGATTCCCATTCCGATGATCACGGCCACGACAGTCACGATAATGCCCATCCGGTGGCTACCGATGTTATTCCTGAGACCAGTTTGCAAGACATGCTGCTCAAGGTTTTGACAATTTGTGCTGCTGGACTGCTTTACGGCATGGCTTTCTGGTGGATGGGCGTGCCCGTTGCTGAAGTTAGTCATGAAGCTGGTTCCGAGCACAGCGAGCACTCTAGTGGTTCTTCTAGTGCCAATTCTGAGCAAAGTCACGGCTCAGAGCACAGTGAAGAGCATCACTAAATCTTTCGTTTTTGTTTAGGTTACGATTAGTTTCAACTTTTGTTGCCGAGAATGCTGGTATGAGTCACTTACCAGTTTGCTTGTCAACCTTTCATGCTATCTTATGCCAATTGAGAAGCGCCTACTAGTCAGCTTTTACTAGTGCGCCTCTAATTGGATGTTCAAGAATTCCAATCAAATAAGCCGTTGATTCAACGGTCTGTAGTTCACTCTTTGAGGATATTTGAATGCAGGAAGTTACAGTTGGCATTGCTGGAGCAGCCGGAGACGGCTTAGACAAATCTGGCGATACCTTGGCTAAGTCATGCAGCAGGCTTGGTCTCCACGTATACGCTTACAACTGCTACCAGTCGATCATTCGGGGCGGTCATATTTGGCTCCGAGTTCGTATCGGTGAAAATAAAGTTTATTCCCACGGCGATAACCTCAATGTATTGGTTGCTTTGAACCAAGACTCCATTGAACGTCACGCCATGGAAGTTGAAGAGGGCGGAGCCGTTCTCTTCAATTCAGATCGTCTTACTTGTGAGCCAAGCCAAGTTAAAGCTGGCGTGCAAATCGTCGGCTTGCCGATGAAGAAAATCACTGAAGAAGTGGTCAAAGAGCATGGCGCTCTTCTGCCTATCATGCAAAACACAGTGGCCATGGGTGCTGCTGCTTACTTTGCCAATGTTGGCTTAGAAGAACCAAGTTCAGTTTTGGCTGATACCTTCGCCCACAAGGGTCAGAAAGTAATCGATCTCAACGTTAGCTTGCTCAAAGTTGGTTATGAGTTTGCCAAAGCCAATTTCAAACCAGTAACTAAAGAGTGGAAGTTTACCCACAAGAAACGTTGTTTCTTAACCGGTAACGAGGCCATTGCTATTGGCGCTTATGCCGCTGGTTGCAAATTCTATTCTGCTTATCCAATGACACCAGCTTCGACAATCTTGCACTGGATGGCTAACCACGCCAACGAAACAGGCATTTGCGTCAAGCAGTGCGAAGACGAACTATCTGTAATCAATATGGCAATCGGTGCTGGTATTGCTGGGGCTCGTTCTATGTGTGCAACCGCCGGTGGTGGTTTTGCTCTGATGACCGAGGCTGTTGGTATGGCTGGCATCATGGAAGTGCCTGTGGTTTGCGTTGAAGTGCAACGCGGCGGCCCTTCAACCGGTCTGCCTACCAAGACTGAACAAGCTGACTTGTGGCAAGTCTATGGCGCCTCACAAGGTGAATTCCCACGCTTGATCGTTGCTCCTCGCGACATTGTTGATTGCTTCAACACTACCGTTGACGTATTCAACCTGGCAGACCGCTATCAATTGCCTGTTCTGCTCATGTCCGACTTGCTTCTATCTGAGCACCCTGAAACTGTCGATCCTGAAGTCTTTAACGGCAATCCTGTTATCGACCGCGGCGAAATCGTCAGTGAATGGCCAGAATCAAAAGGCAAATTCAAACGCTTCAAATTCACTGAATCAGGCGTTTCACCTCGTGCTCTTCCTGGTACAGCAAATACTGCTTTCGTATCAGCTTCAGATGAGCAAGACGAAGAAAGCATCCTCATTTCTGACATGTTCACTTCGCCAGCTACCCGTCGCAAAATCATGGATAAGCGCGGCCGCAAGATTGAAAATCTCTTGAAGGAACTTCCAGCTCCAGTGCTAGAAGGGCCAGCTGATGCTGATTTGACTCTAGTATGTTGGGGTTCTACCTGGGGCCCAGTGAAAGAAGCTGCTGAGCTTCTCACTGCTCAAGGTATTAAGACCAACCTGCTCAACATCAAATACATTGCTCCTTTCCACGCTAAAGAAGTAGAAGCGATTCTTTCTAAAGCTAAGAAGAAGATTTCTGTTGAAGTTAACTACACTAGCCAAATGGCTCGCTTTATCAAAGGCGAAACCGGAATTTCTATGGATGCACACATCAATAGATATGACGGCGAGCCAATGGAACCACTCTATATCGTCGGACATGTTAAACGCATTCTTGCCGGTGTAGCACTTGATTATGATGTTACTGAAGCAGAAGCTAAAGATATGGCTTATCACTATATCCGCACCCATGCTCAAGAGAAGTTGCGCCCAACAGCTGCAACTCGTGAATCTTCAAACGGACACGGCGAACCTACATGGAATGTTGAATTGTCTGAACGGGCTACAGGCAAACTGGCTGCACGCATGAAAGTGGGTGTTTCAACTGGTGCCACTTATAGCTTCGAGAAGCTGGCAGAAGAGAAATAATTCTTTCCCCTTTCTTATTTCTGCAACTGCATTCATATCAATGATTTAAGAGGTTTATAAAAACGAGATGGCAACTGTAATCGAGCTTCCAGTCGAATTATTCAAAGGCCCAGTCGATCCAGACTGGTGTCCAGGATGTGGCGACTTCGCCGTCCTTAAAGGTGTTCAAACTGCAGCAGCAAAACTAGGCATTACTCCAGAAAATCTTCTGGTTGTCTCTGGTATTGGCTGCTCATCTAACTTGCCTGGCTTCCTTCATGCTTATGGTATTCACAGCCTTCACGGCCGTGCTGTTCCTGTAGCAACCGGAGCTCACCTGGCAAATACCGATCTCAAATGTGTTATCACCGGTGGTGATGGCGACGGTTATGGTATTGGTATCGGTCACTTGCTTCACGCAATGCGCCGCAACCTTGATGTAACCTACATCGTTATGGACAACCAAATTTATGGTTTGACCACTGGCCAAACATCACCGACTACTGGTGTGGGTCAAAAAACCAAGTCAACACCTCAGGGCAACCACGAGAATCCACTCAATCCACTAGCTCTGGCAATTACTGCTGGTGCTACTTTCGTGGCTAGAGCATTCTCCGGCGAACCAAAGCACATGGCTGACACAATCTCTGCAGCTATCCAACACAAAGGCTTCTCCCTTGTGGATATCTTTAGCCCTTGCGTTACCTACAACAAGGTCAATACCTATCCGTTCTTCAAAGAACGGGTCTACAAGCTAGAAGATGAAAATTGGGATCGTACTGATTTCCATGCTAGTTTGGCCAAGGCCTTCGAGTGGGGCGACAAAATTCCTTTGGGCGTTGTTTACGAAACCGATATGCCTACTTATGAAGACAGCGAGCTGGCTTTCAAAAAAGGCGCTTTGGTTAAGCAATCGCTCAAGACCGATCCTAAAGTTTGGGCCAATATCGTCGAAGAGATGATCTAGACCAAAAACGGTTAAGGCAAAAGTTAGAAAGTGAATCATGGGGTGGGCAATGTGACCCACCCCTTATTCCATCTTTTGCAAGATGTCATGGGAATTCTACTTATATGGTGCTTGTCTAATCAGTAGATATATGCGATTCTTTCGGTGGTGAATTTTTTATCAGTTTCGCCTATGCGTTGGATATATTGCCACTGGATGACCTTTCCCTTTTGTTTGATCAAATTTAAAAGGCTTTCAACTGATAAAGAGGTGATGATATCGCCTTGGCAATGATGTAAAGTAGTCTCAGCTAATAAAATGCTTTATGGCAACCAAGTGAGGAAGTAATGACTAAGTACAGCCGTATCGGTCGCAGGCATCCAGATACTGCTCCTATTTCAAAAGATCAAATCACTACTCTGAAGGCTAAAGTTCAGCGTGTAGAAGAGATCGAAAAAAACAATAGAGCTTCCGTCTGGGACTACGTCTGCGATATGTGGACCCAAATTGTTTACAGCTTTAAACCCAAGAGTCATCAGTGCCGTATCTACGGTCACACTCTGCCAACCGGTGGCTGGACTGCTGGTCGCAGACCTCACTGTGGCGATTGTGGTGCTCAAATAAACGATGCTAGTGATTTGCGCAAAGCATTGCCCCGCGAATAATAGAAAATCGCTCTAGTTGCGTTTGACGCGGTAACTAAAAATACTTAGAGGCCATTGCTTTTAGCAGTGGCCTTTTACTTTCGGTAATTTTCCTTTTTGTAATTTTCCTTTTTGTAATCATTCTAAGTGCTTAGTTTTTCCTCGCTTTAGTTCTCTTTTTTAGCCTTTAGGCCGATAACGGTCGACCTGCCACAGGTGTTTAATATGTACATTCAGGTTTAGATGTCCAGAAGCAATGCTTCGGAAGGAGTGGTCGTGAGTATGTTCTGTTATCAGTGTGAGCAAACTTCCCAAGGAACTGGCTGTACTACCATGGGCATTTGCGGCAAGACCCCAGATACATCCACCTTGCAAGACGTGATTGTCTATATCGTCAAAGGTATCAGTCAATTTGCCCACCGTGCCCGTCTGCTTGGCCAAACCGATGCTTTTGTCGATGAGGTGTGCCTTGAGGCACTTTTCCTCACTCTAACCAATGTCAATTTTGACGAAAAAGAGCATGTCGACTACATCACCGGGCGGCTATCCCAAGCCTTTGATAAGGCTCGTTCTCTCTATCTGACAGCCTGTACTAAAGCTGGGGTAGAAGCAGAGAAACTGCAGGGTCCAGCTAAGTGGGGACAACTAAAAACTGAAGCCGAGCTTTTGCAGTTTGGTTTAGCAATCGCCATCGTTAAGCGCGCTGACTCTACACCCGAAGACATTCTGTCCTTGCAGGAACTTCTTACCTATGGTGTAAAAGGTCTCGCGGCCTACGCGCACCACGCCCAATTGTTGGGGTTCCGTGAGCCATCTATCTATGCCTTTGTCCATGAATCATTTAGTTACCTGGCCGAGAGCGAGCAGACAGCCGAGCGCTTGCTTCAATACTGTCTTGAGGCTGGTAAGGTCAACTATCTAGTGATGGAGCTGCTCGACAAGGCTCATACTGAAAGTTATGGTCACCCCGTACCTACGCAAGTGCGCATCACGCCAGTGAAAGGCAAGGCCATTTTAATTTCTGGCCATGATATGAAGAGCCTCTATGAGCTGCTGAAAGCGACTGAGGGCAAGGGCGTGAATGTCTACACCCATGGTGAAATGTTGCCAGCCCATGGCTATCCTGCTTTGAAAAAGTTTGCGCATCTGGTCGGCAATTATGGCGGTGCCTGGCAGAATCAATTGACTGAGTTCAATGCATTTCCTGGTGCCATTGTGATGACAACAAACTGTCTTAAGCCGCCAGCTGAATCATATAAAGACCGCTTGTTCACCATGGATGTAGTTGGTTTTGAAGGGCTCAGTAAAGTTCAGAGCTATGATTACAGCAAGGTGATTGAAGCCGCTCTTGCGGCACCTGGGTTTAGCCAAGATGAGCCAGAAAAAACTATCACTGTTGGTTTCGCCAGAAACGCTGTGCTATCTGTTGCTGCACCAGTAATTGATGCGGTCAAACAAGGCAAGATAAAGCACTTCTTCTTAATTGGCGGCTGCGATGGTGCTGAATTTGCTCGCAATTACTTCACCGATATCGCCACCTCAATTCCTCAAGACAGTGTCATTCTCACCCTTGGTTGCGGCAAATTCCGCTTCAACTTCAATGACTTTGGTGACATCGATGGCATTCCTCGCCTGCTTGATCTCGGTCAATGCAATGATGCCTATTCTGCTGTACAAATTGCTAGTGCTTTAGCCGATGCTTTTGGCTGCAGCATTAATGAACTGCCTTTGTCCCTAATCATTTCGTGGTTCGAGCAAAAGGCTGTGGCTGTGCTTCTTAGCTTGCTCTATCTGGGCGTAAAGAATATTCGCCTCGGTCCAAATCTTCCTGCTTTCATTACTCCTGGAGTCTTGAAGATTCTGGTAGACAACTACAACGTTATGCCAGTAACCACACCAAAAGAAGATTTGGCGCAGATCTTGCATGCGGTCTAGCTAGTTGAAGAGACTAAATAGAATCACGTTTTCGTGAGTAATATTTCTGTGCTTCGGCATATCGACCCATGTTTGATAGCGCATGGCCAAGATCGTCTAGAGCTTGCTGTTTTAGTTTTACATCAAGAATCTGTTCGAAATTAGGGGCGTCAACTACGGCCTTGAGGGTCGTTTCTGCCAATGCTGGTCTCATAGAATTGAGATAGGTACAGCCTAGCTCGCTAAGTAGCATTAGAGTTCCTGGTGAACTCTTATCTTTGAAGTCGGAAGAATCAAGGGCATCCTTTAGATAGTCGATGGCTTTTCCGTGTTCGCCTAGAACCATCAGAGTGTCAGACAACTGTCCGTAAGACTCAGCCAGAGTGGTGTTGGTGTGGTTCTTGTCTTTCTTGATTTCTTCGATTGTTTTGAGAATTTGCTCTAGCTTTTTCTTCTCTTGCTCAATCTTCTCTTTTGATTGGGCGGTGGTTTCACTGCTGCTGCTAGTGTTGGTAGAGTCTGACTCTTTGTTGTTCTTGCTTTGAGCAGTCTCTTTGCGTTGGTGGAAGTTGTAGTCGAATTTGAACGACAAATTAAGCTGATCGTCGTCAGCCTTTGAATTGATATCAGCAAAGGGCTGAGCGTTCTTAACGGCTTCTATAGCGGCTTCATCGTTGGCGGCGTTGCCAGATGAGTCAACAATATGCACTTCTTTTACGAGGCCGTGATCGGTTACTTCAAAGCCGACATTGGCGCTGTAGCTATAAAGGCATCTTGGCGGCTTCCAGGCGGCTTTGATTTTGCGACTCATGACCGAGAGAAAGGCGTTGATTATGCCTTGACCTTCGCTGCGGTAGAGCACAGCATCATCTTTATGGCCCATTCTCTCAAGCAAGTCGGCCAAGAAATTTAAGCGAGTGCCTAAGAGTGGATGGTTGTGGCTAAAGACTTCTTCTGATAGTGCCACGCTGCGCTTAATAAGTGGAAGAGCCTCATCAAAACGCTTCTCTTCAACTAGTGTTTCAGCCAGGTCATTCAAACATATTGCCACGGTGCCATCATTGACACTAGAAATGCTTTGCGCCAGTCCGAGGGCTTTGCGGTCTAGCTCTTCCGCCTTGCTGTAGTCTTTTTGATAAAAATAGTTTGCTGCAAGCGCTGTCATGGCTTTGCGTTGCCGCTTTTTGTCGTCACTTTTTTCAGCACTGGCTTGCAGTTCGACAAAGCGTTTGGCCGCATCTTCATATTTTTTGTCGTCGCGTAGGGTTCTTCCTTCTTCTAGTGCGGCGTCCCAGCGGCTGGCCTCTTCCGTGCTCATGGCCGCCCAGACGGGGGCTAGAGAGCCTGTAAAGGTGGTGAAGCTAGCCAGGGTGACTAGAGCGATTTGTTTGCTGAAATTCATACCTGTTCCGACTTTTGAGAAATGAGTAGTGCTCAGTGAGCAGTTGATTATACCTGCTTGAGATGAGGTGTTTGTGAGTACGATTCTCTCTAGCTCATGCCTAGTTTATGCCTGGTTCATGTCCAGTTCATGTCTAGTTGGCTCGGTATAACTTAAGCATGCCAAGTGGGAATTGCCCCACTGAAAACGGCCCCTTACCACTAGTCCTCACAAAACAAAAAATGAGGTTGAATCAATGCCAATTCTTGAATCACACCACGAAGCTAATAATTCCAATTCTGATGTTGTTAATCATGACGCCGGTCAATACGACGAAAGTTTGGCCGGAAAGCTAGTGCGAGAAGTGGGCTTGCTGTCTCAAATGCCGGGTGCTGCGCTGCAATCGGCTGTCGAGACTCTAAATGATCCTGGGGATTTAGCTCTGAAACTCAGTGCTGGTTTCTTTACGGCTGTTGGCATAGCGGGCATTAAGAATAACCCCAATGCCTTTGGTGCTACTTTAGGCTCAATTTTTAAATTCGGGGTTGGTGTTCTTGAGAAATCCGGGTTGGCTGTCATGGCAATAGATTGGGGCGGCCGTATAGGTGCGCCTATGGCCGCTACTTGGGAGAGCGGCGCCAAAGACGCTGAAGCAAGAAAAGCCATTGGTCAAAATGTGGGCGAAGGCCTGGTTTACTATTCAGTCGGTTTTGCCGGATTTGCCAGTGGTCGCAGACTTTACTCTAATGAGTCCGCTCAATCTACTTCTGCTATCGCGCCGAGGTTATATAGAAGCGAGCTTGCCGGTTATTCTGGTAAAAGTCTAAATAGCCCTGCTCTTGAGAGGGCCTTTGCCCGTCAGGCCCAAGCTTTATCTGAAACTCCGACTTCACTCTCGAGCAGCGAAAGCTTTCTTAAACTAGCAGTCAGTGCTGGTTTTGCCGTGCCGAGAGTGCTCACCGCTGGAGATAGTCGCAACTATTATGACCGCTATAAAATTTAGACGAGAGTATGCCGCTTAAGACTTTACGAGCCGCACTTTGAGCACTCCTTCAATAGCGCTGATGCTTCTTAAGACATCATCGGTGACGTCACCATTGCAATCAATCAAGGTGCAAGCGACGTCACC
>JAUPUU010000228.1 GCA_030917395.1 Cyanobacteriota bacterium erpe_2018_sw_21hr_WHONDRS-SW48-000092_B_bin.40
CTCCAGCAGCAAAGAGAAATGGTAACTACCCCTGAGAGTGTCCGAACATGGCACTACACAAGCCAAATAAAATTACAACGAAAGCAAAGGCACTAATGGCAACGCCACTAAAAATGAGCCCTCCAGTGACGATTAAGACGCTACCGAAGCTCCAGCTTGAGCCGGCCTTCAACTTGCTGAAGCCTGAGAACAAGGCGTAGAAGACACCAATTGGAATCCAAAAGAATTGCAGCATTAAAACCATAGACATAGCCGACTGTAGCGACTTTGTCGTCAGCGAAAAAATCACCACTAAAACCAAATTGAGTAAAAGCACCATCTCGATGCATTGCAACAAGCGATCGCTGCTTTCAACTTCAGTGCGAACTTCACTACTAGCTGGGATGACACCAACTTGATACAACTCTTGACCGGCTGTGAGCACCTGACCTATTTTGTCTCTAGCCGCTTGCAGCAGCTTCTCAGACTGACCGATATTGACCATCGGAATAATTACATAGTGCATTTCTAGGCGCAAAGCTTCGCCGATTTGTGAAAAGACCAGCTCTAGGGTCAAATGGCGCTTCACTTCAAAGGCATTGCCGAAATCCATGGTGGCATGAATACGCTTAGCCTCTTTATCAGGCTCAACTTGCCAGTCGAAGCCGGGCTTTGATGAAGCCTCCAGGGCTTGGAGAACCAGCTCCCAGGCACTCTCAAAGGAGCGAGCACATTCAACATAGTGGCCTTCTAATAGGCTCATTTTGCTCTAACCACCGCCGCGAGCAACAAATGACAATCCAGTGCATAGGCCCCAAAGAATAATAGGACAAACAATGGCCGAAATGAGCATCCCCCCGCCAAAGGCTAGAGAACCGAGCCAGAGTCTTTCTAAGGGCTTAATAGCTATTCCCTTGATCGTCTGCGGTCTAGTCAGCGACCTATAGAAGCTCGTTATAATGCCCACTGGCACCCAGAGAACCTGCAGGCAAATAACTATTCCCCCAGCGGCTGCAATTCCCATGGTAAAAGCCAACAAAGTAAATAAAGCAACATTACCCACAAGAACAAACTCGAAGCCTTTGATTAAAATAGTACTGGCGGCCGATTCTAATTGCAGAGCCGTGGATGCAGATTTATAGGCAGTCAATTTTGAGCCGAGAACCAGTTCGATTTGTTCTCTAAATCTTTGAAATATAGCCAATGCCGGTTCAATGTTGCGCAGGGGCACAACCATATAATGCAAGTCAAGGCGGCCTTTCTCAGCACCTTCAGAAAACACCAGCTGCAAAATCAACTGTCTTTGGATCTGAAATGCATTGCCTATTTCACCTGTGGCAGTAATACGTTTAGCTTCTTTGTCGTCTTCAATTCTCCACTCAAAGCCCGGTTGAGATGAATTAGAGAGACACTGCTGCACCAGCTCCCAGGCCTGATCAAAAGACTGATCAAATTCTAGATAGTGACTATCAAGTAAGCTCATATCTTTTGCTCAACCTAGTGTTTTGAAAGGGCTTTGACGTCAAGATTGCCGCGATAGAACATATTATAGGTATCGAAGGGAATTATTCGCCCGTCAGGGTGAACAATGTGCACGCAAGTGCGCTTTACCGACCTGACGTCAAAATTGTATTTATCCAAAAATTCCATGATGATTATGCGAAAAATATTTTTGTAGGAAAGCTCCGAGGGAAACTCTAGCTTAGGAAGGCAACACAAGAGGTCACCAATGGCATGGGAGACCGTGCCGGTGGTTTTACCAAGGGAAAATAATTCAAATATTTTGGCTCGGACAGCTGGATCTGATTCATATTGAATGGTATTACCAGCTTCTTTGAGCAATACGTCAGAACCAATCACTCCAGATAAGGGCACCACTTTATCGTCTATTTTTATGGCATATGCCATAGCGATGCAGTCTGGGTGGCAAGGTACAGGAATAATGTCATCGTCACTAAAAACTTTTGACTGCTGCAAAATCTTTTGTCTAACTTCCGCTAAAGTCAGCCTATCAGCCGGGTCAAAGCCTAAGACCCTGCCTTCTGCTTGTATAGGTTGAAAGGTCACCCCTCTGACGCAGGGCTGCTTCAAAGCAAAGTCAATAATCTCACCAATCTCATCATCATTGAGCCCGCGAGCCAAAGTTACAACCAGAGTCGTGGCAATATCAAATTCGTTAAGATGAGCCAAGGCCTTGTGCCGAACAGCAGTTAAGTCTTCACCGCGTAACTCTGTGTAGGTCTCTTTGCGCAAGCCATCAAACTGTAGATAAACCTCAAAGCCTGGCATATATGTAGCTAAACGAGCACAAAAATCGCGATCACGAGCAATTTTTACACCATTGGTATTGACCATTAAATGGCGAATGGGCTTGCTTCTAGCTAGATCAAGAATGTCAAAAAATTGGGGATGAATAGTTGGTTCACCGCCACTAATCTGCACCACATCTGGTTCACCCTCGTTTTTCACAAGTTCGTCCAGCATAAAATCAATAAGCTCTAGTGAGCGATGAGCACCGGCATTGGGGCCTGATTCGGCGTAGCAGACCGGACATTCCAGATTGCACTTGTCAGTCACTTCAATTAACGTCAAACAGCTATGCTGCTCGTGATCAGGGCACAAGCCACAGTCGTAGGGGCAACCAAACTTAGTCTCCGTATTGAAGCGCAAAGGCAGCTGCCCCGGCTTCAAGAAACTGCGTGAAAGCTTGAAATATTCTATATCTGTAGAGATTAAGACCTTTTCGCGACCGTGCTTAAGACAGTTTTTTAAGAGATAGACCCGTTCGTCCTGAAAAACAATTTTTGCCTCAATTTTTTCTAGACAGGTAGAACAAACACTATTGGTTAGTTCAAAGAAGATATAAGGGCGGTCTGCCGTTTTCATTGAACAGCCTCTTGTGCAGTTTTAGGTCGAAGCTTAGAAATCAAGTATGGTGCATAGTAAATATAGGCACCAATGGTCACCACTTGTTCAATGTCTAAACCGCAGTATACATGGGCAACAGGCTTAATGAACTCGACACAGAATCTAAACGACAAATAGGCCAAAATGAAAATCTTCCACAGCTCGCCCTGCTGCAGATTTTGTTTAACCAGTTGAGTGAAGGCCAGCAAAAGAGTGATCAAAAACAATATTTCGTAGAGCTGAGTCGGATGTCGGCGAATGCCGTCACCAAAATCAAGTGCCCAAGGCAAGTCAGTCGGCAGTCCGTAGGTATGGTCTGATAGACCACAAAGAAAACAACCAATGCGGCCAATCACCATAGCGACGATGAGCGGCACAACAAAGCTGTCACCAGTGGCTGACTTTACACCAACTATTTTTTTCGCTACTTCAATGAGAATCCAGCCGCCCAGTATGCCACCGACCAACGACTTGCCAGCCAAGAGCAACTGCCAGTTGTTGAGATTCTGCATAAAGAACGATGGATCTTCAAGCAAATAAAGGGTTTTGCTGCCGATAGCTGCACCCAACATACCGCCGAGCAATACGGGAACCCGCTGCTTAAAGGTCAACGTATCTCTCTTCTTAAGTTTGAGGTAAAGGCGAAAGGCAATCCAAAACGCAAAAGCCTCAAGCACTAAATGATAGACCGGAGGGAAATCGCCAATGTGCATACTTAGGCCTATCTTTTTTAGAATCTTAAGAAAACGGATTGAGCTTATCTAAGGCTGGATTTTGAGAGACGTTTTCGAGACAGTATTGCTGCAGATAATGGAAGGCAACAATAACTAGAGCATGAGTAATCATGCCGTTTTTGATCAGGCGCGGAATATCTTTAAGTGGAACGAGTCGAATTGCCACTTCTTCAGTGCTATCGAAGCTAGGAATATGAGTTTGTTTAACGTTCAGAGTTAGGTAGGTATCGCAAATATTGCTCTGTATGGCAGGATTTGGATGGTTGCGCCCCAGGAAAATCAAACCTTCTCCGCTGCAACCAGTTTCTTCCAGCAGCTCTCTTTCACCGGCTATTAATGAACTAGCGTCTTCTGCATCAATCATGCCACCAGGAATTTCTAAGGTAACTTGCTCAATACCATGACGATATTGTTCGATTAAAACAACCTGATGATCAGGGGTTACGGCAATGACATTAACCCAATCAGTAGGTTTGAATACAAAAAAATCGTGGGTCTCGCTGACACCTTCAGTAGTGCGCTGTGAAATTTGCTTGTGGACGGTAAAAACTCGACAGTCAGCAACCAGTTCTTTATTGATAGTGGTCCAGTGGCGTACCTTAAAATTTAACTGACTGCTAGAACTTGGCAAAATAACTCCGTGGTCAGCGACCGCTTTCTCTCTTTCTCTGTCTATAGCTACCTTGTCAATTATATCTGTAAACAAAAAAATGTTGCCATCCGAAAGGGGATGGCAACAATATAACTTCTGGCTATAGCTTGCTTGAATTGCTGAAAATTTTTGCAGTTAGGCTATTTTAGAAGCCTTTCTTTTGAGTTCACTGACGAGATCTTCTTGGCCGAGAATATAGCCACGGCGAGCTTGATCATCAGCATAGTTGATAATTGATTCGGTCAAAGCATTGAGCATAGACATAGGCACAAACTCACTGACTTGATTGAGCAGACGCTCGGTGGCAAGCCATTCTTCAGTATTCAGTGGAATGGCATCATCGAGACGAGCAATTACTGTGTAGTTCTGAAGTTTGTCTACTTTAGCGTTCATTGTTTTCACCTTATTAAGCTATTTGCCAGGAAATTTAAAAAATGTCAGTGGAAAACAAGACCCTCAGCTGGGGCCTTCGTGTTATCTACTGTTCTTGAAATCCTTACTACTCCGTTCAGACTAGGTCAGAACGTTGTGTTTGTTTCTCTGCATTTCTTATGCCCGCTAAACTTCCAATTAACCCTGAAATTTAGTTATCAAGCGGAAACTTTCTTTTTTACTGGTTTTCAACAGCTTTGTAAGAACGAACGAAAGCCTCAGCCTGAGCCACGTTCATCACTTCCTTAATTTCTTGAGCTTCAGTGAGCGAATTGAGAATTTCACCGATAATTGGGCCCGGTTTTATCCCCAATATCCTCATTACATCCGCCCCGTCCATCAACTTGGGCAATTTCTTTGTGGCTTCTATATAAGCCGGATATCCATTCATCAAATCGACTAGGCACTGCTCTAGACGGTCACGTTCAGCGGCGAGCCCAGCGCCACAGGTAGCTCCAAAATCAGCAAAAGCCAACATCATCAGCTCAGGTACTTCTTCGCCCACAGTGCGATAGAACCGATTGAGGGCCTTAGGACTGGGTGTACCGGTGTGGAAGAGATGACCAGGCCGAAGATGCCAGAGCACCAGCCTCTCAACGAAGCGAGTCATGGTCTTAGACCACTTTTCTCTATCGGCCAGAGGGCGAATCATCTCGGCACCAAGCTTGTCATGGCCAATAAACGTATGACGACCTTCCGCAGTAATCTCCCAGGTATCGGGCTTGCCAATGTCATGCAGGAGGGCCGCTATCTTAGTTGCTGCTAGCCTTGTCACCCCAGGCACCAGGGGTAGCTGGGCTGACTGCTGCACCCAATCTGGCAGAGCCTGAAATCTATTTTCTAGCTGGGGGATAGTTTCAACACTATGATCGAACAAAGCAAGGTGATGAAAACTGTTAGCTGTTACTCGGCGACAGTCTTTCAATTCGGGATAGATTTCTTCAAGCAAGCCTATTTCGCCCATTTCGACAATTAGACGGGCCACTTTCTCACAGTTCATCAAAGTGAAAAATTCATACGATATGCGCTCGCGAGCAACCTGCCCAAGCAGCTTGGCATGCTGCTTTAGATAGCCACGAGTAACCGGTTCAATCTCAGCACCAAGATAGGCCGCAAAGCGATAAGCTCGAAGCACCCGTAGTGGATCATCCACAAGAACGCTCTCCGACACAGCGCGAATGATGTTGTCTCTAAGATCTTGCATACCGCCGGTAGGATCGAGCACCATTTCAGGTTGCTCCGGATCGAAAACAATGGCATTAACAGTGAAATCACGGCGCAAAATATCGCGCTCAAGACTACCTTCAATACAGCCAGCAAAATCGAGATAAGTTTGGGGCTCAGACGGCTCAGCCGGCACAAGAACCACCCGGGCAATATCGTTAGACTGATCAAGCATGACGAAATGACCAGCTAGAGCGTCGGCAACCACCTGAGCCAAACTGATTGCCGGGTTAGGCTTGGTTTCGACCGCATTACTCTGAATAGAATCAGGCAGCACCGCGAAGTCAAAATCTATTGCCCCAGCCTCACCCTTAAGAGATTGTGCTGGTTTTCGGCCCACATCAATAGCGTCACGAACGGCACCACCAACGAGATAGGCCTTAACGCCTGCGGCGCTAGCAATGGAAAAAATCTGCCGAACGACGTCGACCTCGAGGGGGCTGCGTCCAGGCAGAAAACTGACTTTAGTGCCCAGCATTGCCAACTTCCAATTAATTTAGGTTGTCCATATTTCCGGACTCCATCAAGTCTTTCTCTGCTTTCGAAATCTTGAAGTGACCGAGCACATAGACGAGACCACCAACCAGGCTTGAGAGCGTAGTTAATCCCAGCCACATGATTGCATAAGTAAGCGCGGGGGCCCGATCAACGCCAGCCAGAGTGAGAAAATAAGTGTAGGCCCACTCGCGAATACCGATGCCGTTAAAACTCGGTGTAATAAAACCGAGAACAGCGACTGAGGGATAGAAAACGAAATAGTACCAAAGAGGAATGCTGGTCAGGCCAAGGGCAAGACCGACAGCCACGTGACACATAACTATTACAACTTGCATGATTACCGACAAGCCAATTGTCGTAGCCATCAAGCCGCGGTCGTGCCAATAAATCGATGCTGGAGAATTATTGAGCTGCCTTGAAATCCAGTTTTCAGGGCCAAAAAAGCGCACAGCCAGTTGAGGCAAGAACGGTAGAACGGAGAAAATACCCACCGTACCTAGCAAAATAGGCAATTTAAGCTGCAGCGGCAAACCACCACCGCCCGGTCCAAACAAAATACCAACTGAGGCAAAGAGAAACAGCACGGCAATTCCCACCGTGCGGTCAGCCAAGACCGAGTAGAAAGCATGGGCATATTTGCCCGTGCCTTTAGACAGGTAATAACAACGACTAAAGTCGCCGCCCACAGTGGAAGGCAAGAAGAGATTGAAAAATACTCCAACAAAGCAGAACTGCACCATTTTTAGCAGGCTCTGATTAAGGCCAACGGCGCTAGCAAGGAGTTTCCAGCGGTGAGCATTTAAGAAAGTAGACCCTAAGAACAGGCCCACAGCAGCCAGAAGGTACCAGGGGTTAGCTTTGAGCGCTACTTCTATTGACTTAGACAGGTCAACTTTGCCGAACAAGAACAGACTGGCGAACAAAATCACTGAAACTGCGATTTTTGCCCGCAATTTGGTGCGTTCCGAGATCTTGATCTTGTTGATTGCCGCTGTGACAGAGAATTGGCGAGTTTTGCTATCTGTATTCAACTGGGATTCCATATTAGCCAGAGACTCGGCACTTGGGTGGGATGACGGGCCAGAGGAGGTTGCCGAAGAATCAGCCGCTAAACTATCTGTTTTGCCTTTCTCCAGAAGTGTTCCCTGATTGGCCATCATTCTAGAGCCGCCTCCAAATTACCTGAACTTCTTATGTAGATCCTGGACCGTCGATATACTGTAGATCTGCTATCGATATGCTTTCTGCAAGCGGCCCCGCGGTTGTCAACAGAGCTATAAGTTGACCCTAACAGACTGCAATCATAGGGGAAATGCCAAGATACTTGAAACCCAAAATAATTAACTTCTTCCGGAGAAAAAGAATTCTCACAGCTTTTGCCGCAAGAAACCGGCTATTTGTCGACGCGCGGGCCGATTTGAGGCTACAATTAAAAATTCCCAAGACTTCGCCGACTTGGTGATTTTGCTTCAGCATTCTTAAGAGAGGAAGCGTAGTCTGGGCGAGGCAAGGGCATAGTGATCTAAGATTTGTATTATTGAATACTTGAAGGTAGAGGTAGAAAGTTGTTGGATAGGAAAGTAATAGCTCGGGTCGGAATACCGCTTGCATTCTGCCTTGCTTTCTTTGGTTTACAAAGCTGGTTATTTGCTAAGGGTAAAGGCGATGCCGTTTCCCAAACGCTAATTGCAGATGGTGCGGCTGGTATCTCCCATGATCTGACTAGGCAAGTTGCCCTGGCTCAGTCTAATCCACAAGATCTTTATCGCCGCTCATGGAAACTGATCAAAGAGCAGTACTACGACCAGAAGTTTAATGGCCAGAACTGGAACCGTTGGGAGCATAACTACGACGGCAAACTCAAAACCAGCGACGAATCGCACAAAGCAGTTGAGACGATGCTGGCTTCATTAAATGACCCATATACTCGTTTTCTCGACCGCGAAGCATTTTCGGAAGAGAAAGACCAAATTGAAGCTCACCTCTTTGGTGTAGGCATGCAACTCGGCATGAACAAAGAGCACAAAGTTGTGGTCATTGCACCGATTGAGGGCACTCCCGCCTACAACGCTGGCATGCAATCTGGTGATGAAATTATCGAAGTCGATAATAAACAGGTAAAAGGCCAGTCGCTAGACCAGGTGGTCAAACAAATTCGTGGCCCGATTGATACCAAAGTCATAATTACTTTCACTCGCAAAGCTGAACGAAAGAAAGTGACATTGCAAAGGGCTGAAATTCCAATCAAAGCAGTTGGTACATCTGAAATATTGCCAGGCAATATCGGTTACATACGCCTTGAAAGTTTTATCTCCAATAAAGCCGACAAAGAGATGGTCAAAGCCTTAAATACAGTTTCTAAAGCTGATGGCATAATTCTCGATCTCCGAAACAATCCCGGCGGCCTTCTATCTAATGCTGTTCAGATTGCCAACATGTTCTTAGAGAAAGGTATTATCGTCAGTACTATTGATGCTGAAGGTTATAAGCAATCACAGGTATCAGCCGGCTCTCCGATTAGCACCCAGCCTCTAGTGGTGCTCATCAATGGTGGCTCGGCTTCAGCCAGTGAGATTCTCAGTGGTGCTCTTCGTGACAATGGCCGAGCCAAACTTGTTGGCCAGAAATCATTCGGTAAAGGTCTTGTACAGGCCATTAACCGCCTCGATGATGGTTCAGGTATCAATGTCACCATCGCCAAGTATCTAACACCGAATGATACCGACATCCACAAGACCGGTATTATTCCTGACTATAAAGTAGAACTGAAAGAAGAAGACATCAAAGACACCAAAGGACCATGGTGGTACGACCCAACTCTCTCGAACTTCAAACGCGGCCCGTCAGACGGCAAAGATATCCAACTGGCAAAAGCAATTGAAGTGATGAAAGAAGAAATAGGTAAGACCTCCAGCACTTCATCTAGCAGTTCATCAAACACCGTATCTACAACTGGTGAATTCAAAAAGGTTCCCTAGACGGCAAAGCCAGTAGATTATAGAAACTAAGAAGGGGCCGCTGGCCCCTTTTTTTTCACTCCGTTGTTTCATTTGAAAGCAGAAAATTAGCAATCTATGCCATCTAACAATCTATGCCTTCAATGGCACGACCGTGATGCTTCAATTGGGTGGTAGCGGATATGGTGCTGGCCTCAGCCATGAGCCAATCAGGGGCACGCCGACCAGTAAGCACTAAAATGCTTGGATCTTGACGGTGCGCCAAAGTGGCTTTGACTGCGTCCCAATCGACTAGGCCAACTCTAGCTACATCTAGCAGCTCATCACCAATTATCACATCGTCTTTGCGCTTCAGACCTTCAGCCAGAAATGTCAGACCCAAGGCCGCTGCCTCTTTGTCTTCAGGCAAAATACCATTGGGAGAGCTATAGAGTCTAAAACTTCCTTTTGGCCCCGTACCCAGGCGATTTACACCGGTATAGTTCATGGTCAAACGACCGAAGCCTTCGACATTAGACTCGGCTAGCAGTCTCAAGCCCTTACCTTCCGAGGAATTTTCTTCAAGCTTGTCGAAAAACACCAGAGTGACGTTCATGCCCTTGCTCAGAGCTCTCAAGGCCAAACCAAAAGTAGCTGTAGTCTTGCCAGCACCAGTACCTAAATAGAGTCGAATCTTTTCGACACTGGCTTTCTCAAATACGGGATCAATGGTTGTCATTAGAAGAGCTCCAGATCATGTCGTTTTTTTCAGAATCCTCAACTAGGTACTACTGGCGTCGGCTTACCATCTTTGTCAAGGCAAACAAAAGTCAGTTCGGCAGAAGTCACTCGAACCTGTTCGTGGCCTCTAGTCGACTCAACTTCAACTGTAACTGTCACCGAAGTGCGACCGACTCGCAAGGTCTTAGTGTAGAAGCTCACCACTTCACCAACCAGTACAGGAGCTTTAAATTCTACTTCTTTAATCCCGGCGGTGACTATACGTTGTCTGGTTGTCTTGCCAACCTCTACAGCTCCGGCCAAATCGATATAGCTTAGGATGATGCCACCAAAAATTGTGCCTGCATTATTGGTGTCTTTAGGCTGCAAGACGACTCTGATTGCTGGATCTCGAAGCTCTTGAGAAGCAGAGCTGTTTACTGAAGATGACGATGACAAGGGCTAAACTCCATAGTTCCAAAGATGGTGCCTATCCTAACACTGTTGATTTGGCATACAGGGTGAAGGAGGTAACAAGAAAGTGAAGAATATTAGCTATTCAAGGATCAGGCACTGAGATATAATCGCCAAGTGGAAATTGTATAAGTTCACATGGCAACCCGAATTTACTAAGTCCTGGAGCGGGAAAGTTGACCCAGTTTAAGTACAGACAATTATTGTTGTCGGGCCTAACATTGTCGCTTTTGCAATCTGCACCAATGGCGATGGCAGTTGAGACTCCATCAACACCAGCATTGATTGATTCCGGTAGTTTTGCCCGTGATACCAGTGTTAATTTGGAACGCATTTCGCTTCCGGGCCAAGAAACAGAAGCTGCTAAATCTAGCCAAGCCGTTGTCTCAGAAAGCTCTAAGAAATCAGAGAATTCAGACGCTACAGACAAACCAGTAGAAGCATCAGCCTCCTTTACTGAAGAAGCACCAAGGGCTATTGCGCAATCAGCGCCTCAGCGTGATAGTGACATTGTGCCAATCGACCTTACACCGGTTCGCCTACCAGAGCGTACTAGTGCCTTCAATGGTCTTGATTCTTTCAAATCTCAGGCCTTGTACAAATTGCCCGGTCGAGTCTTCTTCAACGCTTCAGTAGAAAACTCATTGCGTTTTGAGGCCAATACATTCCAGACCAATCGTCACTATTTGTCAGACATGGTCTACCGCGTGCTGCCAAACGTTACTCTGGGCTATGCCTTAGACAAGAAAACTAGAGTTTCAGCCAACTACTTCTTCTTCCGCGATCAATATACTCTGCGCAACAACGCTCTCAGCCGAAATATTCACTCTATCGGCGGTCGCATAGACCGAGACGTCAAAATCAATGACAAGACCAACGTTACTTTTGGCTTAATGCCCAGAGTGCTCTTTATCAATACCGTTAATTCACCACAAGTGCTCTTCAACGACTTGATACCATCGGCGGTTATCTCCAGGCGGGTGGGACAGTCAGGCTTGATCTACGGCAGTGTCATGGGTCAGGTGAGATGGCACGGCATAGTTAGTGGCTTCCAAGAGTTCGACCAGTTCTATTCTTTCGGTGGCGCCTGGCGCAAAGGCCCATGGAATTTCTTAGTCGACAACACTTTAGTAACTAACTTTGGCAACCGCCGCCTCAGATTTGGACCAAACAACCAAGTAATCATTACTACTCTAGAAGCCGGTCGCCGCATTCACCCGCGCCTACCGGTCACCGCTTTTGTCAGAGCCGAGCCAATTTTCAACATCGGGGCCAATACCACCCCAGGCTATGCTGGATTCAACTTCCGTATCTTCGGCGGCTTGAGAGCTGAAGTGGCTAAGCCACCAATCTTCCCAATCAAGCTCAAACACGGTTAAACTCCAATTGAGTTCAGATGTTTGCCCGGACTGCCGCAAACCAGTTGAAACAAGCAGAGCCGGTTCAGTAACTTCATACTTCTTCCAACACAACTTTTGCCAGTGCAAGAACAAGAGCAAGGTTCCATCTCATAGCTCTGCGTCGAGCCAGTCTAGCAATCCGATTTGCAGCAGCTGCGGCAAATCCAAACCAATAAATAAACGAGATGGATCATTCAGCGCATTTCTATTTAAGGAACTACGTTGTGACTGTACTGACTCAATGGCCAAGAAAAGTTCAGTTAGGCACAGCCCTACGGCTGTGCGAGTGTTGCAAAGGAAGGAATTTACCGAGGGGCTGTTGAAGCACTCATCAGCACCTGGTGCCGAGGTCGATGCGACGTTTCCACCTGGCACGATTATTGGTGGCACATATAGAATTATCAAGCTGCTCGGGATAGGTGGCATGGGGGCTGTCTATTTGGTCGAGCACACCACCCTGAACAAAAGATATGCTCTTAAAGTGCTGGCTCCGGAACTAGTAAACGAGCAAAATTGGTTACGCTTTCAAGCTGAAGCAAAGACTGTTGCGTCGCTCAATCATGCAACCTTCGTCAAAGTCTATGATCTGGGCATTCATGGTGGTTTAGCTCCTTTTTACTCAATGGATTATTTGTCTGGCCGGACCTTGGAGCAGATATTGGTAGATGACGGACCTTTAGAGTTCGGCCACGCTATTGATGTATTGCTGGAAGTATTAGATGGCCTCGCTTATGCTCATCGCAATGGAGTTATCCATCGAGATCTCAAACCAGGCAACATAATGATTGACGCTGACAAGAAAGTTGAAAGCGTGAAAGTTCTAGATTTTGGTATCTCCAAATTGATTGGGCCAGATCTCGCTACTCAGCAAAGCTTGACTGCTGCTGGAGATATTTTCGGCAGCCCATTCTATATGAGCCCTGAGCAATGCACTGGTGGCGTGGTAGACGCTCGTTCCGATATTTATTCCATCGGTTGTACTCTTTTTGAATTGATAACTGGCTTCGTTCCCTTTGAAGGCTCGTCATCATTCGAAACCATTCTCATGCACGAAGAACAAGAAGTGCCAAACTTGTTTGAAGTCGCGCCTGATGGTAAGTTTCCACCTTCACTAGATGTGGTGCTCGCCAAAGCCCTCGCTAAATCACCTCAAGATCGTTATCAATCAGCTAAAGAGCTGGCAATCGATCTAACTCGCATTAGGGAAGGCAAAGATTTGCTTGCCTATTCTCCGGCTATGGCACTGAACAAGAAGAAAAACCAAGCTCGGCAAGACACCGTACAGAAACCTTTTGATATCCGTTTTTTAGTGCTAATGGCAGTTATCACTTCGGCAATCGCTGCTATTACCCTTATTCTACGTACAGCGTCTTTGCCTCCGAATTCAAAAAAGGCCGAGACATCTGGATTGAATTCTAGGCAGAATCCGGAGACACGCAGTAGCTCGAGCCCAAGTCCCAAAACTAGCAAAAATTCTCTAGTTAAAGCCTGGGAACTTGATGCCTACAGTACACGCTGTGGACACTATCGGGGCTTAATCTCTCACGACAAAGTCATATTTGACAACGATATGGTCAAATATTCGCTTAGTGCCCCTAACTATGATGACATGACTGTCTATGGCGACCTTAGTAAAAAATATAGCAAAATTAGTCTGACGAAGTGGCTCAAGCAAATGCTTGGACCAGACAAGTATGTGTTCGACAAAGTAATTCCCGACGGTGTCGGCACTATTGCTGGTCTCACGTGTCAACGTTACAAGTGCATCGGTCATTGGTACTCAAGTAAAGACAAAAAACTCGAGGCAACCTTATGGACGACCTCTCAGCTGAATATTACCGAGGGGTTGGCCCGTTCACTAGCACAGTTTGCAAGAGTACCCGAAGGCTATGGAGCTCCGGTAAGAATGGAAATTCGTTCAATTTCCAAAGGTTTCAAAATACAAGCCGGCGCTATTGATTCAGCGAAATCGGGTTCATTGCTAGTACTTGAACTTTTCGCTGCCAAACCTGTTGCAGTTGATTCTCAAAATTTCATCGTACCGCCCGTCGGCTACAAAGAAATTGCCGATCACCGAGATCTCTACACAATGGAAATTGAAACTGAACCGTCATTTTGACATTCAAAGCGCCTACTGTTTGAGCGCTCAAGCAAGTCTAGATAACAAAATTCACTGCGTTTTCCATTTCATAAGATAGCGCTCTAGTTGGTCGACCAGAGACGTTAGCAGCAGTGCAATTACAATCAGGGCGATAACACCGACAAAGACTGTGGCCATGTCGTAAAGCCCAGATGCTTTGACAATCATGAAGCCCAGGCCTTGCTCAGCTGAAATGAACTCGCCAATGAAAGCTCCAAGCAAAGCTAGACCAATATTGAGCTTCATGGCGTTCAATACCCAGATCAGCGAAGATGGCACAACCACTAGCCTGAAAATCTGCCACCGGCTAGCACCAAGCACATGCATCAAGCGCAAAAAACGAGGCTCTACAGCCATGGCACCCTGATAGCTTTGCACAATTGCCACCGTTACCGTTGAAAGAAAGGCCAGGGCAATTTTAGAGTAAATATCAATGCCAAACCAAGAAATCACTATCGGTGCCAGGGCGAAGATGGGCACTGTGGCAAGCGCAGTAATATATGGCTTAGCAATCTTCGCTACCAGACTAGAGTACCAAAGCGAGAGTCCAATTATTGCACCACTAGCAGTACCGAGCAAGAAACCGCTCAAGGCTTCGAGAATAGTAACTTTGCAGTTCTGTAGCAATTCTCCACTTTGCACTAAGCGCAAGAATGCCTCTAATACTTTTTCTGGACTAGAAAAAGTAAATTGCCTTTCTTGGCTGCCCTGAGTAGCAAAATACCAAACGACAACAAAGGCCAAAAGCGGCAGGGGATAGAGCAGGAGCTCAAAAATCTTAGACTTAGAGTTGCTCTTGGTCACTGAATCTCACCCACCACTGACTTCAGCTCCGACCAGATTTCTCTATATTTTTCAGCAAAGTCGCTGGTGCCTCTCTCCATCACAGCAGCTTCAGAGCGGATGAGAAACTCTTTTTGCAACGTTCCAGCGTTCATGATTAGGGCGCGATTACCAATGGCAACGGCCTCTTCAATATCATGAGTAACCAATATGGCAGCCGTTCCTCGTTCTTTGACGAACTGCGAAAACTCAGATTCTAGTTTCAGCTTGGTGTAGTAGTCGAGAGCCGAAAAAGGTTCATCTAGCAGCAAAAGCTCTGGATCAAACATTAGCGACTGAATGATGCTCACTCGCTGTCGCATGCCACCAGAAAGTTGAATTGGATACTTAGTAAGTATCTGCTCACTCAAGTGAAACATTGATAGATACTGCAGCATAGATTGCTCCAGAGTTTTTTTGTCGAGACTTCCATCAATATCAGCAGCTAAGAGGAGGTTGTCTTTTACTGTGCGCCAGGGAAAGAGCGCGTCAGATTGAAAAATATAACCAAGTCGCTTAGTTGGTTTCTGCGAATTTAGCTCAATTGAGCCTTTACTGGGAGTGAGCAGCCCAGCGATCAAATTAAGTAGTGTAGTCTTGCCACAACCACTGGCGCCTAAGATGCAGACAATCTCACCCTTTCGCACAGTCAGGCTGACTTGATTTAGAATTTGATTACCAGGTTTCTCATTTGCTTGAGCCTGACCAGAAAAATCAAAGCAGAGCCCATCAATAGTGAGTAAAGGCTTGACCTCATTACTCATTTAATTACAGCAGCCTTATTAGCAAAGCTCATGTCTACATTTTCTTTGTAAGAACCAGCGCTCTTAAGATCACCAATCTCTTTGCGCATATTAATGGCATTATTCCAGGCGTTTTCAGGCAGTACCACAGACTTAGGTATAGTTCCCTCATCGGCTAAGCGCCTCAAGGCTGCACGCACCACCGGCTCTTTTACTTCAGGAAATTCAGCACAAGCAACTTTAACTGCACCCTCAAAATCTTTGTGGATGTAATTCATAGCCTTATTAATGGCGTTAACAGCCTTCTGCACATCGGCCGAATTTTTCTTCAGATAATCATCAGAGACAGTAAGGCCGGTAAAGGCGAAATCACCGAGAACTTTTGCCGGTGAATAAACGATGTGCGCACCCTCGTTTATGGCGATGGAAACAATCGGTTCTATATCAAGGGCCATATCGGCATGATTAGCTTTCAACAGTGCTAACAGAGTGCCAAAGGCGCCTTGCACAATCTTGGCGTCGACGGGCTTGCCATTGTTTTGCAGTACTTTCTTCATTACAGCAAAACTAGTCGACGGTGCAGTGTATGTAGCGATACGACGGCCCTTAAACTGCTCTGGCGCAGTAATTTTATTGATATCGTTCTTGAAAGTAACCACCCAAAACGGCACACCACGAACAATACCGGCAACTACCTTACCGCCCTGGCCTCGTTCTCTAGCTATAGCTGTGAAGGTTGGATCAGAAACTCCAAACTGAGCATTGCCAGTAATTACAGCTGTAAACGTCTTCTCGTCGCCCCCAGTGCTCACCAGCCTGACATCAAGACCTTCCTCTTTGAAAAAACCTTTTCTGACGGCCACATAGAGCGGCATATAGAGAAATACGTGACCGAACTGAGCAATGGTTATTGGCTTCGCTTTTGCCGGCCCTTGGCCAAGAGCCTGCGGCGTACTAGCGCATAGCAAAAGCAGTGACAAAACCAAAGGCACAATTACTCTTGGCATCGAATCTCCAGAATAAAATGCTAATTTTCGCACATTGCATGGCGCCAGTATTCATAAGTTTCCTCATTCGACCATGCTTCTTTGTCGACGCGTCCGGCCAGCTCCTTGAAGAGTTTGATGGCAGTGACTTTGTCACCAGCGCGACTAGCTAGATTGCAATATTGACTGGCAAGAGACATGGAGTCTGGATATTGGGCACGCAAGCTGTCCATGCCACGCTTAACGCGGGGATAATCTAGTTGAAATTCTTTGAAAATTATTTCTTGGTGGTACCAATGGGTATACTCAACAGCCCAAACGAGTTGGGCGTAAAACTTATCGCCCTCAACACCACCGACCTTATCGGCTGACTCTTTTATGAATTGCTCCCACTCACCATCTTGCCCTCCCCAGCGCGGTTGGAGATCGAGAACTTTGGCAAAATAGGCTGGTTTATAATGAGGGAAGCGAGTGATTGATTCGTTGAAGATTTGAGCATATTTTGCGTCGTCGTAGCTTTCGTCTTTAGCGATTTGAAGCATTAGATAATAAGCGTGTGGGTCTTTCTCCGCTAATGCAAGCGCTTCTTGGAGAGTCTTAAGAGCAGCAGCATTGCGTTCTGCCATGAGCCTCCAGCCATTATCAGAGACTTTGTTTGCATAACCACCACCACGAGCAAACCAGGCATATTTGCAATAGAGACCGGCCAGAGCGACCTTCGCAGTAACGCTTTGCGGTTTGGCTGATACCCACGCCTGGATAAGACCAAAGCGATTCTGGTAGTCGTCTTCTTTAAGCCTCTCACTGTATACCCTTCGCTCCTTATAGAAACTGTTGTAAAAGGTATCCAGTTTCCACTTACCAGAAGGAAAAGATTCTCCACTTTTACGTAAGCTTGTTGCGATCTTCTCCAATTCATCATATTTTTTTTGTGAGAGCAAAGCCAAATTTTGCTGTGCCATCTTCGCCCAGGCTTGGTCTACTTCATCATCTATAACCACTAGGTTGGCGGGAATCACGGGTTTATCGGAAGCCGCAGGTCTGGGCTCGCTGTTACAGGCTGAACAGGAAATTGAAAAGGCCGCAAACAAAACAAAATTAGACAGAGTCATTTTCTTCAATTGTAAAACCTCATATCAGCTTTGAAAGAATCTGCAAAATAGAAGATACTCATCGGTTTTTAAGAGCCTTTACTGGGGACACCGAGCCTATGCACAATGTCAACCGGAATTGCCCTGGCAGGCAAAGCGATGTCGGCAGGCGCGCCCTCGATACGGCACACCAACCATCGACCGTCGGGACGAATTCTAGTTACGGCAGACCACGGTATCTGCAGCGGTTTACCAGTGCACCAGCGGAAGAGGAAGATAGACGACAGATACAAATGCTCTGCATCTGTGCCAATGTTCAAACATGATTTGAATGGAAAATTGCCGATCAGTACGGACTCAAAAGTCATCCAGGCGCCTTTATAAGGGTTCTTGACTGGATATTTTGACTGCAGTTGCCTCCAACCACTGACTTCAGGCATGAACCAGTGGAGGGTGGAGCATGCGACAGCGACAAAAACAAACCAGACCACCCAAAATATGCGCTCAAACAAATGTAGATCCATGCAGACTCCATTCCTCTACGCAACCCAGGGTACTGGACTTTAGAAGCTTTACTTGTAGACTTGCTTGCCCCAATTCCATTCGCTCTAAACTAATTATCAGGCGGCAGTTATCCACGCGGTATAACATTTACTGTCTCCAATCGAAGTTAGTTCTGCCAGCCTCTAGGTAAAGGCACTGACCTCAGTTGTACAGCAAATTTCCCTCGCCATCGTTTTTTGTACTGGCTACACAAACCTAAACTTACCAATGGTCTGAAAATACGTTGTAGCCTTTTAGATCTCTTAAGGCCACTTGAGCCTTTGCTTTCAAGACTAGTTCATCGGGATTAAAGACTGGCACTTCTCTAGTTACAGGAGAACCCGACAGGAATGGTCTATTGTAAACACTAACGCTACCAGCTTGTTCTCGAGCGATTACCGAGACATTTAATGGCTCTTGACGTTGCGCCAACTTAGCCACGGCTCCCTCAAACTTCTCTGGTTGACCGCGCTTTTCCAAGAATTTAAACAGTAATTCGGCCCGCTCTTGTTTAAACACTGGGCTAACGGCAGATTCTGTATGCGTGATTTTGTGAACGCCCCACTTAAATTCAGTACGATCAATTATCGCTGCTATTTCACGTTCACCTTTCATGTTCCAAATCGCTTTGTTTGCCGCAGTAGTGAGAGCAATTGTGGGAACAGCATCAGCAACAAAGCGACCAGAGAGATAACCGAACCGGCTATGAGTATTGTTCTTCGCTGCCATGTCTTCCAAATGGTCAGGAGCAACAAAGTGCCCTGCACTGATGGTCATTCCACAGAGCGCAGCAAATTTGGTGGCACTGCTACTCGTTCTCTCTTTGCCAGCAGTGATATAGCCAACACCAGCGGCGATACCAACTCGCATCATGGCAGCTTCCGAATGGCTTTTGTTGTACTCAATTTCATCAGCTCCACCCTTTTGAAAGCTAGACCAAAAATCTGATAGAAGACTCTGACCTTGATCAGCCTTTTGAGTGCTTGCTTCTCTTTCAAAGTTCTCTACAGGCATAGTCGATACTCCTTAAGATAGATAGAAAATTGAATAGCTCAGTCACTGCGACCTCGTGAACTGAGCTTATGGCAGGGCTGTGGCGAAAAAGTGGCAATCCAGTGGGGAAACTACGCATTCGTCAGGTAGCAAGGCCAAAGAAAATTAACTAGTTTGTTATTGGCTATCGCCAATCAACTGAAAAGCAGCCCAATAGCGAGGATTGGCACGAATTTTAACAGCGCCGGCAGGCCCTGAAACAATCAGACCCTTCTCCATGAAAGCAATTGTTTTGAGTTGAGCGTCTCTAAGGGCCCGTGCTTTATGCTCGCCTTTAAGATACTCACGGTAGAAAGCTTCCATCTGATATTCGGTCATAACGTCATCGACGTTCCATAGGGTTACTAGCACAGACGGCGTACCGGCAATAATAAACGCCCGCGAAAGCCCAGCCACACCATCTCCAGTGATTTTACCGCGACCAGTCTGACAGGCTGATAGGGTCACTAATTTTGCCTTCAAAGGCGGCAGCTGCAAAATATCTTTAACAGAAAGAATACCATCATCATCACCAGTGGTGGCAAGCAAGACAGCAGAATCCATCGGCCGCTCTTCATCAATTAAGCCGTGAGTAGCTAAATGGATCACACTACTCTTAGCAGCGTTCTGGCGCAGTGTGCTCTTGGTTGCCTCAATGCCAATTTTGACAAACGACTTATCGGCGCCGAAAAGCTCAGAAATCTTCTTCACTTCCCGCTCGGCATAGGGCAAAGCACCAAGACCTGAAACTATATTGATCTTGGGATTACCAAAGGCAAAAAGGCTATCGTTACCTGCCGGCAGATCTGCTGCTAACTTCTGCGTCGCTCTAAACACACCAATGGCCGGCACTACAGCCAGAGTATGATCTTCAATCAACAAGCGTCCTGAGGGGTCTGTTAGAGCAGCAAAGGGAACTTTAAAGAGCTCAGCTTGTGGTATCACAGTGATGACATCTTCAGCGTTTTTAGGCAACTTAGCCTTCACAGGCTCAATCAAAATCTTATAGAGATCAATCAAGTACTGTTGTCTGCGCTGATTAGAAGCAAGCAAATCAGTAATCGATTTAGGTGGTGTAATAATGGCCTGATAAGCAGCTGTGACCTTCTGCACTAGCTCCTTATGGCTTACGGCTGACACTGTAGCAATGTCGACTTCACCCTGGGGGTTGACGAGCCAGATGTAGAGCTTGTCGCCGGCAGCGAAATACTCAAGAACGTATCCATGGGAGGCCTTAACCAATTCCTTTAGCTCTTTCAGATCTGGAGCCTTGGCGTTAACTGGTGAAAGGGCAGTTTCAAGGGACAAACCATGGGCCGAATCAATAACAGTAAACTCCCGTGGTAGCACTTGCACACCACGCATTGAAGATTCCGAAGTAGATGATACTGTGGTTTGAGCGCCTGGCTGACCAGCCTTGGTAGGAGCTGGGCCAGGCGAAACGGTCTCACCAGCAAAGACATTTTGCCGGCGCCCTTCAAGCAAATCGAGGAAAGCTCTAGCTCTGCCTCTTTCGGCAATCTCAAGGGCTTCTTCAAAACGCTTTTGCTCAAACAAGAGGGCAACTAACTGTTCAAACGAACTGCCACGCAGGTCAAGAGTGAAAGTCTTGGAGTCATCACGAGAATATTGGCTCTTTTCTTTTTCAAAGAGGGAAATGGCCTGGCGCAATTTACTTTCAGCCTTAGCGTTTTGACCAAGTAAGCGCAGTGCTGAGCCCTGACCAATGGCGCAATCCCACTCACCTTCTAGCAGTGCTACTGCGGCAGCCAAAGGTTCGGCCTTCTGATAATAGACAATAGCCTGCTCTAAATCAGCTTTATTGTTCGACTTGGTACCCTGTACTAATTTACACAGACCAAGACCAATATATGTACGCACCTGGCCTTTGCGGTCACCACTAGCGGTGAAGTCAGCTAAGGCCTTCTGATAGCTTGCTAGAGCAAGATCATATTTATCTTGCATCACTAAATATTGGGCGTAGTTATAGTCAACAAAGCCAATTAGACGTCTGTAGGCGCCAGTAGCTTTTTCTTTTGCGCTTGTCGCTTCAAGCAAACTCACTACTCTTTTGTATTGAGTTAAATAGTCAGAGCCCTTGATTTGCTGGTCGAGGTAAACACAAGCGATGCTATTCTCAGCGGAAGCCTCGCCAACCTTATTACCACTAGCACGGTAGTTCTCAGCCGCTTTCTGATAGAACTGCACGGCCGCCTCAGCTTGCCCCTGGGCGCGATAACAAAGAGCAATAGAGTTATTGCAATCAGCCAGCAAGTCTTTGTCTTGCAGCTTTGTGCCTTTGAGCTTTGTGCCTTTGAGCTTTGCTGCCACTTCGACAAACTTATTCAGAGCTTTATCAGTATTACCAGCAAGATATTGGTCATAGGCAAATTCGTATAGGGCTGTTAAATAATCGTCTACGTTTTTTTCCTTATAGGCCGTATTGGCAGCCTCAGTATGCAGACGCTGTGCTTCAGTGAAATTACCACTATCAGCCTGAGCCGAGCCTAAGCGCAAAAGCGCCTGGGCTAACTTAGGGAGATTTTCGTCAGTGCGAAAAACATTTACTGCTCCCTCAAGCACGGCGATTGCTTCTTTAGCTTGACCGCGCATCAAATACTGATTGCCAACAGCTATCAAGGCAGAACCCTGGCGTTCGCCTTCACCAGCGCCTTCAAAGAGCTGTGCCGCCCGTTTGTAGTCAGCTAAGGCGCCATCGAGATTGCCAATCTGCTCTTTTAGACTAGCTAAATTTAGAGCAATCTGACCGGCTTGCATTTGGTTTTCAGGATCTTTCCCCAGCAAGTTCTGGGCCGCTTCTGCCTCGGCGATGCCTTTCTCGAGCTGGCCAGCTCGCTGATAAACCAGGCCAAGATTTAGTCTGGCCTGGGCTTCACCGACAAAATCAGAATTTTGCTTGGCGGTGTCTCGCGCCTGCACATAGTATTGCTCGGCTTTATCTAGCTGCTTGTTAAAGATGCACAGGGCGCCCAGGTCGTTTGATAGTCTAATTATCCACTGCTCGTTGTTATTAGCCTTAGCATCAGCCAGAGCTTCTAAATAAGTAGCTTCAGCCAGGTCAAACTTTTTAGCAAAACTCTGTACCAGAGCAATGCTAACAATGTCTTCGAAAATATCAGAGGGTTTACCCAGTTTGCGATCAATTGCTAGAGCCTCTCGGTAATACTGCTCTGCCTGATCAAATTTTCGAGCTTCACCATAGGCTTTGGCCAAATTAAATAAAGCACGTGCCTGCGCTTCTGGCTTGCCCGAGCGAGCTTTAGCTAATTGAGCTTCGAGGTCCTCAATGTTCTCGTTTTTAGCGCTACTGCTGGCACTACTCTGATCATCACTGGGCGAATTAAACAGGGCACTGCCATTTGAATTATCAGAGGGCTTAGACGAGCTTTCCGTCTGCGAATTTTTGGGAATGACCGTAGTCTTGCCCTGAACTCCAAGACAAGAGCTCTCAGCCAGAACGAGCGAGAAGGCTAGAGAAACCGATAATAGACCCTGCAATTTCAAAGCTTTGTCCTATTTGTTTTCATTGTTATTACTATTGTTAGTGACAAAACCTTGCTGACCGTTCATGTAGTTTAGTACTGCAGCCATTTTGGAAAGATCACCCATGATTCTTCGCTCTTTCAAGCCACTGGTTTTCTGACACAAATCAACCAGCAGATCAGAACTATTCAAAACAGATTCAAGAGAGAACTCACTAACAGCCAAGACATTAGACTCAACAAAACCAAAACGTCTACGAGCAATACCATCGTGTGGATGCAAGTCGCCTCTAGTTAAAGCATGGTCGCTGGAAACTATCTCATGACCAACTTTTACAGCAATAGCCACTGGCTGGCTCACTATCGGTTCGTGACTAGGTTCTTTAGCTTGTTCTTGGTCGGGTCTAGAATTGGAGCTAATAATTTTGGCACTGATATTGGATGCATGTATTTTGATTTTTACCGCCTCACCATGGCCAGTCAAATTGAGCACCCGCAAGAGACCATCGTTATAGGTGACAATGACATCGGCGTCAGCAGAAACCGACACATCACCCTGCGGCGTACTAATAACACCAAGACGAGAAGGCCTACGCACAGATACTAAAATCGAACCACTATCTAGCTTGACCGATGCCAGGCTAGGTCTTGTAAAACGAGCATTCTCAAGACTTCTCACCAATACGCCTTCTTCATCTTGTTTCAGTTGATCAAGACTAGGAAAAGCACCAGAAAGTTTCTGCACCGCTGTGCCCGGATTTAGATTAGGCATGCTTACGGTGCTATTGAACATTCCCATACTGAAGTTGGTGTAGTCAGTGGGAATCAGAGGGACAGTCTCACGACCACCGTGAACGGGAAGCACAGGAAAAGCAGGAGTAACAGGCGCTGGATTGTAAGTTGGCATCACCTGCGGCATTGGACTAGGCCCGCTCGGTAAAGAAAATGAGCTGGGTTGGGCAGAAGCTAGGCCAGCAAACATTGAAGCGCTGGCGGCGACAAGATTAGCTAGAGCTAGTTTCGTTAAAGTATTCATGAATGTCTAACTACCAGCCAACATCAAATTAGGAAGAGGCACCCTTCTTCAGAAGCACAGCATTCAAGGCGTGCTCTACATCAAGCCTAAGTTCTGTAGCTGTTTGATAGCGGTCGTCCGGGTTCTTCTTCAGCAGTTTATCAACAATAGGCTGGAATAGATTGTTTTCGGCCAGCTCAGGGCGCACTTCAGCCATAGTTGGCGCATCCTCAAGGAGGTGCTTCATTAGAATAGACTCGGCACTTTCGCCATCAAATGGCACGCGGCCCGTTAGCATCTCAAACATCATGATACCGATACCATAAAGATCGGTACGCATATCGATGGGCCGGTCTTTCAGCTGTTCTGGAGCAATATACTCGGGAGTGCCCACCATTCGGCCCGTCTTAGTCAGCTTTTTGCTGCCATGAACAAAGTTTGAAATACCAAAATCTACGATCTTGACCCAGTCTGGGCGGTCTGATTTATGTTGCAGCAGAACGTTATCGGGCTTGAGATCTCGGTGAATAATTCCCGATGTGTGAGCTTCTTGGAGGCCGCGACAAATCTGAATGATGATATTAGCAGTAGTGGCATAGGGCAATGCACCAGAGTTGTGAATCTTGTCTGCCAAAGACTCACCTTTAATGTATTCCATCACCAGATAAGGCTCTTTACCGTTAATCAAGCCAACATCATAGACCGAGACAATATTGGGATGGTTGAGCTTTGCTGTTAGCTTGCACTCTCTTTCGAAGCGCTCCACTGAATTGCGATTGGAAAGCAGCCAGCCTTGCATAACCTTAATTACAACAGTGCGCTCCATTTGCACATGGTGGGCGCGATAGACAACAGCCATCCCACCTTCACCGAGCACAGATTGAATGAGATATTTTTTGTCGATAGTCTTGCCGATCAAGTCAGAATAAGGTGCTTCACTATCAGCACCAAGCAGACGATCATCAGCAGCAATTTGAGCAGTGCTTGTAGCTGGTGGCAGAACTGGCACAATTTGTGTCTCTACCGACTGAGTGCCATCAAATTCTCCTGTGCTAGTCTGATTAATCTCTCGTTGAGTCTTCATCACTTGCAGAGAGCTGCGATCAAAGGCGCAAAAGCTAGCATAGCCAGGGTAGAATCGGCCGCACACAGAACAGACTTTACGCGAGGCCTGGCCTTCTTTTGCCAGCGATAAATCGGTGCCATCGAAGCCACAAAACTTTGATGTGGCAGGAAGAGCACGGGCGCATGTTGGGCAGTTGATCTCAGCGGCGGTCATCTTATTTCCCTAATTTACCGGTGGCATCTACTTTCTTCTCATAGCCTAAGACATTCAATTTTGATTTTATCAAGTCAACAGTTTCTACAATCGAGTCGTTGCCAGGAACAGTCAAAATAATGCGGTGGAAACCAGCCTCGATATCTGGTATCACCAAAGAGCCTTTATTGGTTTGGCCCACTGTGTAGTGGGTTCTATCCTTAGATTCCACCACCACGCGCACCGTCGGCTGCTTGGTGAAAATCAGCAGGCCTTCTTTCTGTGAAGTGACATTGAGCATGTTATAGGCCTCGGCGAGGGTGGGGCCGTTGAACAAGTAGGCCAATAAAGAACCTGAAAGCAAACCAAGCAAGAGGAAACTAACCACAGTCAGCGGACCATGGCTTAATTTGCCTGCAGGCTTAGTCTTATAAACAGTTGGGCTAGCCTGGCTCGCTGTGGAGCTAGCATTGGGCAGAGGGCGCTCAGCCGACTCGGTTGACTGCAAAGCTTCGGCTGGCCCGGCCTCAAACTGAGATAGCTCACTGGTAAAGCGGGCTAGTGCTTCAGGATTAGCCGCCTTCGCCACAAAAGTCTTGATGTCAGCGCCGCAGAAGATGCAATAACGATTATTGAGTTCATCGGCTCGGCCGCAACTCTTGCACTGTCTCTTCTTGACGCCTTGAATATCGCGCTGAGCCTGAACACTTGACGACAAGACCTTGCCACAATTGAGGCAAAAGGCCATATCAGAGCCGTTTTGCTCTCCACAACTTTGACAGTCAACTAAACTCGGGCTCGCTTGCATTTGCCGATTGTACCGAACTTAGGGCCAAACAGGAAATTGGCAAGGCCTTTATGGCGTTACCAATTTCCCATTTTTACCTAAAGTTCTGCCATTTCGCGGTCGCAAGCTTTGATAGTGTCGGCCATGTCGGTGGCTGATAGCAGGGCCAGCGCCTCATTTATCGAATCTACTCCAGAATCAGCAGCGCTGTGGGTTGCGTAAGCTGGCTGCAGGGCTAATTGCTGGAAAGCCATGCCAATCTCATCAGCGGTAGCGGCCATGAAGCCCACAGCAGCCTGACGTTTATTCTTAATAGACAGAGCTAAATCAACTGCTACTGCATTCTTCACCAACCCTTTGACAGCATCAGCAGCGCTGACACCGGCCATAACTTTGGCTAAAACAGACTGAGCTACATTGACCGGAACCGTTGAGGAGCGAGCCAACTCTGAAGCGGCCAGTTGCTGCAAAAGCTCACTTCTAAAGGCTGGCCCCTTAATCTCACCGCCGAAGCGCTCACCCACCGCCATAACCTGATGGCGAATCTCATCTTTGGAGAGCTTAGTGAAGCGGACAGCTAACTTGTCGCTAGCTTTCTCCACCACGGCATTCCAGCGTCCGGCTGCGAGCAAAACTTTGGTCACTCTGGCAGCAGGAAGCTTATAACCAATAGCTTCTACAGCAGCCATTGTCTCTTCCGACCAGTGGGAACACAGGTACGAGAAAATCTGCTTCTGACGAGCAACAATCAAGCGCCCCTTTTCGTTGATAAGCTCATTGACATCAGTTTTAAAATTAACTAACTTGCTTGCCCCTGGAAGATTGAGAACAGCCTTATTGGTCAGCTCAACCATGAACTCAGCGAAATTGAAATCGCCAAGAGAGACTGGCACACGAATGGGATCCGCGTCTCTCAAACCGTCTTCGGCCTTGAGCCAAGCACCAGAACTAAGGTGGCCAACCACGGTGCCACCATGCACTCCCTCAAGCTTAACCAAGAGGCTACCCATACTCAAATAAGGCGAGCCCACAAGCGCACGAGTGATAACAACTTCACCGTCCTCGTCAATGGCCCGAACATCAAGGCGATGACCATTAACCACAATGTCGCTAACGCCCAGGCTAGCAGCCAATACATCTGACTGGTTCATCGACAATTCGTTTTCGAGCAGCAAACCAAGTTCGCAATCAAGGTCAACCACAGCTTCTTCAGCTACCAACCTAGCCAACTCTTGGCGAAATTGAAGACCCTGGCGGCTGGCACGAATTTGCGCCATTCTTACCACTTCGGGACTCAATTCTATTTGCTTCTGATTGTTTGCTTTATGGCTAGACATTGGATTTCTCCCAGTACGACAAAAAAATTGAATTCTCACATAGCCATCAACTACAGCTTGGAAAAAATTAGTCGGAAATACCCAGACAAGTTTTCTGCCTGAGAATTAGCCACTCACGGTTGTCAGGAGCAAGGTAGTCTTCAAGCTCAGCCCAAGTTGAAAATGGTCTCCCTCGCATAATGCGCTCAACCATCTGCTTGGCCAATCCTAGAGTTGTGAGGTTTTCACTTTCAGTACTATTAAGATCAAGGCGTCGTTCACCGGTTGACGGTGGCTTCAGGGCTGCCCCCCGTCTGATTGCATCGGTTAATACCGCCTGAGTAAGAACTTGAGCACGAATGGCCTCGTCAAAGCTTGAGAATGGTCTTTTGGCCGCAAATTTCTGAGCCATCTCTTTAGGCAGCCCCAGTATGTCAATCAAATCGCGGGTGGTGCAGGAATTTACTTCTAAGGGCACAAAGGCAGCCACAGCACCATTTTTGGCGATATCCTCAAGCCGATTGGCTTTGACCACCCCGGCATCAACCAGCTCACTGAGGGCATAATATTGTCGATTGGCCAAGAGCCTCTCTACTTCACCTTCAGTCAAACTAAGTTGGTGTGACAGTTCTCGCCTTGAAGCCGTATTGACGTTAATGTCAGCTTGCCAGCAATCTGCCACCCCAGGAAGCTTCTTGCGCACCTGCGAGCGAATCATATCTAGGCCTTTATCAAGCAAAACCTGACAGCGTGCTATCTTTCGCGCCTGAGTTTCACCGGCAATCTGCAACAGGTCACAGACTTCACGCATGGTTAGCTCAACACCAGCCTTAGACTTATCAGTGAGCCCTAAGCCAAACATGCAATCAACCACTACCAGCGGCTCACGCACTTGTTTCGGATCGGCCAGCATCTCTTTAAGTTCAACTCGAAGTTGATTTAGTTGTGCCACCTGCTCGCCAGACATAGCCTTGCTCTCGGGCGCATATTTGACGTCATCTGCCGCCATCGAGCGTGGGTCTTCTTGCTCAGGGTCAAGATTCATATCTTGCAGGGTTTCTCGCTCCCACTGCCATTCATCTTTTATGTAGTCAACTACGGCGTTCTGCACCGAGCGCTGAACGTAGGCTGGCAGAAGTACCTTGAAACCATCGGCGCTCTTATTGGTGAGGTGACGCTCAAGCACCCCTTCCATCTTTGTAGACAGCTCAACGGCCATAGAAATTGCCTGGCCTTTTTGCCAGTCAAACGGGTGCTTGCGCTGAGCCCAAAAGCGCTTCAAATTTTGATTATTACCAAACATCTTGGCAATCATGGGCTGGTAGTAATGATCGCGCAAAAGCTTATTCAAGATCAGACGCTGGCCGCCGAGGCTGGCAGCCTTCATATATATTGCTTTAGCGCCAAGACGCTCAAATAGCTGAAATATGCTGACATCTTTGCCATCGCCAACAGCCTTGCTGACGACGCTATCAAGCACTGGCTGCCAATCGGGAGCGAGGGATAAAATTTCTTGTAATTCAGTACAGCTGCTTAACAATGAATTCCTGAGGCTTTCGATTAGTTCTTAACTGGAAAATTTACTCGGTCGCTATCATCACATTGGCGATTGCAAGCCAGGCAAGTTGGGAACCAACTCATAAACCTGATCATGGGCCATACAGAATACGACACCAATGCCGACCCAGCATACCCACAGGGCCATTCCCAAAATATGAACAAGAGCTTTGGCCTGAATGTCATTAGACAGATGCAAAAGCTGCTTAGCGCCAAAGCTACAATCAGCCCGCCAGAGCAGATAAATTAGAGCAGCAACTGCCAGACCCATCAAACCCATATGGTGGCAACGAAGCATTGTTTGCTCTGCTGTATTGGCAGGCACCGCTTGGGTGACCAAATAAGGCAAGCAATATGAAACCGGTATCCACCAATAAGACCGCAAGCGCCTTGCTATGCTAGTCTTTACAATTGTTGGACCAACTGTCAGGCTTACTGCTGAGCTGCTTGATGAAGGCAGGTTTTCAACAGGCTGTTGATTAGAGATAGCGGACGAATCAGAATCGCTCATTTGATTATTGTATAAGATTAGATGGTCATTCTCAGCAGGCCAACGTTCTTAGTAGCAGACGTTCTTAGTAATAGTAAATTCTCAGGTATATCAAGTGGCAACCGGCCAAAACGCAAGCCAACCTCTAATTCCACTGAACACCGAGGCCTACGGCGACGCTCTGGCCCATGTCATTCGCGTAGTCAGCAGCGAAGACGGTAACCAAGAGCAAGTTCTTGGCCAGGCTTGGCTTTGCGGTTTTCACAAACTTATTACATGCGGCCATGTCGTTGACGCTTACCTTAACGAGCTAGAAACTCTGGTAGTGCGCTTCCCCCAATCGGGCAACCGCTATCCCATCAGCGAAATCAAGTTACACCCAAACTTCATGCGTGATCCCCAGCTCAATCAGCTGGTTAAGTTCGACGTCGCACTATTAGTCGTAGATCTCAGCTATCCCGAGTCAGAGGCCCGCCCTCTGCCCATTGCCTACGATCGCAATCTGCCGACCCAGCTTGCCCTAACAGCGGTGCGCTTCCCCACCCACCTGGGGCAATTCAGTTCGGCTCTCAACCCCCTAGCGCAAATGGGCCGACTACTTGGCCGCTTGCGCAAAGAAGATAACTATCACTTATTGCATGACCTCGCCCTCTCACCGGGAGATTCTGGTTCAGCAATTTTTGACGATTACACAGTAGTGGCTTTGCACTGCGGCGACACCGCCTCTCTGCCTGGCTTGAATTTGCCCACCACTTCCATTCGCCTGGCTCTGTGGATAGATGCCCTCAAAGAACTGGGAATTGAACCCAACGCCATTGTCGAAGAACCAAGCAACACCCCGTCTCCAGTGCCATTAATAGCGGCTTTCATTGCCATGTTTATTGTTTCACTGGCAGGCATAGGTTGGTTTTTAGGCTCAAAAGATATTGAAGCTCACAAAATTGAGAAAGGTCAATTGGAGCCTCTTAGCCTGCAATTTAACAAGCCCAGGACTGGTTACAAGTATGGCGATAAGGCCAAAATCATCCTCACTTCGCGCTCCAGCTGTAACGTCTATGTATTTGGCGAAGTGCCGGCAGACCAGATTAAAAATCCTGATGACATAAAGGTCTACCGCTGTTATCCTCCAGAAGACTTCAAAGAATTGTCGCTGATCAACAAAGGTCAAATTCGCTCAATTGACACTCTTGGGCCGTTTCCGTTCAGAGTTAACGACAAAGCAGATAAATTGCACATTTTCGCCCTAAATTTATCGGTTCCCAAGTTAGAGCTAACACCAGCCTATGAGATCGACTCGGAGCATCGAGAAAAATCCAAAATGATTGATGACAGCAAAACCCTACAGGCAGCGATGGCGCTGGAAGAGAAGTATCCTGAAGGAGTTATGCACATTATTATGGATGGTCCGGTTTCCGAGCCTAAAATTAGTGAAGTGCCAGTAGAGCAAAAATAGGCGTTCAATATCGGTATCACGCAAATTAGAGCAGCATTTTGTTCGAGGACATAGTAATGATTACCAAAAAGCGTACAGCAATTACTGCAGTCTTGTCTCTCACCCTGGCGCTACCACTGCTCTGGCAGCCAGCCTTTGCAGCTGACAAAGATCAGTCAGAACCAGCTTTCGATGAGATGAAAAAGGGCACCAATCGCGGTCTCTTCATCGAACCACCTGCCTATCACAAAGATGCTGCAACAAAGACAACCAAGTCCACAAGCAAAGAAGTATCTAAACAGCCAACCAAAGTGGAGCCTGCCGCTGCCACAGGGATTAAGGTGTCGCCTAAAGCTGGGGTAATTAAATCGGCAGCAAAGCCAAAAATCAAAGCTGATCTGGTTCCAGCAAAAGCAGCACCACACACTAAATCAAGCTTGCCCAAGCATGCTGTAGCCAAAAGCGCTGAGACTAAAAGACATGAGGCCAATTCCCAGGCCGCAAAAGCGAGCCACGTCACGGTGGTGGCCAGCGATAAAAGCCAAGGGTTTAAAAACGTCTCGCTCGAGAGCGGTGACCCCATAATCAAAGCCTGGTTGAACAAACCCGGTAGCTTACCGAAGTACCGCGACGGCGAGAAGATGGAAGTCAATGTCACAGCCAGTCAAGACTGCAACCTGTCTATCTTTGACTATGACGGCAAAGGCAAATTGACCCAAATTTTCCCCAACGAATTTCAGCAAAGCAGCGCCGTAAGAGCCGGTGAGACTGTCACCATTGGCGGTGAAAAAAGTGAATTTGAATATCAGGTTTCAACGCTACCAGGCGAATCAAAAATAAAAGAACACATCTTTGTCTTCGCCTATCCCAACAACGAAGCGCCTATTTCGATAGCTATGAGTCGCGCAACAGACAGCCCATTTCGCTCGGCTGATATCACTATGGAGCAGTACCGCAAACTTGTGAATGAGTCAAAGGCGTATTTCTCTCGCGAAGTCAAAATTACGCCAAAGGGTCAGTCACAAATCAAACAAGTGGCCAACGAAATATCAGCCAATGCTAAATCAGCTCCTAATAAGGTAGAGCTATCTTTCCAAATAGAAAAATAGCCAAATAGAAAAATAGCCATAAATTAGGAAAGCACGATATAGAAAATAGTCATGGCAGCAGCAATGCTGCCATTTTGCTTTAAAAAAGGAACTTTACCCCCTCTGCTCAGTCTATAGCTGCGAAGGAAGCAACGAAAAAGGGTTAGACGCAAGTTAGCCTCTTAAAAATATTCCTTCATTGAGAGGTATTCAATGTCTATTTTAAGTTTCATTCTCTTTCTAATCGTAGCTGCTTGTTGTGCCTACATTGCAGAAAGACTAGTGCCTGGCTCAGTTCCTGGCGGCTTCTTCACTTCAGCAATCGTCGGCATCATCGGAGCCTGGATTGGTGGCAGCCTAATTGGCCATATCGGACCAGACCTCGCTGGTATTTCACTACTTCCAGCAATTCTAGGATCAGCCGTGTTTGTCTTTCTTTTGTCGCTACTATCCCGCGGCTTCAACCGCAAGGCGATCTAGTCAGCTGCTAAGCAGAAGAAGTCAAATACAATCAATTAAGGAGCAATGCTCATGAGTTCTGAATACATTGAAGAATTGAACGCATTTTTGAGCGGGGAAATATCATCCGTAGAGACCTACGAACTAGCCCTCGAACAAATCAAAGATGCCGACGTTCGGCAAGCAATGCTTAAGTGTCAAATGTCTCACGCTGACCGCGTAGCGAAATTGACGGCAGAGGTGCGCAATCTCAACGGCGAACCCTCTAAGTCTGCTGGTATCTGGGGCGGATTTGAGAAAATGACTCAAGGCAGCGCCTCAACAGAACAAGATGCCATTGCCCTTATGGAACTAGCAGAGGCCGAGCGGCTGGTGCAATATGAAGCACAGCAATCAATTGTCTGCGACTTTGTTCGTGCTGTAGTGGTAGAGACATTGCTACCAGCACAACACGAAACACACCTGACCGTAAGCACTTTGATGAAAAACCGAGAGCCCTCAACGGTAACTTAGGCTGAAGCCGTAAGAATTCATAGCCAAAAGTTACATACTGAAAAGCAAAAGAGGAAAGCACATAAAGTGTCTTTCCTCTTTTGCTTTGAGAGACAGCTTTAGACTGTTGTATCAGCTCCGCTTACAAGCTTCTTGGTAGCAGCTAGGCGCTTTGCCACAACTTGCCAATCAAGGTTCTTAGCAAAAGCATCAAGATACTTAGCTCTGTCAATGCCGTAGTCGACCATATAAGCGTGTTCATAAACATCAAGCACCAATAGTGGCACTACGTTTTGTGGACTCCACATATTGTGCATATCGAGACCAAATGTATCGATATGATTGCCACGGGTGTTGTAACCAACAACCACCCAACCACGCATACACTTACCAGAAGCTTTAAGGAAGTCCATAAACTTACCAGTAGAGCCATAACGCTCTTCAAGCGCAGCTTTAACATCACCGCTTGGGTCACCACCAGTGCCACCAAGGTTACCAAAGTAGAATTCGTGATAGACCATGCCATTGACGGCAAAACTTTGTTCAACCAATAGCTCTCTCAATGGAGAATAAGTAGCATTTGGATTGGTCAAATCAGCAGTCTTGAGCTGATTGTAGATTTCGTTAGACTTAGTGACGTAGCCTTTGTACAACTTTAAGTGCTGCTCGATTTGGCTAGGCGACAGCCCTTCCATATTTTTAGAAACCAAAGCGCTGAAGTCTTTGGCAGTGTATGGGTCTTTGCCAGCAGCGGCAGGAGCAGCAGCAGGGCTAGAGCTAGCAGCAGCGGAAGTAGCAGCCACAGCAGCGTTAACCGAAGCGATTGATGTGGCAGCAACAGCTCCCATCATTAATACTTCGCGTCTGGTGATCACTCCTTGCTTTGTTAGCTCGAAATTGCCAACCAGTTCTTTTTCGTTCGATGACATTCTTTTCTCCTCAGTGCAGCATTCGAATTAATGCGTTCAATATTTAAGGCTTCTACAGTTTAATCTTCAATACAGACATTATTTTCCAACTGGCAAGTTTTTGCCCGAAATACTTGCCAAAGTTTTAATTGCCAAGCTATTAAAAAAAAGGAAGAAGCTTTCCCTTTTGGCCTCGGTGCAGCTTAACATACTCCAACTGATGCAAATTATGAGGCTCTCTATCCTAATTCTGATCAGCCGGCGTTTCCAAGTACCACTCAAAGCGTGAACACTATGACGACAAAAACCGAATCAACCAGTAAGCCTGACAAATCATTAGATATTTTGGCTGGCGCCGCCAAGCCCAGTGCAAGCTACAGCTTGACCCTAAGGCTCAAAATCACCAACCAACCAGGCATGCTAGGGAAAGTAACTTCATTAATTGGTGAAGTCGGCGGTGACATTGGCGCCATTGATATTCACGGCTTCGAGCAAGACGCTATCATCCGCGACCTGACCGTCAAAGTTAGAGACCAGGAGCACGGCGAAAAACTAGTTGCTAAGGTCAAAGCAATGGAAGGGATTGAGGTAGTTAACGTCTCCGACCGCACCTTCTTGATGCACTTGGGCGGCAAAATCCGCGTCACCAACAAAGTGCCCCTGACCACCAGAGATGACCTCTCCATGGCTTACACACCTGGGGTAGCCCGTGTCTGCATGGCCATTCACAATGAGCCTGAAAACGTCTACAAACTGACTATTAAACGCAATACCGTGGCAGTGATCACCGATGGCTCAGCCGTGCTCGGTCTTGGCAATATTGGCCCTGAAGCTTCTCTTCCCGTTATGGAAGGCAAGTGCATGCTCTTCAAAGAATTTGGCAAAGTCGATGCTTTTCCGATTGCACTTGCTACTCAAGACGTAGAAGAAATCATCCAGGCCTGTAAGAATATTGCCCCTGTATTTGGTGGCATCAACTTAGAAGACATTTCAGCCCCACGCTGTTTTGAAATTGAAGAGAGACTTAAAGCTGAACTCGATATTCCAGTCTTCCACGATGACCAACACGGCACAGCCGTAGTTGTCCTAGCAGCACTTCTCAACGCTGTTAAAATCGTCAAGAAAGATATCAGCAAACTGAAAGTGATTGTCAGTGGAGTAGGAGCAGCCGGTGTTGCTTGCTCTAAGATGCTGATGAATGCTGGCGTCGTAAACATCATCGGTTTCGACCGCATGGGTGCCATCTACAAAGGCCGCGGCGAACATATGAACTACATGAAAGATTGGTTTGCTGAGCACACCAACCCATCTACTTTCAAAGGTACTATCGAAGACGCTCTTGAAGGTGCTGACCTCTACCTTGGTTTGTCTGGACCAGGCACAATTGAAGCTAAGTCACTGAAGAGAATGGCCAAAGACCCAATCGTCTTTGCCATGGCTAACCCAGTACCAGAAGTAATGCCTGAAGAAGCTGCACCATACGTGCGCATCATGGCCACAGGCCGCTCAGACTATCCTAACCAAATCCACAATGTCTGGTGTTTCCCTGGTATCTTCCGCGGTGCCCTGGACTGCCAAGCTACAGACATCACAGAAGAAATGAAATTGGCCGCGGCCTATGCCATCGCCAATGTAATTTCAGATAGTGAGTTGAACGAAGACTACATTATTCCTGGGGTCTTCAATCCGCTAGTTGGCCAGAGAGTTGCCGAAGCTGTTGCCCAGTTAGCAATCAAGTCAGGAGTGGCCAGAAAGAGCAAACTGGAAGATATTAGCCAGTAAAGCATCTTAAAAGTAGAACTTAAAAATAGAACTAACAAGCGAACCACTCCTAGATAGAAAGGGTGGTTCGCTTCGTTTATGGCTTGTTTGCCCGGTCAATGATATCGGCACCAAGACTACCTCCGTAGGCCTCCTCTATGGCTCTGGGATCCTTCTTGATTTGCGCTTTGCTTATGAAGGTAGCTACGCGGAACTTGCTATTGTCGACAGCATCGACTTTGGCGAAACCCTCGGAGACAATCTTATTGCCGTCATAGACATAAACCCACAGAAAGTAATGTGGATAACCAGTACCGGTCTGATAGCGTTCTTCGTGGCCCTTTATAAACTCGTGGCCAACTGACTTTGAACTTTGCGCCGGCAGTTTGAAATATGTACGCAAGTCACGAACTAAGTATTCGAGAAAGTGAGCGTCTGGCACTTCGTTTTCTGAAACGTGCCCGAGCGGATCGCTACCACAGCCGACCAAGGACAAGTTAAGGCAACAGAGAACTATTGCAGCCTGTAATGGTTGAAAACTTACTATCAGCCGTCTTCTAAGATTTGCTCCCATGGCTAACCTCCCAATGATCGTATTCTTTGACAGGCGAACGGCCCTGCTACACTGTAACAAGTGACGAGGTTGCCTGCCAATGAGCGACGAAAATCAAGGAAACAAGCTAGCAGAGAAAAACAAAGAGCAGCAGGGTGGTTGGTTTTCATCACCGCAGCCCCAGACTTCAAGCACTAGCGGCAGAGAACCGCATGGATTCTTCGATCGACCGCCGGTATTGTTTACAGC
>JAUPUU010000229.1 GCA_030917395.1 Cyanobacteriota bacterium erpe_2018_sw_21hr_WHONDRS-SW48-000092_B_bin.40
AATTGCCGCGGTCTTTCAGTTACCGGTAATAATAATGAAGTTCTCTGCGAGAACATCGCAGCTATTTCAATTACTGGCAACAATAATACTGTCACCTGGAAAGCCGGTTCTAAACATCCTAGCTTGTCAGTCTTGGGGAACAATAACGAGACTAGAGCACAGAGTAGCAATTAAGTTTGTCGCTACGAATTTTAGTCGAAATTTTTTGCTGTTCACGCTAGGCAGGCCAGATAATAAACCTGTTGCGCCGCTGCGTATCTCGGTTGCCACAACTTAGTCACATTTATTCTCTAAGTTGAAATGACAGAACCAATAGAATCGATTTAGTAGCGGAGTCTAACCCATGAACCATGAGTCTTTTGAGAAGGCTGATCTTAGTGCAGCTCAACAGTCAGGGGCAGTTTTGACAGCTGATTTTGCCAATGCCAACCATATACAGATGCGGCCGGTAGATCAAAATCTTACCGTGAGTGTAGACAATAAGAGCTTGGTGTTTGATACTAAGGCGCTCTATGGCTCAGGTTCTCAGACCCTGCCTAGTACTGCTGAGTTTGATAAGCTCAATACAGCTTCAAATAGAAATCCTGCCACTGACACTCTTTCGAGAGCTGAAATTACTAAAGGTGCCTTTGATATTCTTGTTGCCTCTAACACTAACGGCAACGATAGAGTTGATTTGAATGAATGGCTAAACGTAGCTCCTTTGTTTGGTTTCGACAAGCACGGTGCTGAGCAAGTTTATGCCGAAGGAGTGAAGCAAGATAAGGAAGGAAAATCACTCTATGAGATTACTAGAAATCTAGTGACACCGGTTGTGATGGGGGCCGCTGATACCGGTCACAACGGCAGTATTGATCGCCAAGAATTCAATTCTTGGTTAACTGATATTGCCAGCAATGCTAAGCCCTATGATAATGTGCCAGTGCCCACGCCGGTTGATAAGCCGACGGTTACTGCTGCAGAACTAGAGAGATTGCATCAGCAAGTTGATGCCTTTGGTAGTGCCTCAATTCAAGATGTGGCGCAGATTTATGCGCAGATAGATAAGTTGCCAGACGCTCAGAAGAGAGAATTGCTGAGAGACAATATTCAAATTCAATTATTTGGTAGCAGCTATGAAGACCCCACTGCTGTGCCAGGAGCCGGTGCTTATACTGATGGCCACAAGATAGTTGTTTATATGGATAGTGGCATGTCTGATGAGGCCTTCCGTCACGAAGTTTTTCACACTTATGATCTGAATTCACCTAATGGTGGTCTTGTCACTAATGATGCAACCTACCAGGGTCTGCTGCAACAAGAATTGAACAATCTCAGCTTGGATCAATTCGATGCCATTAGACCAATCTTGGCTGATAGCCCTAACATTACTTCTAAGTTTGGCAGCACGCCAATTGGTGATATTGCTGCTGAACAGTATGCTGGGCTAACTGGTGACACAAGCAGCTTTGGCCGTAACTTGGTGAACTGGCTACCAAATTCTACTGCTTACCTTAAGCAGCTAACTGAGATTGCCTAAAGACCCTTAGCTGGAGCAATTGCAGGTAGTCGAGGCTACTTACTTCAATCTACTGTCTCTTGCTCATTTACGACCAAATGAGTACGAAAGTGCTCTAGAATCAAGCATCAGCGCCGACAATAGGAAGACTGAACCAGAAAATAGATCCACCATCAGGGTTAGGCGTATAGCCGATTTCGCCACCGTGTTGTTCGATTATTGACCTCGATATAAAGAGTCCAAGGCCAGAGCCTTTGATAAACGTCAAATTGTCAGAGGGTTTAATTTGGCTGAAACGTTGGAATAAATTTTCGATCTCTTCAACGGCAACTCCTGCGCCGTGATCAATTATTGAGCAAAGTAGTCGATCATTCCCATTCAAAGTTTCGCGTTTGATGACTATGGATATTTTGCTGTTTTCCGGACTGAATTTTATAGCATTTGACAAGAGATTGATAAGAACCTGAGTCACTCTATCGCAATCAAGGCAGAGTTCTATCTCGCTTTCACCGCTGATATCTAGTGCGAATTTTTTCTTTGAGCCTAGACCGGAGATGGCAGAAATTGCCGCGTTTAAAACGACGAGGAAAGAGACTTCCTCTTTGAATAGTTCAAACTTGCCGGATTGCACTTTTTTCATATCTAGAAGGTCGTTAACCAGCCTTACGAGGCGCTCTGAGTTGCGCAGAGCGCTCTGGAACATGGTCGAAACTTTCTCCTGTGATAATTTACCTGACTCAATTAGTTCCAGAGATCCGACTATTGAGGTTAGCGGTGTGCGCAGCTCATGCGAGATGAAAGCATAGAATTCTTCAAATAGATGCTCGGCTTCCTTTCTGGTTGAAATATCAAGAATTGAGCCGTCGATATATTGATTTCTCATGCGTGCATTTAGAATGAACCAGCGAGGCTTTGTTCCACCAGGTAGCTCGAGGCATACCTCGAGCTCGGTAACTTCTCCCTTCTTGCTAAAGTTTTCGAGTACGTGTTTGCTGATGGCTGCATTGGCAGGAGAGAGAGTAATTTCTTTTAGCATGGTTAGCGTAGCTTCCTCGCTTTCCACCCCTAAAAAACGACGCAAGGCGGGGTTGGCACTAATTGTCGTCATGTCACTGTTAAGGCGAAAAATTCCATCGCTAGCTTCTTCAAAGATCTCTCGATATTTTGCTTCAGCAATTTTTACTAGCTTCATCGACCACGCTAGTCGTTCGATCACATAAACGGCTAGGCACATAAGAATGGCTACGAAAATAACATAAAGCCAGAGTCGCCCTGTTTCTGCTGGCTTTGTCGCTTGCTCGTAGGCCAGTAGGTAATTCGCGAAAAGGGAGTCTAAGTATCTTTCTGAGTGATCTGAAAGCAGTCTTGAAAGCACCTCATCAAGCTCACCCTTCTTATCCAGAACTATGCGAATGTGTTTGATGATATAGGGGTTCAATTTTGCTTGTGACAATTGGGAGAGAAGATGCTTCTTAATGTCATTGTCAGGTAAGTTGAAATAGGAGATGGTTTCATAGATTGCCGAGACGTCTGGTTCTGCAATCGTTTCGTTGCGCACAGATTGATTGAGAAAATACATGGAGTTTTTCAGAATTGAGTTTTTCTGCATAAAGATCGATAGATCCCCATCTGCTTGTGCGAGCGTTTTGTCAAGGTCGCTAATGGAGTCTAAAAGATCTTTTTTCTGAGCGGAGTTGAGATAGGAAGGCAGTTTCAGCAACTCAGACTTTCCTTCTCGTAGCAGATTTAGATCTGCTACTAACGGATCGTACGATAACAACCTACCAGTAGTAACCAGCAAAACATCTCTCTGCAATTTAGAGATGCTTTCTCGATAGAACTGCAATCTGGAAATATAGATTAGATGTTCGTTTATTGGGCTTTGCCATTTCGTAGACCATGCCCCCCCGGCTGCAACTGCTATGGCGACGCAAATGCTGATACTGCTAAGGCATCTCAGCCAAGCCTCACTTCTCATGTTTTGGCACCCCGGTTAGGGTCTTTAAGAAAGCAACAATTTTTCTTTGGTCGGCCGCTGGAAGTTCTCTCCCTAGTTGATATTTTGCCATTACTGCAACCGCATCGTCTAAACTGGATGCTGATCCGTCGTGAAAATATGGTGCTGTCAGCTCTGCGTTGCGCAGGCTCGGTACTCTAAATACATATCGATCGGCTTCATTTTTAGTCAACTGAAATCTACCGAGATTGGCCGGTGCATCGTTTTTAAAGTAGTCGTCGAATATACCGAACTTCATAAACATATTGCCGCCCACATTGACACCTTGGTGACAGCTGGCACAACCATACAGTTTAAAAAGTTTGTAGCCCTCAAGTTCTTCTTTAGAAATGGCATTGGTCTTGCCCTTTAAGAATTCATCAAAACGCGAGTTGCTGAGGCAGAGAGATTTTTCGTACTGCACCAGAGCATCGACAATATTGGTTTTGGAAACACCGCTCTTGTATGTCGCAATAAATTGTTCATTGAGCAGTTGATCGGCGGAAAGTTTTTCCTCAAGCTGCTTCCAGTTGCTGCCTAGAGTGTTCTTGTTAACTATCAATTCTTCTGTCTGTTGGTAGAGCGAACCGTACTTGCCTAGCCAAGTAAGTTTGGAGTTTAGGGCAGCATTTAAAACAGTTAGTGAGTTGTAGGTTGTTTTCCGTCCTAACGCACCAGTGGAGTGGCTTAGGCCATCGCTACCGCCGCTTTCGAGTACATGACAGCTAGCGCAAGATACACTATTGTCTGTGGATAGCCTGGGGTCGTAGAAAAGCGACTTGCCCAAGCTTACCTTTGCCTCGTCTAAGCCGTGTGGCGATTCGATTGGCTGAATTGGCTCTCTGTCTAAGATTGAGCGTGAGTCGTTGGTTAGTGGTGCTTCGAAGGTCTCAATGTTGTGACTTCCTGCAACGAGCATATAGAGCCCAACTGTTAGTAAAATGCCAATAATTGCAGGCATAGCTTTAACGGTCCAAGGAAGTTGTTCTTTTGAATTTCTCATCAAAGTTAAATGTCTCGGACCCTGTAGCCGAGTCCCTGAACAGTCTGAATAATAGACGGCTCACCGCTGTTATCTAGTTTCGCTCGTAAGCGCGAAATACACTGACGAACAGCGTCTGGGCTAGCTTCGCTTTCGCATGACCATACTCGATTCAGCAGTTCTTGAGATTTGAAATAGCGCCCCTTGTGTTTGAAGAGAAATTCTAGTAAGGCAAATTCACGCTGAAAGAGCTCGACCTTTTGACCTTTCTTGCGAACCTCCATAGTTCTAAGATCAAGTTCAATGTCTGAAGTTTGTAGTATTTCGGTGGAGGGATTGACTGATCTGCGTAACAGCGCGCGTATTCGAGCGACCAATTCTTGAGCATTAAACGGTTTGGTTACGTAGTCATCAACACCAGCATCGAAGCAAGATATTTTTGAAGCAACATCTAACTTTCCGGTTAGCATTAGTACTGGTGCCTTGCCACCATTTTTTCGATAGTCAGTCAGTAACTCATCACCTTGGGGCGACTCTGGCAAAGTCCAGTCTAATATGACTAGGTCGTACTGATTCAGTTTTAGTAAAAACGAGGCCTGTTGCCCATCATAGGCTACGTCTAGGATATGTTTATCCAATTTGCTTAACATGCTTGAAACGATATTGGCAATTTCTTTGTCGTCATCTACGAGCAAAATTTTTGCCATCTCTAATGCTCCGTACTGGCTTTTCCATGAAGAGAGCTCACAACGGTGTCACAACTGTTGCTATCTAATAGTTTTGTCAAGACCGCTTCGGCGGTAGCAGCTAGGTTGCAAACATAGTCTGAAAATGCGACCCGACAAAGACAGAAGCAGGCTGCCAATTGTACCACTTAATTTTGAGATGACCATGTTCGAAACACAAGAGCAAACCCAGGTGATCAGTCTTATGCTTCCCGTACAGGAGGCTATTTCTGGCGCGAAGACAGTATTTGAAGCAGGCGGCTGCAATTGCGTGCAGGCTGGGCAATGTCTTGTGGCTACCCGAAAAAACACACAAGCACCTGATGTTTACTTCGAGGTTTCTTTTGAATCGCTTGGGCTCAACTCCTGTGAGCTTCGCCTCAAAATTAGCACGGCTAAATCAGTTCGTTCTGAGTTGAACCCGCGGCAAGCGATGTGACGAGAGAGAGTTGACGCTTTAACGCCAGAAAAGAGAATTGCTGAGAGACAATATTCAATTTCAACTGTTTGGTAGCAGCGACGAAGAACCCACTGCTGCGCCAGGAGCCGGTGCTTATCCTGATACCAGTAGTTCTGGTCGTAACCTTGTTAATTGGCTACCAAATTCTACTGCTTACCTTAAGCAGCTAACTGAGATTGCTTAAGCATTATGAGCGAGATATTCCTTGCAGAGGGTGCAAAGAAGAACCTGCTAGTGAGAGGAATAAACGATGTCTGACATTGATTCCAAGGCAATTGATGCGGGAGCCGTAATTGGTGACTGTTACGAAGTGATTGAAGCGCTTCATGTTGGTAAATCGAGCGCTGTATATGCGGATCATCGCAGTGATATTTACTCACTGGGCTGTTCGATGTTTGAGGCTTTGACGGCGCTCCTCCTTTTTCAAGCCAATCGACGGTTGAAGCAATGAGCAGGCATATTAGTGAACAGCCTGTTTTGAAACTTACTGATGGTCCTGATTTTGCTCCAGTGCAAGCAGTTATTTTGCGCTGTCTTGAAAAGAGACAGGAAGATCGATTTCAATCAGCAGCTGAAGTCAAACTCGCACTTGTGGGTCAGCCTTTGAAGACAAAGCCATCCGGGCTTTTGCGTGGCTTATGAGTTTGGGGTAAGTGAACTCACTCGATAGCGTTTTGGCCTGATCGGGTAATAACACCAATGAGTGTCTCGCGAATCACAGGATCATTAGTCTTATCTGCCAACTCTGTTAGCTGTTTTCGCCCTTGTTCTAATAACTGACTCTTGTCGGCAACTAATGGTCTACCCTCGTGCAGCATCACAAAGCAAGCATCTATTTGAGAGCCAATAGTCAATGCGCTGGACGTATGCAGAAAGGCCGCAACACCATCTGGGGTAATCGAGACTGTGAAGCCGTCTTGTTCTTTAGCTATTACGGTACACAAAAGATTTTGTCCAGGCTTGAACATCGGTTTAATTCCTCAATAATTGGCCAGGAAAAGTAAGAGTCTTCTGCGATTCTATCACTTCTCGTTCGTGTAACCGGCCACAACTTGGTCACTTTCGCCATGCTATTAAATGGCTGTGCTGGAGTTTAAGAGCAATGACTGGCGCAGATAGGTTGTTCTCTTTTTGAGGTATTGTTCCGTGGAGCTTGATAAAAACAACGTCGAGAAAATACCACAAAATGAAGTGGTGCTTGCTAATGTGGCCGATACCGCCATTCAAAATCTATTGCGAGATAGTCGACCTGGTTCCTACACAAGTAAAGCTGAGTCTACGACTGAGGGTCTGCAAGTTAAGACTTTTGATAAAGACAAGAACCTTGCTGATCTGATCATTGTTAATGGCTCAAATAGCGATTCTATGGGGCCGCTCACCTATACACTTACTGGCGATTACTCAGTCAAACATATAAAAAATGGGCAGACACAAAGTGAGAAAGATCAGTTTGTTTTGAAAAACAGCAATTACGATCACATGATTATGGGCCAGACTGATTTGCATAACGTTAGCCTAATTCGTACTGATGATGCTGGCAATGTGCTGCAAAGCTTTGTGCCTGCTCAGACAGAAGCTGTGCTCAAAGACAACGGTGATTTAGAAAGAGCGCCTAACGGTCAGCTATTGCGTGTTACTCATGAAATTGGTGACGATCCAAATCATCGAGCCCTTAGTAATGACAAATTAGAAACAGAATTTGTCTTGCACGACCCAAAACTTGGCGATATCAGTATTAATCGCACCAGGACTACCGAAAGCGGTGGTGATGCCTTCAGCGATCGCATGGTTTTGCGCAGTCTTGATGGTGATGTGAAAGGTATTGTTGAAATGGACGTAAAGTTGAAAGGTGGCTCTGGTAGCAGTGCGACTGAGATTCAGTCTATTGAAACCAGAGCCCGTCCTGTTGTTCTTAAATAGCAGCTAGCGATTTTGTTTTAGTAATTCGTTAAAGCGCAGGTACGATTCCATTGTCGCAGCTTCGCCGCTTGCTCTTGCGTGCTCAAGAGCTGCTTGCTCACCTTTTGTATCTCCAAGTAGGTGCCGTACTTCCGCAAGGTTTGTCCACGAACCGTTTGGATTGATGCTCAGTGCTTTCATGTATGCGGCTTCTGCTTCCTTCAGTTGGTTTTGATTCATTAGCTCAGTGCCTAAGTTGTTGAGAGCCATGGTATGGTTTGGATTTATCGCAAGCGCGTTTCTGTACGCAAGCATTGCCTCCTGCGATTTTTGTGCTGACGAACAAAAGCAACCAAGGCTAAACCAAGCCTCAGCATCTTTAATGTCAGCGTGTAGTTGTGCTAGTACCTTGCGCGCATAAGGTCGATTTGCCGGTATTGTTTGGTCAAGAGATGTATGTAGCAACAGTGGCTTGGCGTTAAGCTGAGTTTCTATCTTGTTTAGGTCTTCGCTTGGAGTGTTGGTGCATGCTTGCATTACTTTCGTTTTTTGATCTGATTTTGAGTTGTCTTGTTTTGTCGCTTCTTTAGCGCTAGCTTGCAGCACTAGCAAGCTACAAATGACCTGCAATAGTGCGAGTTTGTTTAGGTTAGGCATTAAGGTTTGATCTCCTGTCGAGCTCGTCTAAATAGTTCTTTTCTTTGTCAGTCAGTATTTCCGCTAGTCTCTTTATTGCTGGCTCTCTTGTGACCAGCAATAATTAAGTGCCTGGCTCGTCTGTTAAAGCGCTCGGCTTGCTCTAATTTTGATTGCGATTCATAGTGGCGAGCCATGCACAGTAGTAGCAATAGTAACGGTGCATCTTCGCCTACCACTACTCTGGCAATATCTAGGGCTAGCTTATACTCTGCCTCTACTTTGTCGTAATCTTTGTTCTCGGCTGCTTCTGTCATTAGTCGAAGATGTGATTCTATTGATTTTGGTTTCATTTGGTCACCTTCTTTCGGCAAACACTTCTCGTTGAATCAGTAGTCTGCTGCTAAGTGTTTTTATCGAGAGCATTTATCATCGTTTTGTAGAAGGCATCTACCCCTGTTTGGATGTCGTTGTCTTTGCCCCACTGATTGGAGACGCTGACGGTTTTTGTTTTGGCGTCGTAGTCTCTCACTGAAAGCACATGGCTAGCGTGTTGGCCATCGGGAAATCCACCCTTGAAGATTGGATCGGCTCCGTTTACTTCGACTAAGAGAGGTGTTCGTTTCTCTTCCTTTGCTAGTTCAATTGCTTTCGCTAGTTCTTCGCTGCTCTCAATTTGTACTCTACCGTCAGTGTCTGCCTTAGTGCCTTTTACAAGGATGGCGCTGTCTTCGCCGGTATGGCGCTTAATTGCTCCGGCAATGTCTTTGCTTGTTAGACCAGGAGATCTAATTGCTTTGTCTGAATCACCAAACGTCATCTCTGAGCCGTCGCGCATCGAGTAGAGCCGTTCTCCGCGGTCATCAGCTGAGCGATCATGCCTTTGTGTATAGAGCATGGAGTTGTGCTCATCTGTTATCCTTTGGGTTATTTCATTTACTAGAATATGATTCAGTACTTGTGTGCCGTAGCAGCGCACTCCATCAACAGGGATGGCCTCAGTCTCTCCGGGAAAATTGCGAATCGGTTGCATACTAGCGGTATCTAGTTTAATTAGTTTGCCATCAGGGGCGGTGTATGAACCAGTCAGTGTACTCTCGGCAATAGCAGCTGCTAATTGCGATGGATGGCCAGTCAATAGCTTCTCTTGCAGAGCTGTGACATTGCATGTGTCATAGATACCCTGGTCCGATTCCGATGGATGAGCTGCTAGATGCATGAAGTTTTGCGCAAGCAGTAGACGGTCTTTGGCGCTTACTTTGCCTCCATCGCTATTGAGAAGCTGATCAACCGACTTGAAAGTTTTCGAGACTTCTTCTGCCGATATTTCGCCTTTCTTTTGTCGTTCTTCGAAGGTCTTCATGTCGGCCCTGAAGGCGGCTTGTTCGTTACTGTTGGTAATTTTTAGAGCAGCATCAAGGGCTAGATTGTCTCTGCTATCTGTTGCTTTGGCCTGGTTTCTGTCGGTTGTTATTGTTAGTGTGTTGTCACTGCCACTTTGCCATTGGCTTTTCTTTTGGCCCTGATTTAGGTCGCTGTAAAGCGAGACTATGTCAAAGTTTGAAGACTGCTTAGTCTCTTCCTGCTGTTGCGAAATGGCACTGTCAAAATGTTTTTGCATTGGCTATTTTTTGTAAGTGAGTGGGGGTGTTCCCATTGACAAAAAATATCCTACGCTTTCTCTGTGGCTAAGTTGTGCCGGTGTAGAGAGTAAGATAATTATTTTCGATCGAGCGAGTTAGCCTTTTCACGGTCTTTTTTCGCCTCGCCATGTTTGCCCCAGGCCTCATAGGCATTGGCTCGCTTGCGGTAGAGGGCGGCTGAGCTTGGTTCTATCTCAATAGCCGCGCTGTAGTCAGCCACTGCGCTATCTGGTCGGCAAAGTGTCAGGCTTGCTTCGGCTCGCTTTGTCAGCGATTTCACATCGAATGGAGTAGCGTTTAGCTTGACGTTAGCATCATGCAGTGAGTGCTTCGTGTCTTTTAGCACCTGCCTTGCTGCATCAGTGGTGAGGCGGTCGGTCAAGGGACGTCCGACAAACATGGTTAGAGCGCAGACGGAGAGCAGAAATATGGGGGAACGCAATAGTGCGCCAACATCAAGGCCGGGGCTCTCTGCTTTTTCCGGTACAGCGTCATAGCGCGTGCCGCAATAGCGACAGGTCGAGAATTCTGTTTGGTCTGTTTTCTTGCAGCGGACGCATTTTTTAGATTTTTGATTTAAATTTTGTGGCATGGTAGTAAGTGCTATTTCTTATAAAAGCAGAACAATACAAGCAGAACGAAGCCAATTAGAAGTAGGGGATAGAATTGCTGAAAAGCAGGGTTGTTGACGACCATTGTGGAGCTCCCTTACGAGTTTCGATGATGCTATATTGTTGAACTTAGTGGCTCAGTGTGTCTGAGTTGTGGTGCCAATGAGAATGTTATGAGTCTTGCTCGACGCCTTTGTGTGGCTATTATTGCGTACTTCTGTGCTCAAATGATCGTGACCAATCAGTTGGTTAGTGCGCGCCCTGTGGAAGGACCCAAGACACGATATTGTAAAGCGGTCTATTCTTTGCTGCGCAAGCAATGGCAGGATAGGCGTGTGTTTGACCAACCGGTTGCGCTAGATCTTAAGGTTGATACTAATGGCGGTATCGACTTAGTGTCTGTTGCTTCTGCTTCGAGCAGTCCGATAAGGGAAAATCTGCTCGGCAGGATGGAAGTCGTGGATGGGCCAAAGGCAGAGTTGAGTAGTGAGGACGCCGGTAGGCAGTTCCTCATTGCCTTGAGGAAATTGCCTTCACCGTCAACTTTTTCTCATCAATCAGTGTGGCTCCGTATTTGCTTGGCTAATTCAGCTACTCAGACGTCTGTCAATTTTAGAGATGTAGACCTAGAGTCTTGGGCCTTAGATACACAGCAGCGCATCAGAAAAGTCTGGTTTCCACCCAAGTGTATTCCACAAGATGAGCCTATGGTGCTCTTCAAAGTTGATCGCAGTGGCCAGCGCTCTGCTGTGCGCTTAGGGCGAAACGGCCGTGAATCTTATGCTGATGAGGCAGCTCTAAAAGCAGTAAACCAGTCTTCACCTTTCAGCGCCTTGCCTGATGGCTCACCTGCTAGTATCGAAATTCGTCAATGCTTCCATTCCAGTGTGTGGGGAGACGGAAGAGGTAAGTTTAGGAACTTTTAGGAAATTGCTTATTTGAAGGCGTCGAATCAGAAATCCAAGGCAAGGATGACTGTACTCGACGCCTTTTCTAATTGCGGTTAGTGGGCTACCCGACTGCTGGTCCGAAACCATTGTTGCTGTTCGCTGTCACGGCCGGCCCGAAGCCATCACCACTATTGGCGGGAGTGACAGCGGGTCCAAAGCCACTGTTGTCGCCGGTTACCACTGGCCCGAAGCCATCACCGCTATTGGCGGGAGTGGCAGCGGGTCCAAAGCCACTGTTGTCGCCGGTTACCACTGGCCCGAAGCCATCACCGCTATTGGCGGGAGTGACAGCGGGTCCAAAGCCACTGTTGTCGCCGGTTACCACTGGTCCAAAGCCATCACCGCTATTGGCGGGAGTGACAGCCGGTCCAAAGCCATCTCCATTTTGAGCTGTTACTAGACGCGGAGTGATTAGTCGTTCCGTTATCTCTTTGAGCGAAAGTCCGGCTGCATCTAATTTAACTCCGATGTCGTAAACTCGGTCCGCTTCTTCTTTGCCGAAACCAAGCTGCGATGAAACTTTCATCCATTCGTCTCTATCAACTTTATCGTTGCCATTGGTATTCGATCTGATTAGTACATCCAGGGCTGTATTAGTTACTAAATCGTGTGTTTGTTTTTCATGATTGCGATCTTTCTTACTGGCAGATTCGCCGTACAGAGAAGCTGTGTCAAACGAAAGGCTATTGTCGGCGCCAACTTTTAGGCTTTTGTCGACTGGTCTTTGCTGGGACATGACTTTGCCGTAGTCTGCCAGCTCTGGTTGTAAGATCGAATTGACGCTTTGTTTGCCGTCACTGATTTTTGCGTTCTCGAGAGATTCTCTGCTCATGCTAGTCTCCATAACAAGTTGACTGCCTGTTAAAGCGCTGTCGTCAACTACGACCAATTGAATTGATCGCATTGCGATGCGTCTTAACGACACTGGGTTTTGAGTTACTTAGTAAGTTGCGGCCGAATGAGAGAATTGTATTGTTCGACTGTGTCTAAGTTGTGGCCGCTATAGTCGCACCTTGTCTAGACACAGTGCGGCCACCAGGCAAAGGGCTAGGTCGAAGAGAAGAACGGGATCTATGCCAAGCATTGTCTTTACCTCTTCTTGCCACCTGTCCTTATACTAAGAGCGACTGGTGTCCAATGTGTGGCAATCTTGATCTAGTTTGACGGAGCTATCCATTGCGCTCAAAAAAAGTTGAGTAAGCCTCCTGAAAAGGCGCATGAGAAAATTACAGTTTAAGTGAGTCACATTGGAACAATCTCTTTATTGCATATTACTGTTATTCGACCGGTCTATTATAATTATAGAAAAAACAATGCAGGCGTTGTCGGGGCTTTAACAAAAGATCGTGCACCAACTCAATAATGGCAACAGCGACTAAAAATTACGCATAACATGTTAGTTCCCGTGATCGGCGCCTATTGCTAGGCGCACATCACGGGGGTGTTAAAAATAGAAGTTTAGTTGTGTGTGCCGCAGCGAATGCTCAGCCACTTGCTTGTTTCATCCTTCTGGCAGAGCCAAGCAACGGTGCTGTCTGAGGCTTTTTGCCGGTTTCCTCGGAGACAAGACTCTTCTCCGCAGGCCCAGCCTTCTTGCGTTAGGTCGTTGATGCGGCTGCGGGCCACAAGTTTGGCTTGCTCTACTGTGTGCGCGACGATGGCTGTTTCTGCTGAGCAGAGCTTGGTGCGCTCGCGGAGAAAGAACGGACCATTGTCAGAAAGTGTCTGCCCAGCTAGATTGCCAGTCAGTTTTTGGATCAGACTTTGAGCCTTGTGCATGTGCTTTTGGGCCGAGCGTTGCCAGGTTTTCTGCAGCTTTTGCTTTGAACTCTTGCGCTCTGTGAATTCTTGAAAGAGTTTCCAGTTAATGCCTAGACCTAAGCCGGTGGGGCGCAGCACAACTACGTCGTCGTAATTGCTTGCTATCTCGAATACCTCTAAGAATCCAGAGAGTAGAGCCAGGCGGCCATATAGTCTTGACCCATCTGATACAGAGGCGACATCGCCAGCAATGGCGAGGCCCGCGCCGCCAGCTGGAGTGATGCGACTGTTGTAGATATAGTTGCTCAAGTGCACTTCTATGCAGCCTGGATAGAGTGATTCGATTACACTAATGCGCTCTGGGTTGATAGCAAAGCTTGTGTACACGTTGAACACGGCACTGTCATAGTACTTTTTCATGGTAGTCTCCGAGCAAAGTTCGATAGTTTAGATTTTTTGTGCAAGTAGCAGCGCTCCTAAAAGAGAGCCTCCGCTGACGCAGAGCGACCAGGCTCCAATCAGGGGCCAGGCGAAGTCTTTTGCTACGCTTATAAGTTCAATGCCGAATAGTGACGAGATTGTCGTCAATACCATAGCGCCAAGACAAAGCTGAATGCGCTCGAGAGTAAGGCTCCAGGTCATTATTAGAGCCAAGATACCGGTCCAACTAAAAAATAGAGCTAGTGGCACGTTCTCATCGGTGTCCGGTGAGTCAATCTTTCCAATAACAATAGCGAGCGCAACACCAGCAAGAAACAAGCTGGCTCCTAGCACAGTTAAGGCCTTGTTGCTGTTTACGATCTTCTTGATCATAACGATTCTCCGAGTAAACATTGGTTAGCCCTGTGCCAAACTCATCGGTGAGATTAGCGACAGGACAATATAAGAGTCATCACTTGCAGTGATGACTAGATTCGATTTGGATTGGCTGAGAGTCTTCGCTTCTCTACTGACTACTGGCGTAAAGTCTTTCAGCCGGGAGGGTGATTTCTTTAACGCCTTCATACTGTTTGGTGATCAAATAGGCAGCCGCATACTCATTTGTGCTGACTGAAATCACCTTGTGTATTTTCTTACCGACGAAGTGTATTGCGGTGGCTTCGTCAATGGCATAGCCATTGGCTAGTTCTTGTGATTCGACCATGGCATGGTAGGTTTCTCTCCGGCCAATTTCGCCATCATAGTGAGGGCAGCAGCTGCCTTTGAGAATGCCTAAGCATTTGAGGCTAGTGTAAGACTCAGCGTATGAGTCGGTGAGACAGCTATCGAACCAACAGATGCCACCGGCACTTGACCCAGCTAAGACGATACCGAGTTTCCAGGCCTGGTGCAAAAGTTTGTCGATGCCATATTCGCGCCAAACTGCCAGCATACTTTTGGTGTTACCACCACCGACAAAGATGATGTCTTGGCTTAGCAGCAGAGTTTTGAGGTCAGGCGGTGTTCGGCCGAAGAGATTGAGAAAGGAAAGACTACAGGGCCGCTTTAGCATGTTCCAGCTATGGTAGAAGAAGTCTTCTGAGCTTTTGGCATCGCCGGTGGCCGTGTTGATAACAAGAATGCGTTGAGTTTTTCGCTGGGGCTGCAGGTCGAATAAATATTCAAGTATTCGCTCTTGTCCGCAGCCAGAAGGCACTTTGCTCAGTGACCCGCCAATAGCTACGATTTGACGCTGATTGCTAGGAACGGTTTTAGTTCGAGGGCTATTTTTTAGGTTGTTTGTCATATACGATTCCAGTTTTGCAAGATTTTGATATTAGGACCTGCCCAGGCGACTGTGACTCTTCGAATAACCGAAATAGACAATTAGGCCAAGCAGCATCCAGCCGATAAAACGTATCCAGGTGGTGCTAGGCATGGTGCACATTAGCATAAAGCTCATTAATGCGCCCATAACTGGAACGAAAGGATAGCCAGGACAGCGGAAGCCCCGATGCTGGTCAGGTTCTTTGTGACGCAGCACTATTACTCCAACGCAGACGATGATGAAAGCAAATAGCGTGCCAATACTGGTTAGTTGCGAAAGCTCATCGATTGGTAGTAAGCCAGCCGTGACCGCTACGAAAATACCGCACACCACTATTGACCATGTTGGCGTTTGGAATTTTTGCGACAGTGTACTGAAGATTGGCGTCACCAGGCCATCTTTGCTCATGCGCATGATGATGCGCGATTGGGCAAATAGAGTGACAATTAACACTGAGGTGAGGCCGGCCACTATACCAACCGAAATCAGTGGGCTGGCCCAGGCATAACCGATATGGTTAAGCACTTTGACCATGGGCGCGCCTTCGCCTTCACCACCAAGGGCTGTGTAAGACATTGCTCCGGTCATTATAGCCGCCACCAGTAGATAGAGAATGGTGCAGACAACAAGTGAACCAATCACACCTTTGGGCACGTCCTTTTGTGGATCTTTGCACTCCTCAGCCATGGTTGTCACCGCATCAAAGCCGATAAAGGCAAAGAATACGACACCAGCACCAGTGAGCACGCCGGACCAGCCAAAAGGCAAGAATGGTGTGTAGTTGGCAGGGTCGATGTGGAAGGAGCCAACAGCGATGAAGAAGGCCACGATGGCTAGCTTGACGACGACAAAGATCGAGGTCATACGAGCTGTGTGTTTCACCCCTTTAATTAGCCAATAGGTGAGAAAGACGATAATCAGAATCGCCGGTAAGTTGATGCTGGTTATGCCATTGATACTATTGACTGAGGCTATCGACATCCAGTGTGGCAGATTGACGCCAAAGCCGCGCAGTAGGCTCTGAAAGTAATCACTCCAACCGGAGGCAACAGTGCTGGCTCCTACTGCATATTCGAGCAATAAGTCCCAGCCGATGATCCAGGCGAAAATCTCACCAAGAGTGGCGTAGGCATAGGTGTATGCACTTCCGGCCACAGGAATCATCGAGGCAAACTCGGCATAGGCAAAGCTGACAAAGCCGCAAGCCAGGCTGGCCAGCACGAAGGAAATGATGATACCGGGACCAGCGTTGGCATGTGCGGCAGCTCCGATTAAGACAAAAATGCCGGTGCCGATAATGGCTGCCACCCCAGCGCTTAGAATATCGCGCGAGGTCAGTACACGATTGAGGCGGTGGCCTTCGGCGTTTTCTATATCGCCTTGGGCTTTGATTGATTCTAGTGTTTTGCGCCGCAGTAAATTAGCGAATATTTTTTCCATATTCAGGCCTTGGTTCTTTTAGTTGAAGGAAAGAGGCAGAGCATTTCTCTGCCTCTGCGGATTGTCGTCAGGCCTTTGGGGCAGCCGTAAGTATCTGTTGCAGCCTTTCCAGACGGTCTGCTAGTGTGCCGTAGAGATTTTGGTAGTCTTGTAGGCTCAATCTGATTACTTCGAAGGCTTCTTCTGCTCCATAGACTTCGGGAATCGACACGATTGGCTTCTTAGTTTTACTCTCACCGGCAAAACTGCGCTTATAGCTTAAAAAGTAGTGTTCAAGCCGGTTTACAACAGCTTCTGGTAGCTGACTGATGTCTTCTATCTTGCCAAAGGTCAGGTCGTCTTTGAGCACAGCAATGATTTTGTCATCGGCTTGTTTGTTGTCAATCATGCGCAGTCCACCAATCGGACGAGCTGTAACAAACAAGTCACCATGACTAAAGACCGAATCGGTGATAACACAGATGTCTAGCGGGTCGCCGTCACCAACGATGCCCCGGCGTTTCGTGCGTTTGGAGCAGCGCTCAGCAACAAGTTCACCGCAGTAGGTTTGGGGAATAAACCCATAAAGATTGGGGCAACTTGATGAGTAGAGCAGGGGCCGATCCACGTGTAAGTGGCCTGTAGCTTTGTCTAGCTCCAGTTTCATTCTGTCTGCTGGAACCATTTCTATAAATGCCTTTATCATGCTAGTGCCGACCACATGTGGTGATACTCCATGCCAAGGGTGAGATTTTGGCAGCATAGCTAAGAGCTGCACGAATTCATGCGATACCATTTGGTACCTCCTAGGGTTTACCCCGATTGATTTTTCATGGCTTAATAACCAGTTGGTCTTTTAGTTTGGCAATTGCCGCAGCTAGCTGGATGTCGCTTGTTTCGTTCTGCGGCACTGGCACTGCAATGTCGGGGTCGATGCCCTGTTCGTGAACTTCGTTGCCGTTTGGTGTCAGGTATTTCAGTGCTGTTACGCTCATTAACCCGCCAATAGGCCCTGGTTGAGTCTTGTAGCCAACACCTTTGCCAAAGGTTGTGACACCAACAACAGTGCCGCGTTTGTTATCTTGAAGCGCCGAAATTGTAATTTCAGCTGCGCTAGCAGAAGAGCCGTTGGCTAGGATTACCAGGGGTAGTTTGCGCAAAATTTGCACAGTACCGCTGTTGATGGTTTTGCCTTTGGCAACAATTTGATCCGCTTTTGCTACAGCTATGTGCTTAATAGGGCTGCCTCGCACCAGTGATTGAGTGACAATTTGGCTCTCATCTAAGAACAGAGACGAAAATTTTGTTGCCGCTGGTAGCTCGCCGCCAAGATTGTTTCTCAGGTCGAGCACCATCCCTTTGGTTTGGCCAGCGTCTTGATTCGATAGGTCTTGGAATTTCTCGATGAAGTCGTTGATATAGGCTTCACTGGCAAAGGAAGGCATGCGGATATAAATAATATTGCCAGGTAGCAGCTTCGCTTCGACTACTGGCTTAGGTACGGCCGTTAGGGTCAGCTCTACTTCGTAATGACTGCCATCAGTGGCCGAGGTGGCGTTGACTATAAGTTTGTCACCGCTATTGCCCCGCAGCAAGAACTCGACTTGCTCGCGCCGAAGACCGTCCAGTGCCACTTTGTTGAGGCATGTGATAATATCTCGCTCTCTTAGAGCGGTGCCATAGGCGGCGCTGCCATAGTGGATGACGTCAAGCTTGTAGTGGCCTCCGTGGCGATAGAGCATGAGCCCGCCAATTACCTGACCTTGCTTTTGTATTGCCGCCTGCTCGCGCATTTCTTGAGCAGAGACAAAGTTAGTCCATTTGTCGCCACTGGCTTCAGCTAAGAGTTTGAGTGCCAGTTGAATGTCATTGATGGTGCCTACTTTGGTGTCGTAGGTGTGTTCCATGCTTTGCCAGTTTTTCAGGCGGGCAGGGTCGTAGTATTGATCGCGAATGAACTCCCACATGCTGTGATACATGATCTGGTAGCCTTCGGAGGGGGCTTCGCCAGAGAAAGCGGGAGCGGTATGGGCGGGGGCAGTTGCTGTGCAGGTGGTGGGCTGAGCGTTGGTTTGTGATGCCAGGCAAAGGCCTAGAGCTAGTGCAGCAGCAAAATGTAGACGACGCGTTTTGGGCATGGTTGTCTCCATAATGTTGTGAATGGTGGTTGGAATAGGGTGTTTAATAGTGGTTAGTTGTCGTATTCGTCGTTGATTTCGCCGACCAAGCGTTCTAGCAAGTCTTCTAAGGTGATGATGCCGACTGAAACTTTCGTTTCTGGGTCATCCATCACTAGAGCCATGGGCATGCGACGAATTAAGAACCAGTGCAAGAGGCTGCTCGCTCTCACTCCGGCGGTAACTCTCAAGATTGAGCGTTGATGCTCTGCCAGCGTAAAGTCGTGGGCTAAACTTCCGAGTTTGGCTTCCAGTGGCAGACTATTGATTTTCCTTTCAATTACTTCAAACAGGTCTTTGGTTGACAGCAAACCAACTATTTTTGTTCGTTCTCCGGCATAAATCGGCAGACGACTGTGTTTGGAGTCATTGGCTAATTCCAGCACGGCTTTGAATGAGGTGTTCTGTTCTACCATGTCGACTTTGTCGAGCGGTATCATTAGCTCGCCGACGGTTGCATCTTGTAGGTCCAGAGCCTTTTGCAAGACTTCTGTAACTGTGTGATCCAACTCACCTGCCTCAAGACTGCCGTCAATAATCATGGACAGTTCATCGGCCGAGTGTACGGGCTCATGGTTTGCTGTTTTAGTTACGCCAATAGCTCGCAGAACAAATTTGGCCAGGCGCGTGAAAATCCAGATCAAGGGAAATGTTATCTGCCGATAAAGCAAGAATGGCCGTGCGAAGAGTAGCAGTAGACGTTCGGGAAATCGTAGGGCGATACCCTTGGGCACTTGTTCACCAAGAACGACATGAAGCAGAGATAAGAAGATGAATGAGAGCGCTAGAGCAAGCCCAGAAAAGAAAGAAGGTGGTATGTAAGAGAGGTCAATTTCTGCTGGTACTAGCAAGGCTGCTCTGCTTAGCAGCTCGTGGATGGCCGGTTCGCCAATCCAACCTAATACCAAACTGGCTAGGGTTATGCCGACTTGCGCACCAGATATGGTTTCATCCATGTCTTGCTGCAAGCGGCTTACTGTTCTGGCCGAGCCTATGCCATTGTCAATTAACTCTTGCACCCGACTGCGCCGCATAGATACCAGGGCGAATTCAAAGGCGACAAAGAGACCGTTAATTGCGACGGCTAGAACAAGAAACAGCAGGAAAAGTAAAAGAGTGTCGGTACTCATAAAGTCCTTTGCAAAACATCAAAGAGAGAAGGCAGTCGCTTGACTGCCTGTGTTGAAGCGCGTCAGGTGGCTGCTATTTCTCACTACCGCTGAAGAGCGTGTACAGAAGGCCAATAGCGCCAGTAGTTAAAAGCACAGTGGTGCTAGCGGCTGCAACATAACCATAGCTTAAGACAGCAATAGTAGTTACAACGAAGGCGACGCCTATCTTAATTGGCACCATGAAAGTAATGCTTCCGGCGGCAATCAGTAACAGTTTGAGAACTTGGTGGCCTGAATCTTTGCCAGCAGTGTGGTTGTAGACTGCGGCGGCAAACAGGCCGATGAAGTTGCCAATCATTGATGTTCCTACGGCCAAAACGATTAGGCCAAGGAATGCGGGAAGTTGTGAAAAGTCGATGTACATAGGAGACTCCGGGTTTGTGAAAGTGAGTGTTTGTGTTATGAGCCTTTCAGTTATGAAGGCTCGTTTGTTTCGCTGTGTTCAGGATTGTTTTTGTCTTTGGTTTTCTTGAAGACGTCTTTTAGTGAAAGGCCATACTCTGGACCTACTTTGCCGTTTTTGATGGCGCGCCAGGCTACTGCTAAGGTAAGGATGGCCACCGCGATTACTAAAACTATTGCTGGATCTAAATTTGCAAACATGGGTTTTCCTCTACTTCCCGTTACCAGTGAACGACAATGTTGATGCCTTCGACTGTGTAAGAGTCGCGCTGATCACCTTCCTGCCGGCTCCAATATTCGAAGGTTGGATTGAATTTGGCACAGGCCTCCCAGACAACTTTTGCCACAGGTCCAAGCCACGCGGCTGTGATTTGTGGCAGCGGCACATGGCTTGGCTTTTCGAAGTCGACTCCAGCTTTGAGTGACATGACTATGGCCCAACTTTTGCCAGAACGAGCTTGGGCTGTGGCCCGTTCTTTTAGTTGCGTCAAAATCGAGGCGGCTTTGTCAGTTATGGCAGACTGGGCAGCCTCTATGCTTTGGCGGATGGCACTAATGGTAGTGTCATCGTTGAGTGTGCTTAGTTTAGCCAGCAAGTCATCGACGTTGCTCCAGTGCAAAACTATGTTGAAGCCTTCAACGGTGTATCCATCCCGTTGATCGCCTTCATAGCGACTCCAGTATTCCAGAGTTGGTTCGAAGACTTGGCATTTTGCATAAACGAGGGCAGCAATTCCGGTTAGCTGTTCTGGGCGCAATATTTTGCCTTTACCTTCATAGTCAGTGCCGTTTTTAAGGCTCATGGCCACACTGAACTGCCGTCCCGAAGCCACGTCAGTTTTTAGTTGCTGCATGGCATTGCGAAAGATTTGTTCGTTCCGTTCTGCCAGCTGACGTTGCGCTGAAGTAATAGCTTCTGCTGTTATTGTTTGTAAATCAGAGACTGTGAATGTAAGCATTAGATTGCTTCTCCTTGAGTGCCAATGGGTGAATCGAGTGGAATCGGGCGGTCTTGATCGTCTACTGATACGAAAACTACTTCTCCTTCGGTTACGGGGATGGATTCGCCGTGCCGTTCAGCTTCTACTTTGACTCTGATGGTGACCGAGGTGCGACCAACTTTGACGACATCGGTCCAGAAAGTGAGGATGTCTCCCACTTTTACTGGTTGTTTGAAAACTACTTCTTTCATGCAGACAGTGACTGTGCGGTGCTGCGTAATAGCACGGGTGGCAACGCTAGCGGCAATGTCAATGTTAGAGAGAATAACGCCTCCGAAAATGCTGCCCCAAGGGTTTGTATCTTTGGGGAACATCACAAGACGGATGGCCGGACATTTGTGTGTACAGTCCATTTTAGATCTCCTGATTTCCAGGTTATAAGAAATGGTCTTTTGGACCAAAGAAAAGACCCTCTGAATGTTTTTCACTCAGAGGGTCGCGAGAGATTTTTGTTAACCAATCAACACCAGAGGGCGGTGTTTATTAGTGGGTTCCGCCGTTTCTAGAATTTTGCGTACTAGCACCCCAGTTTCACCATCACCAAAGAGCAAAAAGGTAAATGCTGTGAGGAAGGGGCCGTCTTCAGACCAGCCAATATGAGCAGCCGCGCGTGTGTCACATTCGCTTTGAATATGCAACAAGATTGCAGCAATGGCGTTGGCTACGGATGGGCTTTTGCAGCACAAAATGCGGTGATCACCGTGGTTACCTTTGTGAATAGTACCCTCGACTTCAAGTACTTCGTCCACAAATTCTGAGGCGTCTTCGATGGTGACCTCCAAGAAGACTAGCTGGTCGTGGTCTCCGATGTTGTGTCTGTCTCGTACTTCATTTCCCCTGATGGTGTAAGCTGTGCCACCAAACTTATGAGCGACGATGTGGATGATGCCTTTTTGATTTTGTTCTTTGGCTTCTGTCAAGAACAGCTTGGCATTTTCATCGAGCTCTACAGCTTTGACGCGCAGCTCCAGCACACGCATTACTCTAGATATAAGCGATGTGGCGAGTACCATGAGAATGAAGAAGGCGGCGATTTTGGGACCATCTGGATGACCAATCATGTTGACGCAGGTGGTATAGAGAAAAACCAGAGCTGTTAAGCCAAATGCTAGGGCTTGCCATTTGTGCTTTTCCCATGAACACCAGGTTGCTGAGATCGAGGCAGAGGTGATAAGCACCAGTACTCCTGTTGCGTAGGCGCCGCCTTGGGCCATAACATCGGCCTTGAAAATGACGGTGACAAGCACAGCAATCGCAGTAAAGACGATAATCACCGGGCGGGAAGCTCTGGCCCAAGAAGGCACCATGCCATATCTAGGCAGATAGTGAGTAACCAGATTAATCAGTCCGGTCATGGCAGAAGCACCAGCGAACCAGAGAATGGCAATGGTCACGGTATCGAATATAGTGCCGAAACCGTGACCTAGCAGGTTGTGACCTAAGACGCTAAGGGCGCGACCTTCGGCGCTACCCCCAGGCATCATTTCTTTGGCCGGAATTAGCAAGGTCGTGGCTACGCTGCTTAAAATCAGAAAGATGCTCATGATTATTGCTGCGGCAGCCAGAAGCTTTTTGGCGTTGCGAATTCTTCCCAGGGGGTGGTGATGATTGTCGTTTTGATCGCCTCTGACGAGGGGTATAACTTGTACTCCTGTTTCAAACCCGGAAAGGCCTAGAGCCAGTAAGGGGAAGACCGTGAGACAAGCGAAGAGTATGGCTGACCAGGAGTAGTTATAGTCTCCCAGGAGACGCTGCCACCAGCCGCTTATGAGCTCAGGGTGAAGGTATACTTGATAGAGGCCTGCCGCTACGACGATGGCACTGAGTGACAAGAAAGCCACCACAAGTAGAACAGCAATGCCAATTACTTCGCGTAGGCCTTTGAGAAACAATGCCCCTAAGAGCAGGATCATTATCAAAGCTACCGCTAAGCGATTCTGGGCGAATTGATCCAGAGCAGCGTAGGCCATTAGAGCGAGGCAGCCGATGACAATTAGTTGCCGAGACCGGTCAGCTATCAGGTATGCCAGTGCGGCTACCACGGCCGTAATGACATACCCTTGCACTGTTATTGCCTTGTGCATTTCGTGGTTTTCCACAAAGTGGGCTGCTCCGTCTGAAGCTGACAGTGTGATTGTGATCAGGTAGGCGCAGGCGGCAAAACCCAGTAGAACCAAGACGCAGAGTTTTGCTGACCAGCCTGGTAGGCGACTTTCTAGCATGCTGATACTGCCCTGCCCGTGTGGGCTCTCGTTAGCTACGGTGAAGTACACAGGCAGTGCGGCAAACAGAGTAACCAGGGCCAAAACAATCGTTGCCAGCGGGGCCAGTGCTCCAGCTGCGGCAAAAGCAATGGTGGGTTGATAACAGAGGGTTGAGAAGTAATCTACCCCGGTGAGGCAAACGACTCTCCACCATGGGGCTGTGTGTTCTACCTGGTGCTCTTCCTTGTCGCTCCCAGCCATAAACCATTTTTGTACATGTCTTGTTTTAGTCATTTTGCTTTTCCAGTTATTGCCGCTTAGGTGCAGCGGTTAAAAATTGCTATCGCTTACAGCGTTGTAGCGTTAGCGTGACTAGGACGTCTTGTGTCTGACAATGTCACTGAGAGTGAGACCCCGCGCCATGCCTTCCACCCATTCGGCCAAGAACGCTAAGAGCGGAATTTGCGCTCTCACGGCGTAGTTGGTTGCGTCCATGATTGTGCTGTGCTGTTGTCGGGCAGAATCTGACTCCTCTAAGCCGAGAAAATCAGAGATGATTTTCACCAGGGCAATGCTTTCGAGTAGTGGCAACCTGTCTTCATCACCGCTGTGAGCATCAATCATAAAGACTGTGAGGGCTAGCTCTAAGCCAAGCTCAGTCATTGCTTTTACCTCAGTCGGATTGCTGATATTGGCACCGGCTAGCAGGGCGATCATGGCGGTTTTCTCTCCGCTATGAGCTTGCGCTAGACCGGTTAGGGCAAAGATGAGGCCGTTCGGGCTGTCTTCAATGCGCTGCTCCGGTTGATTGATTGTTTCTATGGCTTGGGCCGCTCGATACAAGGCTTTCATGTTCTGGCAGTCAGCCGTGAAAACCATCTGTTCGGGCCGCAAGAAAGTGACTTCGGCAGTTAGTCTTGTTTCGCTATAACTAGTAATTTTTCCGCCATAGGCCAGGTAGCTGCGGCATAGAACATAGAGGGCGAAAGCCGGGTCTAGTTCATCGTCAAAAGCTACGATGCGGTCATGGTCTAAATATTCAATGCGGTGGATGCTCATAAAACCTCCTGCGGGGGTCAAAGTTTTTGAATGTCGAAAGTTGGCAGTGCGGCAATATCTTCATTAGCTACGCGCTAATGAAAAATGCTGCGGAGTGGTGGGTGTAGATAAGAAGTGTTGTAATGCCAAGAAAAAGAAGTGTGATAGAGATCTTGATATTGGCTTGATCAATTGACCCTTGGCAAGCAGATCTGATTACATATTTCTTTCCACCCACTAGCCTATGTCGCTCGGTTGCTAGTGTCTCTTTGGCTTGGTCGGTAAGTGGTCTTTTATCTGTAATTTCCGTTGATTGCGCTGCGCTAATTGGTGCGCATAGGCCCCTTCAGATGGGCTAAAAACAGGCCGCTTTTTGCCGTGGCTCGTGAGTCGATTTAATCTAAGATAGGCGGCCTTCCGTAATTGCAATTCATAAAGACCACGGCGCCATTGCCAAGAGTGTTGGCGTTCTAGCAGTATGTATGAATCTATTCCATCAATTTTTCAATTAGCTATTAAGCAAGAAGGTTTTCCTACACAAGTCCCGTGCACATTCTCAAGCGCTATCACCCAAATGAATTTGGCAGTGGTGGTTCGCTTCCTTTTGCTTTGGCAAAATTGCTCCGGCTCAGGCATTCAACTTAGGTTGATGCTCAACAACAATCTCACTTAGAGAAACACAAATGGACAACATCTTGCACTACACCGACCCTACTTTGACATTCGTGGCGGCGGTTTGCTTCGTCGTAACCTTTCTTGTTGGCGTCTGGTTGGGCGGCAAATATGGTAAGCAATCAATTTTTCCTGCCCTGGTTGTCTCCTTCGTTGCCTTCTACATTCGTTCAACGGCTTTTCCCTTAAGCTTCGAAGCAATTGCTGCTGTTAGTGCTCTGCACGTTGCGACAGGAGCTCTCACAGCTTTGATCGTAGGGCGCTCCAATCGACCCAAGGCTTAACTCCTTTTGCTATGGAGATCAATAATGGCAGCAACAACTGAAGCTGTTTCAGCTTCTTCCCCCTCCGCTGCATGGCAAAATTTTCCGGCAGTCTTGCCAGAAGATTTCGACTATACAGATTTTGATGTGCATGGCTACATGCAGACTAGTGGTTTTAATGCTGCTGTCGATCAAGCTTTTGCCCCACTTTTTACCGAAATCGAAGAGCAGGCTCAGTTAGTTAGAGCTCGTCTCGAAGCGCTTTGGCTCTCTTCTAGTTAATCAAGTTTAGGAGTAATAAACTATGTCTGAATCTCAATCACAACCAACATTGACTCATCGCAGCGCTCTTGAAGTACAGCAGGGTAAGTATGCTGTCGTTTTAGTATCGGCAACTGCTGAACAATATTCGCAATTGCTGGCCCTGGGTGACACTATCGCTGAAGAGTATGGTATTGCTCCGGCCATGGTACAGCTAACTCCACTTGCGGCCGAAACAGCTGCGACTCCGGTTTCTGGTAGCCATGGCCGCCCTGATCAGGGAATGAGAGTCGGTGTAGTCGCGCAGCAAGCGCAATCAGTAGCAACCATTCGCTATCTGATTACCGTCACCAAGAGTACCGGCAAGCGCTAAAGCGGCTGCCCCGACAAATATATAAGACACGATCATTTAAACAATGGAGGTTCTTACAAAGAACCTCCATTTCATTCGCCAACTATTGCCCAAAAGGCAAAGAGGAATCACATATGTTGATGCCCATTACCGCCCTCCTTCCCATCGTTTTGCTGATGCCCGTGATCTTAGGCATGATCATGGTCAGTCATAATATCTACAAATTTTTTGGTAGTCATCCAGAGCTTGGATTTTCCAGCGAAGGTAAGGCAATTGCTATTGCTGTTTTTACCTTCATTATTTCAGGAGTCATAGTCGCAATACCTTTCTTGGGTATGAGTGGCTTGCTTGAAGTGTTGGCTCTACTTGTCACTTTTGCCTACTTTGTGGTGGCACTGTACTATCTGAAAAAATGGGTGATGCAGGCTATCTATACCACTCATGACGAGCTGACGAAATGTGCGTCGGCTATCACTAGCGTGAGCTTTCAGAAATCTGTTATGGGTTTAACTGCCCTGCTTTTGGCTTCTGGCAAGCGCACGGAGCTGCTCAGCGATGAGCATAAGGAAGAGATTGTTGAGCGTATCAAGCATGCCAGAGCTTTTGATCATCTACCTACTGATGCTCTGGTTGGTTATTTCAATACTTATCTAGGTGACATTGAACATCCAGTGTGCATGTATGCCTGGGAAAGTACCTTGAATAAAGTCAAACAACTGTCTGCCGATCGCTATCAGACTGACATCGCCATGCGTTTGGCAGTGTCGATCGTTGGCGGCAGAAGAGGCCGAAATATAGACCAGACTCGTCTACAGCTAGTGGCTGATGGTCTAGGCCTCGACTCTAGCAAATACACGCACTAAATTCTGTCTGCCCTAACTTCGCTTAGGGCAGGCTTTCTCAAGTAAAAAAACGGAGTATAAGCCCTATGAAAATTCTTTTGATCAATAGAAACAATCAGCTATTAGTGCGACTGTCGCAAGTTTTGATAGCTTCTGGCCACAAAGTTACTCTGGCTATTTCGGTTAATGAGGCCCATGAAAATCTAGGCATGTCGTTTTTGCCCCCTGGAGAAGATTGCTATACCTCCGGCTCCTTTGACTATTTCGATCTGATTATTTGTCCAACTTATGATGTTCATACTTACTGCGGGCGCGAGAGTAATCTCTACCAGATTCTCAATGGTGCAGCAGATCGCAGCCGTGCTGCCTGTGGCATCGCTTCAAAGAAAGAAGAAATTGAAGCAATGAAACTGCATGGATTCAGTAGCTTCGTTTCTCTGGCTGCTCTAAAAGCCCTGACAGAGAGCGACGTTGAGCCATTGCTGGCCCGCCTGGTGGCTGATGCGCGTAGTTCTATTAGTAGTTATTCAAATCGCGACGACGTGCGGCGCAGAAGAGAGTTTCAAGAACAACAACGGCGCGTCAACGAAGCCCGCAATAAGCTAGTGACAGCTGCTTTCGCCGTACCGGAGTTTATGCAAACTGCCGAGCAGAGAACCCTAATTGCTGAATATCAGGCCGAGCGAAGTGATAGCTATCGTGCCTGTTACTAAGTTCAGCAACAACAATCACCAACAACAAACAACTTACAGGTATTCCAATGGAAACACCAAAAACGAGCTTTTTTCAGTTCATCCTCAACATCATATTCTTCATTCCAGTCACCCTAAAAATTAGTGGTGAGTGGCTATGTAAACGCGCCTATAGCACTGGCTCTTGG
>JAUPUU010000230.1 GCA_030917395.1 Cyanobacteriota bacterium erpe_2018_sw_21hr_WHONDRS-SW48-000092_B_bin.40
GATTAGGGCTTTCGGCGTTTCGGTGTTCACGCCAATCGAAGGAATCACAGCAATAAATGTGGGGCAACCAGATTGCGTCCAGATTACTTACAACATTTTTAGCTGCAGACCCGAAGAGCAGCTACTTCCCCGAGCATACGAAACAGGCTGCGCCATTATTGCCAGAGAACCTCTGGCAAACGGCTTCCTTACAGGCAAGTATGACACTGCTCCCAAATTTTCCACTGGCGATTTTCGCAAGCACTGGCCGATGGAGTACGTCCAAGCTAGATCGGATGCAACCAGAGAACTATCATTTCTCAAGAAGAACGGCCAGCAGAGCATGGCCCAGGCCGCACTCAAGTATCCACTGATGGACCAGGCCGTCTCGACCGTCATTGTTGGTCTTAAAGATGTAGACATGGTCGAAGAGAACCTGGCAGCTTCCGACGCCGGCCCGCTCAGTGCCGAGGAAATGAAGCAGATCCATGAACTCCAGGCCGTTGGCTTCAACTTAAAAAGCTAATCTTATACCTATATATGGAATAACGGCCTGGAGGCCGCACCAGCACTTACCGCCCGGTAAGCATTGTCCGAACTCTATTTACCAGCATCCGCTGGGCTACCAAAGCGAGCATCAAAGTGTGCCGACTCTGAAGAAAAACCATCTTTAGCCAGACTCCAGCCTGGTTGGGAAGCAGGCGCCGGCTGTGCTAGCGGCGCACTAGCGGCAAACTGCTCAGAACGGCCACCCGCTGTTGGATATTGAGTACGGCCATCGATTGGAGAGATATTGAGACTGCCCATATCATGTCGACCAGTTCGGCCAGGCAACGGCCCACTACGAACGCCAGTTTGCCCACCCGGACCAACTTGGTCGCGATTACTGAACAGCCGAGCACCAGGCCCGGAGCCATTGGTCATCGGCAAGACTTGATGAGGGGTCGAGAATCTAACGCTCGAAACAGGCATTTGATTTAAGTTAGGATTTGGCGCAAGAGCGGCACTGTTGAAACTTGTAGGCATTGAGCCAGGCGTGTAAACCCGACCTGAACCAGGTGTTGTCTTGACGGGCAGGGCCTCTCGAGCACCGTCGAGCAAAAGTCTATCGACGTGAGAACCAGTATATGCCGGCCCCGAACCAAGCAAATGATTGGCCATTGGCTCGTGGTGGCGAATCCAATAGATCACCCCAAGCCAGCCGGTAAAGCCCATAAACATAAAGAGCAACAGGTGATTAGGAGTGATTTTGATGCTCGAGATAAAGTCATTTAACTTCAATCCCTGCATAGCCTGCGACCAGATTGGGCTCTGATCAGGATGGCCGCCCATATCGTGACCGTGGTCATGTCCATGGTCGTGTCCGTGGTCGCCGTGATCGTGACCGTGGTCGAAACCACCGCCATCTCCGCCGCCACCGCCATCCATAAATACTCCGCTCATAATAAGCATTGTATATACAAACCAGGCATCACGTAAATGGTGGAATTACCACAAAGTTAGCGGGTTTCGATGCCTTCAAGCTCAGCGACACGCTGACGCAACGTTTCGACAACCCGTGGCAGCTCATAGAGGCCAGGTAGCTTTTCTTCAATTGTCGTGATGTGGCGGGTCAATTCAATTGAGCGTTCCATAAGCTTGATCAAAATTTGCTGAGTGGCAACTAACTGCCTCTGATTGTCAATTAGCTGACTGGCAATCTTACTGGTCTCTACGCGCTGATCGACACTCAATGACATCAGCTCGGTAAAACGGTCGAGCAGCTTCTCAACTTGAGCCTGCATATATGGGTCGGTACTACCGGGGACGCCATTTGCTTCTTGGGCATTGTCAGTGAAAAACTGGTCAAAACCATCAAGTCCGAGGTTTGATTCGGGCCGCTCCTCAGGAACTCGCTTAGCCTCTGCCATTAGTTAAAATCCCCCACAATAGAAGTCACCAAGCCAGGGCACCAACAGCAGTGCTGGATGCTCTCCAAAGAGACACAGTTTATAAAGTGAACGCCGCCATCAATGGTGGCACCGTTAGAATTATAACGAAAGCCTTTAATAAGGCAATAGGAAATCGCAAGATTTTATGAGTAATTTTGATACCACTTCAATTTGACCTCTGAGATCAAATCTGATACCGCCATCGGTATTTCAAAATTTCCTCGATCTGATACCAGATCCCAAAAGGCTTGATACCACCAGCGCACCACGGTCAAGCTCAAGAAAACGAGCTACAAACCGCCTGACTAGCTCTTAAACACCGATTGGCCTTTCTTAATCACCTGGGCCACCGAGTTCCAACCAAGGTTATAAGGCACCTCTTCTAGACTACCGACATTCCACATAGTTATGTCGGCCTGATAGCCGGGCGATAGTCGACCGACTTTCTCCCCCATGCCGATAGCATAAGCTGAGTTAACTGTGAGAGCAGTGAGAGCTTCTTCTACCGTCAGCTTGAGGTGTAAGCAGGCTAGGCCCCAAATTAGAGGCAAAGAGAATATATGACATGAACCAGGATTGAAATCTGAGCCAAGAGCAACGGCAACTCCAGAAGCAATCATAGTGCGAGCTCGCGCATGCTCATGCAAGTTAAGGTAAAACGACGTGCCTGGTAGTAGCACCGCCACAGTATTAGACTGAGCCATAGCCTCAATCTCACTGTCAGAAATGTTGAGCAAATGGTCGGCACTATCGGCACCAACAGTGGTAGCCAGCTTGGTGGCACCAAGATTGACAAACTCATCAGAATGCACTTTCAACCTGAAGCCAAGCTCAGCGGCCGCAGCAAATATGCGACTGGTTTCTTCGAGCGTAAAATAGCCGCGATCACAAAACACATCTGCATATATCTGACTACCATCAGTCACCATAGATGATGCCGCCGGTAGCATGTCTGAAATCAAGTGACCAACATAATGTTCACGGTCCTCACCCGGTGGGATAGCGTGAGCTGGCATGAAGGTTGGAACAATATCCATAAAGCTAGCGCAGCTATGCTTAAGCTCCAGAATAGCGGCGAGCATTCTCAACTCACTATCAATGTCGAGACCATATCCGGTCTTGACCTCACAGGTGGTGGTGCCAGCCTCTAACATTCGCTGTAGTCTCTGGCGACCAAGCTCTACCAAGCGTTCTTGCGACGACGTGCGGGTAGCTCGCATACTCGCCACTATGCCACCACCAGCCTCAGCTATTTCAGTGTAGGTCTTGCCCTGACAGCGCATCAAAAACTCATTAGCACGGTTACCATCGAAAATTAAATGGGTATGGGGGTCAACCAAACCTGGCGTCACTAACATGCCACCAGCATCAATTACTTCGCAGTCACTAGCGCGCTCTACTTTGCTCTTGGCGAAGACCTCAGCCTCAGTACCAACCGCCACAATCTTGTCGCCTTCTATGGCAATGCAGGCGTCTTTAATGCGCACCACGTCTTGCATAGCGGCACCTTTTACCAAACCCTTATCTGAAGCTTGCGTAGCTAGCTCACCTATTGATTTGACCACAAGATTTACTGACACTTTCGCCTCTTAATGAAATAGCTGAAGACCATGTACCGAAGTAACGCCTATGCAAAATGGGCAATTCACCTTCGATGAATTGCCCATTCTATATCACTTGAGTAGCACTAGCCTTTAGCTTTGCCTGTTAGTAGTGCGTTATCAAGCGCTTAGAGTAACGTGATCAACACTGCTGACTTGCTCTGCAGCAATCTTACTTTCCATAGTCTTGCAATAGGCACAGGGTTTATCGGCAAACTCGGGGCCATGCTCTTCTACATCGCCAAGGTCTTTCATTTCTTCCAGATTCTTGACTATCTCAGGCCAGTGAATACGATAAAGGCTATCCTCTAAATTGATTGAAACGTCTTTACTTTCGCTGGGACCAACTTTGGCCATTGTCAGTGTTAGTTTTTCATAGGGCCAACGCACTTTCAAACGCTCAGCCAAATGCTGGCGCACCAGGGTGGCAGGAGTAGGCCAAGATGGGTCGCTCTTGCGCAAGGTCTTAAGATGGAAAATAACAAGCTCTAAGCGCTTCTCTTCTGGATACCAGAGAATTAGGTCAAAGACATCTTCGAGATATAGACGTTGACCGGGCACGCGAGCGCGCACTTTGGTAGCCACAGCTACAACTTCAGCGCCCTTTGGCTTGTAAGGATTAGCGACATAGCGCAACAGGGTTTTGTAAGCATAGAGAAAAGCACGGGTGGCGGAATCTTTACCACCAGGCTGGTCATGCAGTTTGTCTAGGGGCCAATGCTGACCCATGAACTTCTGCACCTGACTTGGGTTGGTCACTTTGCCCCGGTTCACATCAGCCAAGCCACGCAAAACGAAGCGCTTACAGATGGCACTTGGGCTTACCCGCCCTGACTCACCCGACTGATTTTGAAAAGCAAGCTTGTAAGCCCGCTTGCAAGCGCGAAATGTTTCTAGCATTGCTGGCGTAAATAATGTGCGGTCCATCGCTTGACCCCCCTCTTGGAAGTACCATATTTTTGTATGTGATACTAACATATTGTATGACAACCGTGGCCGTCAAATGAAATTTGAGGCCTCTATATAAGTAGATGTTGGATCGTTTGGTTTGGCAGTTACTGGTTGTTAAGACAGCTTCTGTACTTATATTGTTCCCAAGTAGCAAGCTCCGAAACCGGCTTGACATCAGGGTTTCAGAAGATACCTCTATCTTGGCATTTTATATACAAGAGCGTAAAGCTAGACGGCAAGCCGAATATACAAAAGCGATCGCTCATCTATATTTCGACGTTCGCCGGAAAGCCCCGCAAAATACAAAAGGTCGATAAAATTAGAGAATCAAAAAAAATCTTCTCAATTTTTTCGAACTTTGAGCGGCAAAATTACGTTGTACTAGATAGAACAACTCTACCGACAGAGAATACATATATGTACAGCCTCAAAGAAGCCCATTCACAAAAAACCGCTCTTACGGTATCGCAACTAACAAACCGCATTCGCGATACCCTCGAAGGCGAATTCGATGCTGTACAAGTTGTCGGCGAAGTGTCAAACGCCAAAATATATCCATCAGGTCATTGGTACTTTTCACTCAAAGATCAAGAAGCGACTCTCCCCTGTGTCTGCTTCAAAAATTCCAACGCTGCTTTGCGCTTCAAACTAGAAGACGGCCTACAAGTAGTCGCCAAAGGAAAGCTCAGCGTTTATCCCCCTCGCGGTGCCTATCAAATGATAGTCACCGGCATCGAGCCCGTGGGTGTGGGCGAATGGCAGCTTGCCTTCGACCAGCTCAAGGCAAAACTCGAAGCAGAAGGCCTGTTAGATGCGGCACGCAAAAAAGCCATACCGATGGTGCCTCGCCGAGTCGGTGTGGTAACGAGCCCAGTTGGCGCTGCTTTGCGCGATATTCTCAGCGCCCTCTATCGTCGCAACCGCAATGTATCAGTGCTGATTGCTCCAGC
>JAUPUU010000231.1 GCA_030917395.1 Cyanobacteriota bacterium erpe_2018_sw_21hr_WHONDRS-SW48-000092_B_bin.40
ACATGCTGCAATTCTGCTTGCCATCGATATTGTAATAAGGCTGATCTTGGTGCCAAGGGGTGCGCTGCCTTGTGCCCGGCTCCTTCACTAGCAAGTGATCATGATAAAGTCTGGTAGTTGAACTTTGCATCAATCTTCCGGCCACCTCTCCAAGCTCAGACTGGAAGAGCAACTGTCTATAGTAAGAATTTGTCTGCCAATTGCAGAAATCTTCTACAAAGTAACCAGGATCATCAGCATTACTTGCTACTTTAGCTCGCGGGCTCAAAGCTTGCAGATTGGCCTCTATTCCGAGCCTAAGCAGCTCGATCTGAGCAGCGCTAAGCAAACCACGAATACAAATGGCACCATCCCGGGCATAATCGTCAATCTGCTGCTGAGAAACGCGTACCATGTCACATCTTCTATGTTATTGCGCTAAATCTGCTCGCCCCTTGGAGAGCAAAAACTGGTTTAGGGCTTGCTGCAAATCAACACCATTCATTTGTGGCACTGGCGTAAACGGTCCGATGCGAGTAAATTTGCTCTCTAAGGTGCCATCACGCACCGGTTGACCACTGGAGGTAAAGACTCGATTGGAGCTTCTATTTTCCATCTCGCCGGCACTGACTAAGAAGTAGTGATTGAGAGACTCTTGCTGGAACATGTCGGCGACTTGCCCCGTGGGATAGGTCTCGGTAATCACATAGTGGGTGCGAGTAGAAAGATTAACTGGAGTTGACTGCTCACAAATTTGTTGCACAGTCAGAAACTTTACTTGCTTGCCATTAGAGGCACTATCTTTCTCAGAGGGCAAAATATTGACGTGCCAGACATTACCAGCTTTATCAAGTTGGTGGCCCATGTGCACTACCATTTCATTGTCCATCCAGGCACCACTTGCTTGCTTAATGCCGGTGCGCAAATCGGTGACATCTACAGTGACGTCGCCCCGTTTAGACCAGGAGCCTGCCATCACCTTTGGTATCTGGAACCACTCAATTACCGGCTGCTGGGGCTGAGGCCTCTGCATAAAAGCCGATTGCTGATATAGATTTGAATGGGTTAGATCGCTCTGACTGGTTTCTAGTTGATAGCCACCACGATAGTTACCATTGTTCTGCCCCTGGCTATAGCCACCATGTGAGTAGCCAGGAACATAAGTGTTGGAAACAGAAGGAAGATAATCAGAATGCTCAATACCAGCCTGAAGAGTCTCGGCCAATGCAGCCTGACTGAGATTGAGAGCAAGACTTAGCAATAGCGAAACGGCAATTTTTTTCATAAGGAAATTTACCAGTGCTTTAGTCGGCTCAGGCCGTCTTCAACTTGCTTTATCAACTGACGACGCTCTGGGGTCTCTGAAGTTTTCTTCGCTTGCTCAAGAGACTGCTTGAGCAGTTCTTTTCCTTTGCGGAAATTCTGTTGCTGCAAATAACTGCTGCCCAGCCCAGCTAATACCTGAGCGTAATTAAGAGTCATAGCCTCAACTACACCCTGGCTTCCCAGCTTTTTAGCAAACTTTGATTTCTCAATAGACTCAAAGAATTTGCCAAATTGCTCAATCGACTTTTCGTTCCATTCAATCGACTTAGGCAGATCGCCTTTGGCTTGATAGGACATACCAACATAAGTACAGAGCACAGCCAGACTATGGTCTTTGGGATTCTTCGCAGTAATATCTTCATACTGAGTGGTACCAAATTCGATAATTTGATCAAAGTCTTGCTTCGCCATCATTTGTTGAATAATGGCTTGGCTAGCCCAAGAAGCACGATCTGGGAGAATTGATTTGAATTTGAGAGCCCAAGTACAAATCTTCAGCTGCGCAGAAAAGGCATTAGTACGCCCTGCTACTGTTGCCGCCACCACAAAGGCAGCGGTAAAAGCAGCTCTAACGGCAAAGAGCAGACCAACAAGAAGAGCAGCCATCAAGGCTGTATTCAACCAGTTTTTAGCTAAATAAGCTTCGTGGAGGTTTTGTCCTACGAAATAGAAAAGCAGAATATTGATGATTGTGCCAACAATCAAGATGGTGGCAAAAACAGCATAGACGACCTTATCTTGCCCAGGATTTTCAACCGGTATTGGCGGTGCTTCTATTTGTGGCGCCTTCGGTTGTTTTGTGCGAACCTGGCGACCGGCTGAAGGATGATGAGACACTGATTTTTTGGCCATTACATTTACCGTTTATCTGTCCTGGTATCTATTCTTAATAAGAGATTTTAGTTAGCGTTTCTTTGCTTCTTTCTCTTTCTGTTTAGCAGCCTTGTCTTTTAGCCTGGCGTTATCTTTGACCATTTTCTCACGCTCTTTTGATGGCATGTCGGTGCGCAGAGCCAGGTAATAGTCGTACTGTTGAACAGCCTCGTAAAGCATGCTCGATTTGGGATCTTTGCTCTTCTCTAGGGCGCGGGCAAGACCAAGCCTGGCATCAGCCAAACGAGGATTGTTTGCGATCGCCTGGTGATAGCGATTGATGGCTCCGTCCCATTGATTTTTTTTGGCTAGTTCATCGGCCACTTTGCTATCAGCTAAAGCCTGTTGCCTAATGGTGGCAATCTGACTGATGCCACGATTACCGCGTTCAGGTAAACCAGAAAGAGCCAAACCCTTCTTGTAAGCCGCTTCAGCATTGTCGAGGTCTTTAATCATCAAAGCAATGTCAGCAACAGCATAGGTCTGTTTGGCATCTTGCAAATCAGCAATCACTTGTTTGACCAAATCGGAAGCCTTTTGGAAATCACCACTAGCCATAGAGGCTTCAGCGTAAGCTATACGCTCACCGTCGGTCTTTGGCTCCGCCATTGACGAGAGATCCGGCTTACTGCCTGAGAGCGACATCAATTTTGCTTTGGCTAAATAAAGCTCCATGTCATCAGGGCTAAGTTTAATAGCCTGGTCTAAAGTCTTAATAGCAGTATCATAATCGTTAGAAGCAAGCATGGCTCCCACAGCAGCTTTCTGAGCCTTCAAGAACAATGCTTGACTCAAGCCTTTAACAGCAGCGGCATTGTTTGGGCTCATCGACAGAATAGTTGTATAAGCTTTGATGGCCTCGTCTGGCTTCTCTAAGCGCAAGTTGATATCGGCGATACGCTGACGCAAATCAAGATTGTAGGGAGCTTGAGTCAGACCCGAACGCAAGTCAGCCAGGGCCAATTCAAGGTCGCCACGCTCTTCTCGGATATCAGCCATACGCAAATAAGGCTCAGCATTTTCAGGCTTGATCAAGGTCGATAACTGAAACTCTTTGAGAGCACCAGCTGTATTCCCTTGAGCAGCATAAGCCTGACCCAACATCATGCGGGTAGGCCAGCTATTCGGGAACTGCGCCAAAGAAGTATTGAGCTCATTGAGGGCATCATCTGTTTGACCAAGCTTGAGCAAAGTTGCTCCGAGACCAAAGTGAGCGCTGGAATTACCCGAATTGATAGCGATGGAGCGCTTGAAATTCTCTTGGGCCTCAGCCAGACTGCCTTGATCGAGCTTGATCTGACCTAGAGCGGCCAGGGCAGCTGAATGATTGGGGTCAAGACTGACGGCTGTGCGGAACTCACTGCCAGCATCAACCACTCGACCTTGTTCTTTATATACTTGACCTAAACTAAAGTGTGCTTCACCTGATGCCGGAGCAAGTTGTACAGCCCGCTTAGAATATTCTTCAGCTTGCTGCAACATTGATTCTTTGTTGGCTCTAATGGTTCCTGATGAAGATTGCAGGCGATTCAATATGACAGTTGCCTTGCCGGCATAAGCCAGAGCATTGTTGGGATCGCTAGCCAGCACCCGATCGAACAATTCATCAGCGCCGTCGAGCTTGAACTGCTTGGCAAGGGCAGTACCCAGACCAATTGTTGCAGCCATGTCGGCAGGATTGTTAACAATAAGCTCACGAAACATGCCTTCAGCGTCAGCGTACTTACCCTGCGATAGCAGTTTTTCAGCGGGCATAATGTCGTGCTTAACTCGCCCAGAAAGCACAGTGGGGTCAGAACTTGAGGCCCCAGGAAGCGGGGCTGGAGCATAGCCAGGATAAGAACCGGTACTGGGAACGCCTGGAACTTGCGCCAAGCCATGTACCTGGCAACCGAGCAACAGACCAGTAGCAGCTATAGCCGCCTGTGTACCTTTTCTAACCTTCATATGACCTCCTCGGACAATCGCCTAGAGCATACAACGGCCCAGGCAGCTTATGGCAAAGATGACAGGATGTTTTAAAGAGTTGAAACTTAGAGCTAGATATTAGGTAATTAGGTAATAAGGCTTTAGTACGTCTAGAATATTACTGTTAACCAAGTTGTCAGCAGGAACGGCTTTAGATGAGACTAAAGTTGGCACGTTGAGGAGACCATTTGACTGAGTCCGAAATAGCGAAGTCCCTTCCACCAAGAAAGGTTTGCCTTTCTTGCAACAAGGAATACCCACCGGAGATGATCATCTGCCCAGATGATGATACTTTGCTCACGCCACTTCTCGTTGATACCTTGATTGGCACTACCCTGGCCGACAAATATCAAATTTTGGAGAAGCTCGGCAGTGGTGGCATGGGTCTTGTCTATAAAGCCAAGCATCTTCTGATGAAAAGGCTAGTCGCGATCAAGCTGATGTTACCTCAGTTTGCAGCGAGCGCTACTGCTCTTAAGCGCTTCCGCCAAGAAGCTCAAGCGGCCAGTCATCTTAATCACCCGAACATTCTCAAAGTCTACGATTTCGGTGTTACGCCACAGGGTTTGCCTTACCTGGTTATGGACTTACTAGAAGGCACCAATCTATCCGCCGAACTGACAAAACATAACTACCTGCCCCTTGAGCGTGCCCTCAAAATTTTTGTGCAAACTTGCGCTGCTCTCTACCACGCTCACCAAAAAGGTGTTATTCACCGCGATCTCAAGCCCGGCAATATTATGCTGGTAGACTACGATGGTCAAAGCGATGTGGTGCAGATTGTCGACTTTGGCATGGCAAAGATTCTCTCCGAAATGGACGGAGAAAACGAAGAGTTGACGAAAACCGGTGAAGTTTTTGGCAGCCCAATGTATATGAGCCCAGAACAGTGCATGGGTCGTGAACTGGATGGCCGCTCTGACATTTATTCACTGGGCTGCGTCATGTATCGTACCCTTACAGGTAGACCTGCTGTGGCTGGGGCTTCAGCCATGGAATGTTTCAACAAACATGCCACCGCCCTGCCTGCGCCTTTCGCCGAAGTAGCACCAGAACTAATGCTGCCACCATCACTGGAGGCAATTATATTCAAAGCCATGGCCAAGGAAGTGCACGAGCGCCAAGATTCTATGGCCCAACTGCGCGAAGAACTATTAGCAGAACTTGGGCAGGCCGAATTAAGCGGTTCAATGCCAGCCAACTCAGAGTCACCCCAGCAATTGAGTACAAGTCAATCGGGCTCTAGCAGCGCTTCTATTTCTTCTAGCTCCTCAGCTTCGACTGCGGCTGTAGTCAGTGCTAGTAATACAAGTAACTCGAAAGCGGAAACAGGCGAGAACTCACATACGCAGATCACTAATACTGGTGCCGTGAGACTACCAGCGCGCCAATCGCGTGTGCTAGAAAACTCCATGTCACAGATGCAACCAAGCCCTAAAGCGGCCCGCAAAGGCATGATCTGGGCATCAATAGCCGGCGTTGTAATCATTGCTTCAGCAATTGTTTTGATGCCAAAAGGTACCACCAGTAAAGATGGCAGCAAAGATCCAGATCAGAGCCCAGGTCAAGCCGATCCGGTCTCAGCTAGTGAAGACTACTCACAGCTAATTAAGCAAGGACAGTCTTCATTCGATCATGGCGATTACACCGAAGCACTGAAGAAATTCAAAATTGCCTTAGAGAAAGCTCGCAGCTCCGGCGACTATGATCGCGTGGCTGAAGTCAGAATGGCTCTGGGTCGTACCTATGTAGAGATACAAGATTTAGACGACGGCCAAAAAGAGTTTCAGGAAATTCTGAAAATTCGTGAGAGCGAAAAGAAATTGACTGCTCTAGATGCCACCGAATCGATGAATGAGCTTGGCAAAATTTATCGTGCCAAAGGCCAGTTCAGCCAAGCTCAGAAGCTATTTAATCGCGCTCTTGCTATCAGACAAAATTATACCGGGCCAGATCACGCAGCAGTAGCTGAAACACTTGCTGATTTGGGAAATCTAGCTTTAGAGCAAAAACAGTTTAAAAAAGCCACCGAACTATTGGCTCAAGCAGAAAAAGTAGCCAGCTCTACTCAAGGTCTAGCTGATCTCAATCAGGCCAACATTTTCAGCGCCATTGGTCAGGCCTATCAGATGCAAGGGCAATTCGATAAAGCCACTGTTTACTATGAAAAAGCCCTGGCCATCAGAGAGAAAAGTCTGAACCCTGACAATCCTGCCATTGCCGACACTCTTACATATTTAGGCACCTTAGCCTTTGTCAAACGCGACTTTGCCAAGGCTGACTCATACCTGCATAGAGCCTTAGACATCCAAGAAAAGACCCTGAGCAAAGACGATCCGTCTATTGCCACCACTGAATTTTGCTTAGGTGTGCTCTACCAACAAACGAAAAAATATGACAAAGCCGAGCCACTGCTAGCCGATAGTCTGCGTATTCGCACCAAGGCACTAGGGGCAAATGATCCCTCGACGCAACAGACAAAACAATTGCACGATCAAGTCAAAGCTAAAATCAAAAACTAAACCGGAATAATAGTGTGCGAGAAAACACTTTCAGCCATCAGCTGTCGGCGCTTCTCTAGATATTCCAATACACAAGTAACAAAAGTGGCATGGCTCCAAGTCAAAGGCGAAACAGACAGGGGCTCATTGTTGTAGGGATGCACTTGCTCGGCCAGGCAGCCAGAGGGCAAGGCGTGGTCGGCCACCCACTCTAACATTTCTACTGCATCTTTCAGACCATCGGCACTCTGGGCCGCAGCAATATCGTATTGCGCCAACCACATGGTGCAAATGAACCAGGGATTACCAGGAACCTTATCGACATCTTGCGAGATCTGATGATAATAATCGTTCTCATATCGAGCTAGACCACCAACTTCGGTTTTGATCCAAAGGCGATCACGAATGGCTTTCATGGTCAGCACCACTTTCTCATCGTGGGGGCTCAAACCACCAAAAGCAAAAATGCTATACATCGCGGCATCAATAGTCATATCAAGATCGTAGCCATCAGCGGTGCGCGTTGCCATGCGGCAAAAGCGTTGCTCCTTCTCACTCCACATATGCCTAATCATAGCTTCGCGGGTTTCTTCTGCCGCCTTCTTATATATTTCAGCACGTTCTACTTCACCGAGGGCTTGAGCAAAATTATACGCACCAGTCAAACCGGCAATCACACTACAAACAGTAAACATATGAACGCCATAACGCTCTTCCCATAGATCATACGAAGGAAGGGGAAGCTTAGTCTCAGGGTCGCGGAATTGCACGAGGAAATCAGCACCATGCTTGATCAGGTGAACAAACAGGGAACGCACAAATTCGATATCTCTGAATTTTCTAAAATGTTGCCAGAGCGACCAGAGCACAAGAGCTGTCTCATCTTCTTGAATGGGCAAATCGAGCTTGCCGTCACGCAGCCAAGGGTGCCAACTTGAGGCTACCGATTTATCAGGATTATACTTGTGCAGCAAGTAGCCTTCTTCTTTCATCACATCGCTGCAGAAACTGAAGAAGCGTTGAGTAAGGTCAATATAGCCAGCTTTTGTCAAAGCATGGGCGACGAGAGCGCCATCGCGCGGCCACATATATGAATAGGTATCACGGGCAAACTGAGTGATATCATGATCATTTGCCGCAATAATGGCACCACCATTATCAATTTGCGATCTAATCACCAATAGACTGCGTTTGTATAGTTCTACCACCTTAGGTGGCAAACTCAAGAAATCAACGTGACCAGGATTTACCCAAAGACGCCAGTAATTCTGATTGCGCGGCACAATATGCGAAAGTTGCTGCTTCTTCACTGCAGCATCAAGAGCTTCCACTTCCTCATAGTTACGACCAAAGCACATCCAATAGTAACCAACATTCTCGCCATTGGCAGCAACATCAAGATGCACTGAAACAGTAGAGTCAACTGAGCCCTGCGCAATAGCAAAGCAACCAAGTTCGCCATCCTCAGCGTCTCTAAAGGTTCCTTCTAAGCCGGCCATATTCTTTTTACCGACGGCCCACTGCTGAACTCCAACTTTTTTATGGCTACTGGAATTAATCAAAAACCAGCGATTTTTCTTGTAGTGAATTACTGAAGAAGTTCTCGGGTCGTAGAAAGCTGTATCGCCAACATCATTTTCGGCAATACTAAAATCTTGATGGAAGAAAATTCTGACATCGCGAGCCTTGCCGCTCAGGTCTTTGACGTGCAATTCGCGCAAGAAGAAGTTAGAGAAGAAATCGACCATGTCGTGGACGACAATCTCAAGCTTGAGCTTGTCGTGACGCAACAGCACGTCGGTCACTAAGGTTTCTTTGCAATACTTTCGCTCTAGCTGCCAACCGTCTTGCACCCAGGCAAACTGACCATCTACCCAAACCCCAAAATGATTGACTCTACCGACTGTCTGATTTTCTTGGCCAACATGGGGATAATAAATATCACGCACCCGATACTGCTTATCAAAATTGATTAGGACATTACCGTTTCCGATAGGTAAGTCTCGGGGCATGAAAAATTCCTCCACCTGGCTAGCCGCATTCCAATGCTTTATACGGCTAAAGCGATACGGCTAATTCTATGCCAATGAATTAGGCGCTCTAAACCCTATTCAAGAATATAAAAAACAAATTTCTTTAAAAGCGATACTGGTCAAAGATTCGGGTATTAATCTCACCATTCAAAACTGTATCTTGCCAAACAAAATTAGCTGTAGATGTTGGCCGGGCAACAATCAGCTGGCTAAAGATTAACTTCTCACTGTCAACAAATAAATCGACAAGTCCATCTTTAATTTTGGCCCGCAGTTGAATCTGCTCAGAATTTTCTACAACTTCTAGATCGCTCAGTCTATTAAAGAACCATTGCTTTTCTGCCACGATACCGGACATCAAAAGCGAAGCAATATAATACGAGCCGGCAAATGAGACTGCCGCGCTATCGGCAACCGCTAAGGCCAAACTCGGACTAGGGCTCAAGCCCTCTTCCGGAGAGCGCTGAAAAACACCCTCGTGGTTGGAGCAAATGAAGTTGAGGTTGTCTTCTTTAAGCTCAGCGAAATGCCCAGTACTTGTAAATTGATAGCGAAAAAGATGTGGCTCTTTCGCACTAGAACCTAGAGCATTGCGCATAAAATTGGTAGCAAAAATACTACCGGTAAGGAGCTTTTTCTCACCGCTAAATTTCTTACCAATAGATTCAATCTCAACGGTAACAGTACCGCTGTCACTGTAACTTTGCAGCCCTCGATAGGTTTGAAAAACCGTTTCTAAAATCGCAGTCAATTAGACACCTATGGCAGGCAAATCTTGACTGTCAAATTCAACTGCACCCTTTGCTTGGCTCCTCTTTGCAATAATCTTGAGCAAAGCGAGATAGAGGGCGAGCATTGATGTACAGACCGCAAACAAGAAGAGCATACCGATCTGCCAACTAAAATTGGTAAAACAATAGCCAGCCAATAGTGGCAGAGTGATACCACCAACAGAACCAGAGGTAATCACCACACTAGAAGTGGTTGTGGTGTCAGGCATGAAGTGCTCGTTAGCAGCAGCCAAGACATTAGGGAAAATAGGACCAAAGCCCAGCCCGAGAAGCAGTACAAGAGCGAGGGTGCCCATTCCCAAATTACTGAAGCAAGCCAATGATAGAAGCGAAGAAGCAGTTAAAGCCATTCCTAGCAAAGTGATCTTAATTGAAGAGTAACGGCCGCAAAGAAACACACTGATAGTTCTACCAAGAGTCAGGCCAGCCCAGAGCACAGTCATACTAACTGAGGCAAGAGCTAAGTTAAGGGCACTGTACTTCTGCAAGAAAGTAAATAGCCAGGCGGCAGAGCTTACTTCCATACCGACATAGAGAAAAGTTACTAAAGCAAAAAGCCACAAAATTGGTTGCTTAATATTACCAGTCACGGACTGACTAACTGCCACAGGCTTCTTGCCAGGATTCTGGATCTTGAGCAATAAGGCACATACGAAAGCGAAAGCTGCACCAAAGAGATAAACAATATGAAAAGACCAGGGGCTGCTAAGGCCGGCCCAGGCAACAAGCGGGCCAGCCAGAGCACCGATACCAAAGAATAAGTTGACTTTATTCAACGCAGCAGCACTACTAGCAGTATCACTAAGGAGAACGCTAGTTGTCGCGGCAATGCTACAAAGACCTAATCCACTGCCAATCACAAAGGCTCCAATAGCGAGAACCAACAAACCAGGTGCGACGGCTATAGTGACCATACCAATGCCAGCAATGACAGCTGCTAAGCGCAGACTATTGCGGCTACCTAACTTCTCACAAATAAACTTACCTAGCAGCAACATCAACATACTGCCTGAGGCAGTGACACTGACCATAGAACCAGCCAAGACTAAATCTATGCCCTTAATCTGAGCTATTTTCGGAATAAGCGGACCAGTCCAGCCTGTATTCAACCCACCCAACAGTGTGAGGGCACATGCTGCCATGATAATTCGCGTTCGCTGCTTGTCTTCCATAGACAAAACAATACCAGCACAGAGCCACAGCATGATGCCGCTTTCTTTGACAAAAGACCATTTGTAACATCACCTATACGTTGTATTGGCGATACTTCTCCCACAATTCGTTAGCTTCATCAGCGCGTGATTGCTCATTGAGGACCCGAGCGAGACCATCAACTATTGAGGTGATAAGAAATGGATCAATCTGGCCCGCGGCCTCGTGGCATGATAGCGCCGAGCGAAAGACAGTTTCGGCCTTTTCATTTTGACCGGCAGTCTGCAATAAGCGTGCAAAAGAAAGGAAATGAAGGGCTTGTCCTTGGCGCCTAGTTTGGTCTGACTCTTGCTCAAGAGCGTGGATACCACTGTCGAGATATTGCAGGGCTAACTCTTTCTTGCCAGCTAAAAGGGCAATACCAGCGGCATCCAGATAAACCTCTTCAGCCAAATCAAACTCAAGAGCTTCGTCGATGCGTGATTGAGCTACTAACATTTTTGCCAGAATGGCAGCCTGAGCCTTAATGAGAGCCTTATCTTCATTGGCACTAGAAGCTGCTAACTCATAAGCTTGACGGTAGCAGTCTTCAGCTTGCTTGAAATCGTCTTTCAAGCGATAAAGCTCACCTAAGCGGTTGAGACTGAGTAAGACATTATGGGTCGAATCAGGCAATTGCCGGGCTAAGGCAAGAGCTTCTTTGAAATGCTGTTCAGCCTCAGCAAAATTACCGGTCACCTCAGCTTGCTGGGCGAGAATCAAGACATTGCGCCAATGCGACTGCTGCTCTAAACCACTAGACACTGACATTTAAACCTAACTTTTAAACCTTATAAGCCCAACCAATCACTTAATTCTAACAGCAGTGCCTGGCTAGAGGCCACGAGCAGTGGCAAATTGGGGCAACATATGTCATGCTAGTTAACCGATATATTGCTGAGCATAAAACGAGCACAAAACGAGCAAAAAAGGATAGAACATGAGTATTTCTTGGGGCAAGCGCCAACGGTTCAAGTTCAATCCAGGTGGCACACTCAACAACTGGGCACCACCAATGCTACCAGCCGTCTATGCCATTACATACAAGCAAGACCCTGCTAACAAACCCAAAGCTCACACTGTTTTGTACTTCGGACAAGCAGATGATCTCTCGCAACAAGCCCTAAGAAGTCACAACCACGTCTTAGATTTCTGGGCCAACAATGGCGGCGACGAAAGCGAGCTGTTTGTCTTCATTCTGGCAATGCCTGATTCAACCCGCTGGGAGAGAGCAAGTGTTCAAGAACAACTAGTTTCTGAATACAATCCTGACTGCAATCGCTATTAATAGAAGAATTAACCTTCTCTTGACATTCGAGTAGGTAAACAGACCTAATATAGCCGGCTTGATTCTTAGATCTCTGTCATAATGCAAACATGGCGATAATGTTTTGCTTCCAGAATCTTCTGCGAAGCGCAATTTATCGTGCTACAGCATGCGAAGTAACCCTGAATAGCCTCGAAGAACAATAAAATGAACAACAAAATACTAGTAGGAAATCTGGCTACAGCAGTTACTGAGCACCAAATCAAAGAGTTATTCGCCACTACTGTGGGCACTGTGCTTTCTGTAGATCTTCCCAAAGACCCAAGAACTGGCACTAATCGAGGTTATGCGTTTGTGGAGATGGGCAGCTCTAGTGAAGCCGCCGACGCCGTAACTAACCTAAACGGCCACGATGTCAGCGGTCGCAGGCTCAATCTCACCCTAACCGAACAACCAGGACAGAAGCAGAAGAGTGACCGTAAATGGTATCAATTCGGGGCAAAAAGAACCCCAGCTTAGTTCACATAAGTTAGTTTGCAACATTTCTACATTGACATCCAGTGATGATATGTGGCATGCTGCGATAGATTCTGAAAAAACGATGGTTTTTAAGCCATGAACTGGTCATCACCGTCGATTGCGCAGAACGTCCTTGTCTAAACCTTGAGCGATCAAGGTCCTTGAGTAATCAGGCAAGGTATCCATCCACTCTAAATGGATCGCAAATAGATAGGTACTGGCTTGTTAGCCGTTGTGATAAAAGGATTCTAAATTGACCACATTTGCTGAACTTGGCTTGTCCAAGTCTACTCTCGCTGCGCTTGTAGATGCAGAGTACGTTGAACCAACCGAAATTCAACTAAACACTATTCCACTGTTATTGTCTGGCGTAGACATTATGGGCTCAGCTCAAACAGGCTCAGGTAAAACTGCTGCTTTCGCTTTGCCTATTATTGAATGCCTGCAAGAACCAGAAAAAAGACCAAGAGCACTAGTTATGGTGCCAACCCGCGAACTAGCTCTTCAAGTAGAAGAACAGTTCGTCAAATTCTCCAAATACAACAAACTGCGCTGCGTCACCCTTTACGGCGGCACAGGCTACGAGAAGCAAAGCCGCGCCCTCAAGCGTGGTGTTGATATTATCGTCGCTACCCCCGGTCGATTGCTCGACATGGTTGAACGCAGAATTGCTGATGTATCAGGCGTTGAAATCTTAGTTCTAGATGAAGGCGACAGACTTCTCGATATGGGCTTCATGCCACAGATTCGCAAAGTCATTTCGCAACTAAAGAAAGAACGTCAAACAGTAATGTTCTCAGCCACCATTGACAATCGCGTTCACAGATTGGCTGCTGAATTCCTCAAAAACCCGATCACAGTAAAAGCAAAATCAAGTCAGATTGAGCCTACTGCAATTGATCAAAAGCTCTACCACGTAACCGAATTCGGCAAAGATGCCCTATTGGTTAAACTAATTGCCGAACTAGAAATGAGTTCAGTGATTGTTTTCACAAAAACCAAACGCAGAGCTGGCTGGGTTAGAGGCAGATTGCGTGACGCTAATGTATTAGCTGAAGAAATTCACGGCGATATCAGCCAAAGCCAACGTGAGAAAACACTATCGCGCTATCGCGATGGTCGCTTCAAAGTCTTGGTAGCGACAGACGTTGCTGCTCGCGGCCTCGATATTCCAGCGATTTCACACGTAGTCAACTACGACTTGCCTGATTCACCAGAAGATTATGTGCACAGAATTGGCCGTACAGGCCGCGCTGGACGCTCTGGTGTAGCACTCTCATTCGTTAACGACGAACAACGTTACCTTATTCGTGACATCGAAAAAGTAATGGGCCGTCAACTCGAACAAGAAGGCAAGCCTGAACCACGCAAGGTTGTTCCTGCTCGTCGCTTCAAAAACTCAGGAAGAAGAAGAGTAGTCTAGAACTGAGCTTCTAATCAATTTAAGAAGGCCAGGACTAAGTCCTGGCCTTCTTTTTCATATCCTCTGCGTAGCACTAGAGACTAGCACGGGCCCTCAATGCCAGCTCAACAGCTAAAGAGCTTGATTCTGCCACTGTTGTGATATGACCCATCTTACGCCCGGCCCTAGCTTCTTCTTTGCCATAGAGATGCAGATGGGCCTGACTAATAGCTAAAGCCGCAGCAAAATTAGGCTTATGGTTAGTCGTCAACCACAAATCTCCCAATAAATTGACCATTGCTGCCGAGTGAAATGGCACGGTCGCCCCAAGAGTTAGACCGCACACAGCACGAACTTGTTGTTCAAATTGACTAGTTGGGCAAGCTTCTATGGTGAGGTGGCCTGAATTATGGGGCCTGGGCGCCAGTTCATTGACTAGCAAGACTCCTTTATCGGTAAGAAAGAACTCAACACAAAGAAGACCAACAGAATCGAGCTTGTCCATAATGGCAGCAGTGATGTTGGCCGCCTGTTCTACTAGATGTTGGGATAGCCTGGCTGGCACAGAAGAAACATCAAGAATATGATTTACGTGCTTGTTCTCAATCGGACCAAAGTATTCAAAAACTCTCTCGTCAGACTGATAGTTGCGCGCCCCTATAACCGAAAACTCTTTGTCGATTGTAATCAATGACTCTGCCACGACTCCAGCTTGCTTACTTGACTTAGCAAGCTCAGCAAAGGCCAACTTGGCTTCATCCATGTTGCGCACAATGCGCTGCCCCTTACCGTCATAGCCAAAACCAGCGGTTTTCAATACTGCAGGAAAGCCAATTTGTTCAAGGGCCGACAAATGCTCTGGCGATTCAATCAAGACAAAGGCGCCAACGGGAAATCCATTGGCAACCAACCACTGTTTCTCTCTCTCCCTATTTTGAGCGACATAGAGAGTCTCGGCACCGGGATAGACAGAGGTTGTGCGCGACAATATATTGATCGTCTCTACTGGAATATTTTCAAATTCAAGGGTAACGACATCAACTTCAGCAGCAAAATGACCCAGGGCTTGTTCGTCTAGATATGAGGCACAGACAAGCTTGTCGCTAATATGGCCAGCGGGGCTCTTTTCTTCGTCAGTATAAACATGCACTTTGTAGCCCATTTCGCGAGCCGCCACACAGAACATACGACCTAACTGTCCGCCACCGAGCATGCCGATGGTGGCACCCGGTTGAAGTACTTTCATAGAGGTAAGACATCTCCTAAAACTTTATCAGTTTGCACTTGACGATAAGCCCGCAATTTCTCACGAAGAGCTGGTCGTTTATTAGCTAAGATTGCCACTGCCAGCAGTGCAGCATTTATCGCCCCAGCTCGCCCTATGGCCAAAGTACCGGTTGGTATACCGGCTGGCATCTGTACGATTGAAAGCAGCGAATCAAGCCCTTTTAGAGCATGGCTTTCCACTGGAACACCAAGGACAGGCACAAGTGTTTGCGCAGCAACCATTCCTGGTAAATGGGCCGCACCTCCAGCCCCTGCTATAACCACTTCTATGCCACGACCTTCAGCTGCGGTGGCAAATTCAGTCAATAGTTGGGGAGTACGATGAGCCGACACGATTTTGCATTCATGCGGAATCTCAAACTCATCGAGCACTTCATTGGCATGTCGCATAGTCTCCCAGTCAGACTTGCTGCCCATAACAACGGAGACAATTGGTGTGGTCATAGAAGGGCCTCATAAGATTATGGCGAGCTAAATGCAACATTTACCTGTGCAGTATTTAGTCAATTATTTAGTGCACTATTATTGCCTAAAACGTTGTGAAGAGGTAACCGATATTACTAAGCCTCAAAGCATAGAGCTTGAGCGGCAGTTGAGAAAATTTTCTAAAGGGAACTCATTAATAATTGAGCTAATCAACAGCTAACCAGATACCAATTGCAGTATTCTTGGCTTGTGGACCATAGAGGGATCACGTATGTGCGGAATTATTGGCGTATCAGGCACGACTGACGCTGCTAGAGATGTATTTGTCGGATTGATGAATCTTCAGCATCGGGGGCAGGATGGCGCGGGCATTTTGACTCTGGCAGAAAGCGGCAGTGAGCTTTTCAATCTACAGAAAGGCAGCGGCTTAATCGAGAATGTCTTCTCCGAGCGCTCTTTTAAGAAGGGCCTCAAAGGCAAAACCGCACTGGGTCATACGCGCTACGCCACCATCGGCAGACAAGACCCCAATTTACTACAACCCTTCTTTGATGCTCGCTCAACAATCGGTATTGGCCATAATGGCAATATCGTCAATGTATATACTCTGCGAGATGAATTGGCAGAAGCAGGCCTGGAATATACTCCGGCTAGTGAATCTGACTCTGAAGTGATACTGAAATTGCTGGCTCTTGAGCTAGATGGCCACGAACCTAACGCACAGTACATGTTCAAGGCTATTGAAGCCAGTATGCACCGTTTGGTGGGCAGCTATGCCGTTGTGGGCATTGATGGCACAGGCGGTCTGTTCGGCTTCCGTGATCCAGACGGAATCAGACCCTTAATCTTCGGCAGCCGTATAAACAGCGAAGGCCTGCCGGTTTATGCCCTGGCTAGCGAATCAATAGCCCTTACCTATTTAGGCTACACAGTCGAAAACGAAATCGCTCCTGGTGAGGCAATCTATATTGGAGCAGACAGGCAAGTGTCTCGCAAAGTGCTCTTCCAGCGTTCTCTTTCACCATGCATGTTTGAATCGGTCTATTTCTCAAGAGTTGAGTCCGAACTAGAAGAGCATTCTATATATGAAACACGCTTCCAGTTAGGTTTAGTTTTAGCTGAACGCATCAAAGAGCTCGGAATCGTAGCGGATGTCGTTGTGCCAGTGCCTGAAACAAGCAGAAGTGCAGCTATTGCCATCGCCGAAGCACTTGACCTGCCTTTCCGCGAATCCCTAATCAAAAACCGCTACGTCAATCGTACTTTCATTCTTGACGGCCATGCCGCTAGACAAGAAGCAATCCGCCGCAAGCTCTCACCAATTCCATCAGAAATTCGCGGTAAACGTTGCCTGGTTATCGATGACAGTATCGTCCGTGGCACCACTGCCGCCCAAATTATTGAACTAATGCGCCAATCGGGAGCCAAAGAAGTAATCATGGCTTCTACTTGCCCGCAAATTCAATTCCCTTGTTACTACGGTATCGACTTCCCCAGTCAAGATGAACTGGTTGCCTACAACTGTACTGATGAAGAAGTAGCAAAAAAATTGGGCGCCGATCGTGTTGTCTTCCAAACAATCGAAGGCCTGCGCAGGGCCTTGAAGAAAGATACGCTTTGCACCGGTTGCTTAACTGGAACCTATCCCACCGATGTCACTTGTGGCAGTGACTTCCAATCACAGAGGCTCAAAGACCGCACCACTCTTATTCGCAAATCTTAAGTAAGGAGAAAAAAGTTGTCGGTTGACTTGCAAGACCTGATTCTGGAATACGACGGTTCGGTAAAACGGGTCTGGCGGCCAGAAGGCGACGACGGTTCTTACTGGTTTGAATTTACAGACGACTACTCGGTGTTTGATTGGGGCAAGATGCCCGATACCATAGCCAACAAAGGCAAGGCCCTTGTTGCTCTAGGTGCTTTCTTCTTTCAGTATCTGGCTGATAACAAAACCTGGATTAACCTGAGCGAGTCGGTTCACCTCTCTAGATTCAATCATGAATGGTTGAAGAAATTAGTGAATCAACCACTGTTTCAA
>JAUPUU010000232.1 GCA_030917395.1 Cyanobacteriota bacterium erpe_2018_sw_21hr_WHONDRS-SW48-000092_B_bin.40
CAACTTGCAGGGCGTCGGTAAGATCGCGCTCGCTGACAAGGCTTAGCCTAACTAACACTTCTCCAAATCGAATCATCAACGCACCACTTGACAGTACTCGGTCGACCTAGTAATCATAAGATATTTACAGCCCGTGCGGCCAATAAGGCTAACTGCCAGCGAAATTACAGACTGCACCATCATCAAAACCTTGGCCCAGCGATACAGCACCGGCACATCAGTGGGAGAGAGGGCCGTGCTGGTATTGAAAGCAAGGAAGAGATAGTCGACAAAAAATGGTGACTACTTCTCTTGCTTCGAGCGCGACAGGGTCATCTGAGGAAAGAGAAAGGCCCCGCTAGTATGGGTATGCTCATCACGCATACTACGCTGGTGCGGACCACCGGCATCAAGGCGCCAGTACCAAACAGCAAAGACCAAAATGTTAGCTTTTGCTTTCTTGCTCTGGTGGTTTGTTCACCGCTTCTTTAGATAGCGCCAATACTCGCTGCTGCAAGGCATTGGCAATGCGTTCAGGGGCTTCCTTACCCTTACCCTCTTGGGCCAACTCACGACCAGAAGCGGGCTCACCAAAGATCACCCGAATCGGAATGTAAGTAGGGAAGAAGGCACCAGGAGCCAGAGCCTGACGGGTACCATCAAGATAAACGGGCACAGCCTTAACGTCACTCTTTTCCAGAAGAAGACCAATGCCTTGCTTGAAGGGCAAAAGACGACCGTCAAGGGTGCGCTCAGCTTCAGGGAACCAAACCAGGTTATTTCCTTGCTTCAAAACTGACACAGATAGAGCCAAGCTTGAAAAAATAGATTGCTTAGCTTCAATCGGAATAACACGTGACAAGCGGCTAAGGAATGAAAACACCGGGTTACCAAAGGCAATACCAGTCCAACCAGCCCACTGTGTGTTCTTCACTCGTTCTTTGGGCAAAGCAGCAGCAATGACAAAAGCATCAATATAGCTGGCATGATTGGGCACAAAAACAAGCTGCGGAACATCTTTGATATTTTCAGGATGTACCGCCACCACTCTAAAAGGGCTCATTACCATCATGGTGAAGTTATAGAGAGCCTCAGCAGCCCCAATACGCCAGCCAGTTAGAGGCTGCACAAACTCTTTTTGCTCAGAGGTCAAGTAGTGGTCAGGGTCATCGATGGGTGAGACGGCACCCTCTCCCCCTTCAGCAGATGCCACTATTTCACTGAGCAGCTCACGCACCGTCGTCACTCTGGCGACAGCATCACCAGTAAGTTCAACGCCAGTATGTTCAACAAGCTCTAAGGTAAGGTGCATCCATTCAAGAGAGTCGATATTAAGATCAAGTTGCGGACTGGTATCAAGTCTGATCTCTTGCTCAGGGAAGCGCTCTTTCAGCCATTTGAGACAAGCAGCGGCGGCGGGCTCTTCCACCAAAATTTGGTCATTAGAATCAAGAGTTTCTGCACTATCTGACTTAGCACCAGATTTAGCACTACCTTTAGCACTACCTTTGGTGCCAGCTTTCTCTTCGTTCAAGGCCAAATCATAACGAGCCCGCAATTCATGGCGCTTGATTTTGCCCAAATTAGTGCGAGGCAAAGTGTCTTTGGTGATAGCAAAATTAGTCACTTGCAGATAGGAGGCCAAACTAGCAGAGGCCACCTTAAGAGCTGCTGCGACTGCGGCTCTAGGATCTTTGTCACCCACTTCTTTCATATCAGGCATAACCAAAGCAACCAATTTATGGTCAACTTGCAATAAGCCTATTTCAGCAATGGCCGGTTGTTTAGCGATGCGATCTTCAACGTCTTCAGGTTGAATCTTCTCGCCACCTTCCATAACAATAGTAGAAGAAGCCCGACCAATTACATGCAACTTGCCATGCTTCATCACACCAAGATCACCAGTTCTAAACCAGCCATCGGCGGTGAAAACTTCTTTGGTCAATTCGGGAAGATTCTTATAGCCAGCAAAAACGTTGGGTCCGGTGACCACAATTTCGCCAGCATCTTTATCAAGTCTTGCATCTGGCTCAGCTAAAGGATCAATCCGTACTTTTACACCTTTAATGGCTTGACCAACACCTTCGAGATCGCGATCTTCAGGAACGCGGAACGTAACTAGTGGTGCCGTTTCTGTCAGGCCATAACCGACACCAATCTCCCAACCAATTGCTCTCAATTTGTAAGCTAACTCACTAGCCAGTGGTGCACCACCACAGGTAAACAGCCGCAAAGTTGGTCCGAACTTCTGACGCACAGGAGCAAATAGTGTTTTCCCTGGGCGCAAATTGAAAAATCTATCCATGCCAATGCAGTAGTTTATGGCGGCATCAAAGGCAGCCCCGACAATTTCATTCTTATGAAACTTGGTTTCAATTGCCTGATAGAGGGAGCGCAAAAGCCTTGGTACACCGACAATAACGGTTACTTTGCCATCGTTCAGAGCGCGCATAATTTCGGGCCCAGTTAGCGAACGGGGCAAAACAATTGTTAGGCCCATCAAAAGTGGTGCCATCAAACCAGTGTTAAGTGGATAAACGTGAAAAAGAGGCAATGGCAACATGACGCGATCTTTCGGCTTGAGCAAATCAATTTTGGAAATCACTTCATCAAGCTGCAAAAGCATATTGGTGTGACTTAAAGGAACACCTTTTGGCGTGCCAGTAGTGCCAGATGTATAAAACAAAACCGCAATATTATCTGGCGCCAACTTGAGCAGTTGAGGGTTAATAGCCTCGGCCTTGTCTTTAGAAGATGCTGCAATTTTCTTCCAGCTCTGAGCTATTTCATCATCATCAAGACGAACGATTCGATGACTAGACTTGGCTTTTGCTCCAGACTTTGGCAATATCTTATCAAGACGCTTTGAGCCTTTTTCGTCAGTAAAAATCCAACCTGCCGAGCTGTCTTCAAGAATATGCTTGAGTACATCGTCATTTTGTTGCGAATCAATTGGCACCACTG
>JAUPUU010000233.1 GCA_030917395.1 Cyanobacteriota bacterium erpe_2018_sw_21hr_WHONDRS-SW48-000092_B_bin.40
AGCCAAAACCACTATTTTCGCTCTGAGAGTACTTTGATTCGGTTGACAATCCAGGCCCGGCAGCGAGGAAAACAACGACTGCAAAGCTCGCTGGCTTCTCCATGGCTGCCCATTATGTTTGCTCCGAGCGCAGCAAAAGTATCATTGACGCCTTCCACGGGGGCAACATAGGCATGAATGCTCATGTAATCGAGAGGATTTAGATTGGCGTAGTCTAGTTTATAGAGTGCTACAAACTGCGGATCTTTAGACGGCATTTCTAGACAGCCATTGAGAAGGTGAGAGAGCAGAGTGTAGAAGAATTCTTTTATGGTCTCGTCGCTTGATATTGGGCCTAGATCTGTACCTTTGCCGTATCCAGTTCGCTCACAGAGGTACATGTCGTAATCATAGGTTCGACCATGCTCTTGAATGAAATATATGCCAAGGTGATCGTTCTTTACGCCAACAGTCTCTGGAAATTTGTCAATCAAATTGGGCGTGAGGTAAATGGTCACATTTCCACGATCAAGTATTTTGTACATAGTTTTTGGCAGCCCGGCTAATAGCGAGCGCACAAGGCGAATTGTGGCAGGGCTCACCGGCTCGTGACCAAAGCGAGGTGGAATTATGTATATTCTTTCCATCAGATCTTTGTGTGGCGCGGCCACAGGCGCTGCTGCAGCCTTTGGTGTTGCTGCTGCTTTTGGCGCTGCTGCAACTTTTGGGGTTGCTGCTAACTTTGGCGATAATGCTACTTTGGCCGGTGCTGATGGTTTTGGTTTTGCAGTACGTTCAGTTGCTTTCGCGCTTTCTGGTGTGCCAGGAAAATTCTTCAAAATTGTTTGATAGGTTAGAGTGGCAGCACTCTTCTCTTTTGTGCGTTCGTAACACTCTGCTAGGCTCAGCCAGATTGCGGCTGAGTTTGCCCCTTTGAAAATAGCCGTGCGAAAACTCGCAGCAGCTTCCTTGTACTTGGCCTGCGAAAATTGTTTCCGACCCAAGTTCTCATAATCTACGGTTGTAGATTGGGCTTTTGTTCCTGGAGCGCAGATGTAGCAAATTAGGGCAAAACTAAGTGCCAATTTCGCAAATAGCCTGACTGGACTTGGCAACGCTAATTCCTATCCTTGCGGGAAGAGGCTAGTCTCAGTGTTCAAAACACTAAAACTTTGAATGTCGTTATAATATCATGAGGTTTGGTTTGGGGTGTTTCTATGAAAGTAGCCATTACGACTAAGTTTCCTAGAACTGTTCGTTCTCATATTAGTCTTATAGTCATTTTCGTTGCGACATCATTCGTTCCGGCTTTTGGGCAGACATTTTCGGATCGGCGAATGCTCGAAATGTCTTACGACTCCAAGTATTACAGTGTGACTGCTCATTTGGCTGGAGACATTCTTAAACGCCGCCCTAATGATGAATATGCTCTTTATTACCTTGGGCGTTCGCTCGCGCGCTTGGGTAGAAACGGAGCGGCAAGGCTTGCTTTGGTTAAGTGTCAGCGCTTAAGCCGTGGCACTGACCTGGGTTTGTTGGCTGATCAGGCCGTCACTGAGCTTCTGCCGTATGACGTTGAGCTTGATAAAGCGAAAGTCGATACTAAGGTTTCGTCAGTAAACACACAAGAGCGTCAGCGCCTTTTGGCGGAGCAAGAGAAAGAGTTAGACGCTGCTCAGCAGAGATTTGACAAAAAGATAGAACAGTATCAGAAGAATTTTTCCACTCCGCAATTGAATCGTCTCACCCAATTAGAATTCGAGCAATTGAGTCGGGAGCAAGCTGCAATCATTGAGCGTTATCAGAAGCGTGCGGATGCCTTATTGCGGAGAGTTACACCACCGGCTGTGCCGGAGCTTCCGTCTTTGCCAAATGCATCTCGGGGAGTGCACAAATACGTTCGTTCGTATGACCCTTCCAGGGCCGCTACCATTCCGAATGAGAATCCTCTGCACGCAAAGGCGCTTAAGTTGGGAAGCGTTTCAAAAAAAGGCGCAGCGGTCAAAGCTGCTAGCAAGCAAAAACCGGATGGTAAGTAAATGGCACCGTTTAACTCGTTTCGAAAGATTGATTTCCCATTTTCATTCTCTTGTCGTCGCCTCTTGCGCCTTATGATTGGCTGCAGCTTCTTGACCCAAATCATCTCAACTTCGTCGGCCGTAGCGCAATCTACCACTTCGGGATCGCGTTCTGTTGCACCTTCTACTGTCAAATTGAGCGGAACGATTAACGCCTTTGGCATGGCTTGTGTTTCAACCGGATTCATTCCGCTTAGTACTCAGTTGCCAACTCGGGTTGAGGAAGTGAAAAAGGGCTCACAGGCTTTCTACTCTGGCCTTCTGGTTGGTGATCGCATTCTAGAAGCAAATATCGAGAAAGACTTGTTGAAGTTAAAGATCGAACGAAAAGGTCGTGTATATCAAACTGTCATGACGGCTAAGCTTGATATGAGTAGACCTTTTTCGCTGGAGGCCACCAAGAATTTGGCCACGGTATTGCGGACCTATCAGATTCGTTTGATTGTGGACCATTCAGGATCAATGTATCGACATCTGGGAAACAGCGATAAACTGCGTTGGACTTGGGTGAAAGAAGAACTCGATAGGTTTTGTGCTAAGGTGCAGAGTCAGTCTGTTTCTAAATTCGATCTTTATCTCTTTAACAATGAAGTCGAACCTTCGCTCAATCTATCAGCTAAACAGGTTCATAATAAGCTTGCTGATGCTGTCACCACTGGTAATACCAACCTGCCGGAGGCTCTTAAATTAGCTACGGCCAACTCTTCCAAACCCATATTGATATTGTTAGTGACAGACGGCCAGGCCGTTTCTAGTAAAGAAAATGGAGAGATACTGGCAGCCAATTTAGCTAAATCAGCGGTTCTTCGACGAAGCAAAATTGTTTTTCTACAAGCTGGTTATTCACCTGAAGGAGCTACTTTTGTCGCATCTCTGAACGATGCTTTGGCAGCGCGAGGTATGGGCAAACAAGCTCACACGGTTCTCTTTGAAGAAGCTTCGCAAAAAGGAATTCTCGGCACCATTGAGCCGATTTTAGTTAAGTAGTTAGCCTGTTAATGGGCGTCCGAGCAAATACTGGTTCTTCAAAAAAATGGCTATTCGCCGTTGCAATTTGCTCAGTTATATTCCGGCGACGCTGTATTTCTCTTGTATGGCTTTTCCTTCGTCTTCCTTGCCCAGTTTTTTCAACACAATGGCATAGCCATTGGCTGCTTTGGTTAGCACGGCTTTATTGCCACTGGCCTCAAACTCCTCAACTGCAAGCTTCAAAGAGTTTTCTGCTTCAGCGAATTTTTCTGCTCGAAGTAAGCTCAGGCCGCAGTCAAGGTGTGCGTTGGCGATATTGCCGCGCACGGTCTTGCTTTGCGGATACAAGGTCAGCGCTTGTTGAAAAAGTTCTAGGGCTTTGTCGTATTGTTGTGCATCAAGTGCTGTCAGTCCGGTATTGTTTATAGCTGCTGCTAAGTCTCTTTTGATTGCAACGGAATCTGGATATTTGGCCTGCCCAGCCTTTAGAATCTCCACAGCCTTGCTATAGCTTTTAGCAGCAATGGCTGCGTTGATGATCGAAACGGCATCGATGACCTTCGCTCTGTCTGCCACTGAAACTACACCCTTTGTTGATGGCCAGTCGTCTGGTGGGGCAACAATTGCAGTGGAATACAGCTTGCGAAGTGTTTTGCCGTCCCGGGTGCTCAGTTTCAAATTTTCAAAATTGTAGGGCAACATACTGAACATAATATCTTTTGGTGCTTGGCTATGCTGC
>JAUPUU010000234.1 GCA_030917395.1 Cyanobacteriota bacterium erpe_2018_sw_21hr_WHONDRS-SW48-000092_B_bin.40
CGCTCTGCGCGCTCAATTGAGATGCCATGGTAGTCATTGCGCTCATCACGGGAAACCTGAGACACATCTACTGCCAAGCGCTTAGCTAGCTCTGCCTGGGAAATTCCATTAGCTATCCTAAGAGCCACGAGCAGAGGTCCTACCTCTGTCAATTGATTAAACACACCAAAATCGCGGCGCTTAACACGCTCATACCATTCCACTTCCTCTTTCAATTGAGCATTGAAGGAAAGTACCGGGTCCATAGCAAGCTCAATCTGATCTTGCGAGAGGTTTAATTCTTCGAGTTTCTCCTGCTGCGCCCGAATTATCTTCCGGTCTTCTTCAAGACGCTTGAGACACTCCTGATATTCTGCTTCTGTTTTAATCACTGGTTCTCTCCTGAAGAAGCTTGACTATGCCTTTCTGCCGGTGCTCAGAGCGAGACTTTCTGAATGCTGCAGGAAACTGCAAGATGTTTCCAAACTCATCGGCAATGCCTGATGGTTGGCCGAAGTGCGGATAAAGTTCTATGCGATAGAAATGCCACATCGGCAGCTGCTTCTTTGTCGAGTTCGTATAAGGAGTGCGGCTAGCTGGAGCCCATGTCCAAACCTTATTAGGATCAAGCCTATTCAAATCTTGCTGTAACTCACCGGAAGCTAAATACGCAAGCTCGCATTCGAAATAGCCATCAATATCATTTGGGTGGTCTTTGTCTTCAACAAAAGAACCGTCAATGAAAATGTTGGTTATTCCAACAGTCCAAAGCTGGCTAGCCATCACTGCAAGGTTATCCACAAGCTTGGCTCGCCAAGCCGCATCCCATCCAGCCGGACAACCTTCACCTGGCAACACAAGCGAACTCAGCCTTAACTGTGAAAGGGTAAGGCCGTATTCGCCAGCTGGCAGAAGACCAAATTCGTTAAATAGCGGGACATTCATACATACAACACATACCACAACATTGACAAATATGTCAATGTTGACGCCGGGCGCAAGAAAACAAAAGACTCATTTCGTTTACTACAATTTCCCCACCATTTCACACTCTCCAGCCTTGCACCCAAAACTAAGCCCTGTATAATAAACAAAATAGCTCTCTACGGAAGTTTTGTTCACATGCCCGGCAAAGCCAAAGTTTTAAGTTCCAAAGAGATCCAAACAGTCCTTAAAGTACTAAAAAACGACCGCGACCGAGCACTTTTTGCCACCGGCCTATATACGGGTCTTCGAATCTCCGAAATCATCGCCATCGGACAAAATGACGTTTACACCACCAGTGGTGGCGTGCGCAATATTCTCAAAATCACCAGACTAAAAAAGAAAAATACCGTCTACAGCAACATACCAATCCACCCTAAACTGCGTGAACAACTAGCCAGCTACAAGAAAACCCTAGACAAGATGGAAGAACCATCCCCCTGGCTCTTCCCATCATCAGACAACCCCGACACCCACATCGGCCGCATCCGCGCCCACAACATCCTCACAGAAGCCTTCCAAAACGTCGGCATCGAAGAAGCCTCCACACACTCTATGCGCCGGACCTGCTTAACCAACATGTCCCGCGCCGGCATTCCACTACGCACAATCCAAGAAATCTCCGGCCACAGCAACCTCGGCCAGCTTCAAGAATACCTAGCGGTAGACCCGGCTGATAGTCATAGGGCTATAATGAGTTTGAAATACTAGAAACCGATCTTGACTATTATTCAGAGGTGGAAAGCAAGACCGATCATTGGATAGGTTGTGTTCAAAACGCTATAATAGAAGTTTAGGATTGAGAGTCACCTTTTCGAAACCGAGTTAGCATGCAAATAGTAAATTATCTCTGTGATGCTTTAGAACGGCTTCCTATCCGTGATGCAGAAGAAATTACACTAGCGGTATTGAACGATGATGATATCGACGAAGATCACTGGATTCTAGTCTACCAAGCACTGAAAACCCATCCAGACTGTAGTTTTGTAGAATTCCTATTTCGACCATGCTTGGCGATCAGCGAAAAAGTGGAGGAGCTAGATTCTCTGTCAAGCATGATTTTGGACGATACCAATGATGCATTGATTGAGTGGGCGTCGTCGACTTGGCCGGATATTGACGGCATTCAAGTATTGGCACTTGAAGTCGCTCTCAAAGACAATACTGACAAGTACCTAACTATTCCAGCTTTGTTTAAGTTCAAACTAGTCGATTCAGATGCTGTAGAAAAAGTATATGTGGGAGGAAGATTTGAATGGGACGATTCCGGATTTTCCGTGGCTGCCATAATTACAGGGGAAGACCCGAGTGACAACTGAGAGACATCAATTCCAAAATCTCAAGATCAATAAACCCTGGAGGCAGTTCGAGACCATTGATTTAAAATTTCATCAACGTCTCACTATTCTTACTGGGGCGAACGGTTCAGGCAAATCAACACTTCTGCATATTCTAGCGGCGTTTTTCGGGTGGGAAACAAAGTATGTTAGAACTCCCGGTAGCTCAGAAATTTTCGATGTTCCAGTCTTAGATATACTAGACAGCGCCGCCACCATTGGCAGTGTCACGAGAAATGATTCAACCGTAGATTTAAAAATTCCGATAAATAGTAATCGTAGCTATCAGCTGGATATTGGAACGAAGAAACTCGGTTCCGTGACTCGCAACGTTGCGTTTGTGACAAGGAAAGATAGAATTACAGGCGTGCACATTCCCGCAAGACGACCAATTCAGTCGGCCGAACTTATACGTCGAATTCCTACCCAAAGGCAGAACAGCGCATCATTTTTGGAAGCCTATGTTCGTTCTGTTGCCAGATACCATGAGAGGTCATCTAATCAATCACCTGATTACGTTTTAAAAGAAGCTATTCTTTTCCTCGCAATGTCGGCACAAAGCACGGAGACTGCGGAGGCAGTGCCAGATTCAAAAAAATTACTGGATGGTTTCAATGAAATCTTGCGCGTGATCTTGCCAGACACTCTGGGGTTCAGAACTCTTAAAGCAAGATTTCCCGAAATAGTGATGGTAACTGAATGCGGTGAATTTAATTTCGATAGCGCCTCTGGTGGTTTCAATGCTGTTATAGAACTTGTGTGGGTCCTATATCTACTTTCTTTAGACAGACCTGACTTTGTAGTAACTATTGACGAACCGGAGAATCACCTTCACCCGCTCATGCAGCAACGACTGCTACCATGCTTGTTGCAAGCCTTCCCGTCCGCACAATTTATAATTGCAACTCACAATCCTTTGATTATTTCATCGGTGGCTGATTGCAACATTTATGCACTCAGGCTTAACCAGCGAAATCGCATATATAGTTCACAAATTGATATTTCAAGTAAAGCGCATGGAGCAGACGAAATTCTTCGTGAAGTGTTGGGCCTACCGTTCACCCTTCCACTCTGGGCGGACGAGGCTCTTAGACGACTTATGGCAAAATACAGCGCAGCCGAACTGACTCAAGAAAACTTAGATTTATTGCGTGAGGAGTTAGAAAGACTCGGCATGGACGATGAAGTACCGAAAGCCATTTCCGACGTAGTTACGGAACACACTTACAATGATTCGAATTAACAAAAATGTGGAACCGCAAATTCTTCAAACCAATGCTACCAACTGGAGAGCTGAACTTCTTCAACACTTAAAAGACAATGGTGGAATTTACTCAAAGATCCCAGAAAGCATTAAGAATAGATATCAACATCCGGAAATCAAAAGTAGCTTGGTCGAAGAGTCATACGGGAAATGCAGCTACTGTGAGAGCAAGCTCAAACATATCAGCTGGGGCGAAATCGAACACATTTTGCCAAAGGCATTGAGCCCAGAGAATAGTTTTGTTTGGAATAATCTTTTACTTGCGTGCAGCGTTTGCAACAATGCTAAAAGGAGCTATTTTAGCCCGACTGAACCATTAATCAATCCAGTGACTAGCGACCCCGCTGCGGAAATCGTCTTCATTGGCCACCTAATTTGGCATAGCCTCAACAGCGCCACTGGACAACTTACAATCGGACAAATAGACCTTAATCGCACAGAGCTAATTCAACGGAGACAAGAAAGACTGGAGGCATTATCAGCGCTTATAGATAAATGGGCAAGTTTACAAGATAAACCTCGCCTACAGAGCTTGGTATGGAATCAGCTAGTTCAAGAAGCAGACCCATCAAAAGAGTATTCTGCAGCTGTCAAAGCATTTATACAGGGTAGATGCGGCCAGTCAATCTGATCTCCTTAATAAACTAGAACTAGTTAATAGGCACGCAAATGAGCCAGAATCACGTCAGTCTCCTTTCTGTTTCAACCATCTTCGATGCGACTGATTTATGAACCCAGATACGGCAATCCAGCATTACCGAAAATGAGTAAAAGTGGGAATAATATCTGTAGCAATCAATATCAAACCAACGAGGAAATTAAGATGGACGGACGATTGTATATTTGGGACGACGATAAAAATCGACAGTTTAAAATGATAATTTTCAGTGTCGAAATTTATGAAGGCGATAAAGCTTCCTCTGATTACATCAAACTGGAAGGCGAATTCAACGAGCATTTTGCTCACCCAAACCAAAACAGTAATCTGCAAAGCATTATTGATGAAGATGCTGAACGTGTAACCGTCGAACTCACATACACAGAGAGTGGTGTAAGCAAGTCGCTTGGCTGCTTTCCCAAGGGTTCCCAAATAATAGTTCATGATGACGAATATACATCGATCGAGGTTAGGGACTGTCAACTCTGGAAAAAAACTCTCCTTGCTGATTCAGAGGATTAATCAGGAAGCAGCATATTCTGGATAAACTTTTGACAGACAACGGATTCAGTCTTTTGCCATAACTAGAACAAACAATACCGAAAACAACCTTTTTCGGGAATGCTGGTAGATGGAAGACTATTAACGGGGCCCTTTCAAGCAGGTCACCACATCGACCTAAGTCCTTATTTTCGGTAATGTATGACTTGGCGGTGCGCTGTGCCGGATTAAAGTCTTGCTTTGATCCGTCAAGACGCTTTTCTAAATAGATAGTGTGTCTTCAGTGTAAAGTGGATAGAGTGCCCTTGCTGGAGCGATTCTATGACAGCGACAAAACCCGCACCGCCCAAAGGCTGGATTACCGCCGGAAGCCATCCCAATAGCTACGAGATGAGCCTTTTCACCGATTTCTGCCACTCCGGCACCAAGTGCGCTCGTCTGTGCTCGACGACTGAAGCCATCGACGGCTTCGGCACCCTGATGCAGTCGGTCAAGGCCGATAGCTATCGGGGCAAGCGCATAAAACTAACCGCTTATGTTAAATCAGAATCAGTCGATGATTGGGCCGGTCTCTGGATGCGCGTCGACGCAGGGCGGGAGTTCGTCAGCTTCGACAATATGCAAAATCGCCCCATCAAAGGCGACACCGACTGGACCCAGTATCATGTCGTGCTCGATGTGCCCGAAAAGAGCACTAGCATTTCGTTTGGCGTATTGCTCAGCGGTGCTGGCTGTCTCTGGCTGGATGACTGCGAACTGAAAGTTGTTGGCCTAGACGTGCCATCTACTGACACGACGTGGGACAACCGTTCCTGCGGCATCCAGTATCAAAACCACCGGCCGATCAACATGGACTTTTCTCAGGGGCTTCGCGACAACAACAAAGTGTTTCCCATTGACGCTACCCCTGTCGGCTGGTTCAAACAAAAGTACGGCGACGGTGATGTGGAAATCGGTTTGTCTAAGTTATCACGTAAGGGGACTCCGTTATCTGCCTTTGTTAAGGTCGATGGTGCCATAAATGGCTCACTTTTGCAGGCCGTGCATGCAGACGCCTATGTCGGCAAGCGCGTTAAGCTCTCGGGCTCGGTTAAAACCGAAGCGCTTGCGGGCACCGCCACGTTATTCTTCCGCACCGACGCCGGGCGCGAGCTGACCGTCTGTCATGACTACATGGAGGGGCGTGAGCTGACCGGCACCAACGACTGGACCGAGTGCGAATGTGTGATCGACATCCCCGAAGGAAGTGACAACATTTATATCGGCGGCGTGGTCAATGGCGACGGCACCGCGTGGTTTAAAGATTTCGCCTTGACTGAAGTCACTGCCGATACTGCCACCACAGGCAAACATGGCAAGCTCAAGAAAAATAAGACGTCCGCGACCTCCGCAAAGAAGAAGAGCTTGCCTGCCGAGCCACTAAATCTCGATTTCGAAGACGGTGAACATGGGAGCAAGAGTGGTCTGCATCGCCTGCCCACCGGATGGATGGCCAGCGGTAGCCATCCTGACAACTACAAAATGGGTGTAGACGACGCCACCAAGTTTGCTGGTGGCAAGTGTGCGCTGATTGAATCGCGTCGCGATCCTCAAAGTGGCTTCGGCACTCTGATGCAAAAGGTACATGCTGATTTTTGCCTGAACAAAAAAATGCGTTTGAGTGCACAGATCAAAAGTGAAGAGGTCGGCTGGGCAGCACTGTGGATGCGCATCGATGGAGAGGATGGTGAAATCCTCGGCTTCGACAACATGCAGAAAAATCCAATCAAAGGAACCACTGATTGGAATTATTATGAGTGTGTGCTCGACGTGCCACCGGGGGCGAAGGCCGTAGCATTTGGTGTGCTCATGAGCGGCGATGGCAAGGTGTGGTTTTCCAAAGTGGCATTAGAGCAAGCGTCTGATGATGTCGAGGTTACAGGTACCAAAGAGGATATTCAGGCGAGACAGCAGCCGGTGAACATGTGCTTTCAGGAATGATGAGTTGAACTAAAACCATTTGGTTGCTCAGTCGCGCCGGGTTAGTGTGACTAGCGCCCCTGTTTGTCACCGTTTCGCTCCCCTCGATGTTACCTGAGTTGTGCGCTTTGGTTCTTCCTTGGTTACCAAAACGCTTTCTGCTCTATGGCGTTTCATGATTTCAGTGACGGTCGTCTTGCTGATTTTCAGTTGCTCGGCAATGTCCCGGTAGGAAGTACCTTGACCGACCAGGTCAACAACCCTGGGAGCAAGCCGGTCTGACTTTACCCTTTGACCGAGCTGGCGCCCAAGTTTTTTACCGCGGGCCTTTGCTGCGGCCAGACCTGACTTGACCCTTTCACGAATCAGGTCGCGTTCGAATTCAGCTAATGAAGCCATTATGCTGGC
>JAUPUU010000235.1 GCA_030917395.1 Cyanobacteriota bacterium erpe_2018_sw_21hr_WHONDRS-SW48-000092_B_bin.40
GTATGGGGCGGTATATTGGGGTTTCTCTTTTGTGGGCCATGGGCAGCTGGAGAACTGCCACTTTATATGGTTGGTACCGTATGTGTCACCATTGCCGGTGGCATTGTTGGCAACCATCAGTATGGCAAGAGTCTGGCTGTTCGAGGCTAACCTGAAAGCGCGCTGCCTGAGCGCTTTTGGGGCTAGTTCCTGTTGTTTGGAAGAAGCGCAGCGCGTTAGATGAAAAGGCGATGAGCCCGGTGCTGGAAGCAGAGGCAATTGCTTTGGCTGCCGAGGCTTAATACTTTGACTTAACCCTTTTGAGGCAAGGATGCCTTTTTTTTACCAGCAAATTAAACGACCGGTCTACTTTGAGAGAGCTGGGTTTTGGTCGCCACGCGGCTTTATTGTCACGTAATTCGCGCTGTTGTCTGAAGTAGGCTAATTCTGTCCGGTCTGGGTGAGACAGTTTGAGGCTTTCTGTTCTCTGGGTCTTGAGATAGCCTATATACCAGTGTTTTCAGGGTTCGGGCTTAAATGAGCCTGTGCTAATCTGCGTTTCTTCGTATTATCACCACTCATGGTGCCAGCAGGCTGCTGCCATTTATTTTGGGGTACTAGCCCAAAAACCGCGCAGTAAAGGCCTTTAGCTACTTCCCTGTGCAGCGTTTGGGCCAGCGCAGTTGTCCTATTTTCTCTTGCTCTGCATAGTACGTCTTTGATAACACTAGATATCTCTCTATTCTCTTTCGCGCAGCAAGGTACTTTAAACCTTTAACAACAGCCAATAAGGCCTATGTACAAATTTTTCGATGCAACTATGTTGCTTCGAGGATGGTCTTGTCTGGTTTTGTTTGCTGTGAAGAGCTAATTGCAGAGGTAATCCAAAACAACCTAACTTAGAAAAGGAAACAGTTATGAAAAACATAAATGCACAAGCAATTCACAATCGCCAACTCGCAGCTCAAAAAGCAGCCGTCATCGCTAGACTCCACACACTCTTTGCCCAAGGTGGTGCGCATGTTGAACCGCTTTCGGCCTTGCTGGAAGTTAAACTTGGCGGCACACGTGTCGGTTATCACCATGTTGATTGTGCGTTAATCACCAGCGATCAGAAGACATATTACTTCTGCTTTGGATACAACCGAGTCAAAGAAGCCGAACACCCTTTCTTCATTTTGCTCAAAGACAACTGGTTTGACGGCAGCAAGTTGATTGCTCATGACGATTGGTTTTACCAATCTCTCTCTGAAGTTATGAACATTCAGGGTGGCTTTCTCGGCCAGGGCATAACCGTCGCCATTCGCAACGTGCAAGTCGACAAAGCTGCTTGATTTAGGCTTGCGACAATTGGCCACTGCGGTATTGTGGTGGCATAACCAGACGCTGTGTTTGACAGGGCGTTTTGAATGCAGTGTCTACCCTTGGGAAAATTGATGACGATCAAGAATATTAGAGCTAGTATCAGCAACCAGGAGTTTCCAGCTAAGAAAGAGGCTGTTTTGACTAAACTCAAAGCACTCTTTGCCAAGGCAGATGCTGATTTAGCGGTAGTATCTGCTACGGTCAAGCTCAGTCGTCGTATCGATGAAGTGGTTAAAGTTGTGGGCGCCTATCAGGTTGACTGCATGGTCAGCACTGCTGATGGCAAGTCATACTATTTCACCTTTGGCTACGACCGTCGTCAGGAAGTGGAGAATCCGTTCTTCATCTGGCTGAACGACAGTTGGTTTGATGGAACAGAACTAATTGCCCAAGAACGTGCCCTTTATTTAGCGTTATCACAGGCGATGGGACATCAAGGTCGGTTTGACGATCAGGGTATTGGTTTGAAAGTTAGTCAGTTGCAGCCCGGTTTGGCCGCCTGACAAAAGTCATAGAACAATTACCAGCGCGGGATTGCGTTGGTTTTCAATTTTCGTTAGCTGAAGGCGCAAGGAGGTCGCCGTCAGCTAGTTTGTGAGGAAAGAATATGAGTGAAAATGAAGATAATGGCACGACATTGCCCGTTGAGCCAAGTGGTTCACGCTGGAAAACGATTTTGTCTTTGGTCGTTGTCGTACTGCTCTTAGGTGCGGTTTACGCCACTACCACGCCTGAGTTTGCCGTTCTGCAGGCGCACTATGCTGTCAAGTCGAAATCTGTAAGTACCTTTGAGCGCGCCGTCGATGTCGACAGTGTTGCTCAAAATCTTGTTAGAGACATGGTTTCTACGCCTGTTTCTAACGCCCTTGGTGGTGGTGCCTTTGGTAACTGGGTGGCAAGCACGTTAGCTTCACTCTTTCAGTCAAACCTTGAAGCGGCAATTAAGAGCGAAATTCGCGATTCGGTAGCCGCTGGTTCGCTGGCTGATGATGTTCAAAACAGTGCCGGCCAGAGTGTTGGCTATAGCACTAACTTAGACGCCTTGAGTAAACAGTTGGGCTTTGATCGCTATCACTACACCGGTATCGAATATTTTGCTAGAGAAGCTGTGGGCTCGAACTGGCTATTGACTCTCAACTTTCAGGACGACAAAGAGCACTACATCGGCGTTAAGGTTGAACTGGCAAGGGCTGATGGAGATTGGTTTTGGAAGATTATTCGCATAAGTAATTTTTCCGATGTCTCCGTTGAATTGCTCAAGATTAAAACCAATGAGGTTAAAGATAGCCTTTAGCCCAAATCCACAAAGGGCACCACTTTTAGCAGTGGGGGCCGAATCTATTCAAAAAATTTTGGAGACTAGCTATGAACAATCAAACTACACTCGCTCAGCCAGTTAAAGGCGTGATTAGAGCTAAGCTGAA
>JAUPUU010000236.1 GCA_030917395.1 Cyanobacteriota bacterium erpe_2018_sw_21hr_WHONDRS-SW48-000092_B_bin.40
ACGCGACGGAGAAACTCCGTATGAGACTCCAGTCAGTAAAAGCACTTGTTGAGGGTCGACACAGTGCCAGCAATGAGCTCATGCTGACGGCGAGAAAGGGGCAATTCAGGATCCATCAACTTAGCAAAAGTAGAAAACGCATGGCGCAGCGCCTCGGGTATAAGACTATGGGCCATGACGATACCCGCACCCTCATCTTTACTGTCAGCATCAACAAGGGCTTCTACTGGTATTCTGTATTCGGCCGGATACTGGCTCATGGATTCTGCCAAAATCTCTTGCAATAAAGTTGATTCTGATACAGGGCAAGTCTTGATCCAAGTCATCAGTTATTCTCCCCAAACAAACATCCGAATGTGCCACGGAAGCGCCACTCTATAGTGGCGACAATTATATTGTAAATAGCTCAAAGGAATGCAAATGATTATAAGGGAAGCAACAACAAACGACATTGCCTCCGTAATGTCACTAATCACAAGGGTTGTACCGTTAATGCGAGCGAGCGGCAATATGCAGTGGGATGCCAATTACCCAAATCCGGCAGTCTTCGAGCGTGACGTGGCCCAGAGGCAATTGTGGCTAGCCGAAAGCAATGGCAAGCTAGCGGGAGTGGCCGCCATAACCACCACCCAAGAGCCTGAATACGCCGAAGTCTGGGACACCAGCGAGACCGCCATTGTGGTTCACCGCCTGGCCGTCGACCCAGACTTTCAAGGACAGGGTGTGGCAGCAGAATTAATGCAACAGGCAGAGCGGCTTGCCCACGAGCGCGAAATCGCCACGCTGCGAGTCGACACAAATACAAACAATAAGGCAACACAAAAACTCTTTCCCAAGCTAGGCTATGTTCTCTGCGGCGAAATCAGCCTGGCTTTTCGTGATGGTTTGCGCTTTCTCTGTTTCGAGAAACGCTTGAAGTAAAGGCATCCCAAAGATATCCCTATAAGTTCCTGCAGGTTTTATGAAAAACTCTATTTTTGCTCTCGCTACCATTGCCATCCTTACAATCAACTGTTCACTGATTCAAGGAGCTGCGGCGAAAGATTCACAAAACGCTGGTGACAAAAGTTGGGCTAATTTTGTTGCTGGCAAGACCACGGCCGAGCGCTGGTCAACTATCGCAAAGATAGCTCCGAATTTACTGGGCATGACCAGAGCGGATGTTGAAAAAGCACTAGGTAAAGGCACTTTCAGTGAGAAACAAGAAGAGCTAATGTATTTAATCACTGACGATAGCGCTAAGACCAAAGATTTCGACAACATCGTCATTTCGTTTAATAAAGGCAACAAAGTCAAAAGCTTCGTTATTGTCACCAAGGCAAAAGATTAAAAATACTTGTCAGGTTTTCGGTTTTTTGCTATAAAAAAATTGGAAACTGAAACGAAAAATTTTCAGCTTGTCCTCGCATATTCTCTATTCATCAGACTTAAAGGAGTTGATCTTTAATTCAGTTGAATTAATAACGTGCTCAAAATCTTCGTATTACACATCAGAAAATCATCCCATTTAGGAGCGGAGGTGGTTTAAATGAACACTGTTTATAAAATTGAAAAATATCTCAAAGCAAGTAATCCAACGACCGAACCACGCGAGTTAGCAAAGCTAGCTCGCAACATCAATGCCCGAATAAAAATTCGCGTTGCCGAAAATACGAGCACCCCAAAAGAAGTTTTGGAAATGCTCGCCCATGACGGTAATGCAGAGGTGAGGCTGGCTACGGCTACCAACCCATCAACGCCAGTCGATATCACCTACATGCTGGCCTACGACCCAGACCCAACGGTGCGTCATGGTATCGCCGAAGATGCTACTGTTCCTATCGGCGTACTGAAAATTCTCAACCATGACGAAAACCCATATGTGGCATGTCGAGCGCGCAAGACACTAGAACAACTCTTCGCTACGCGGCGAGAATCTGGGCCTTGCCAATGGCGTGACGACGGCCCCAAAGACAGTTGCGCCTGAGGCAAGGTCAGCCCAAACAAAGTGCAGAAGAGAAGTTCAGCAAAATGAACTTCTCTTTTGTTAATTTTGCCCTGACCTGTTGGAGAAGAGCAACCATGTGGCATACTCAGACAAGCAGTAACAATAGAAGTAAAATAGGTACTGATCTTGACGCCCAACCGCATAGACGAATTCATTGCGGCCCTTCAAGATGAAATCGAAGAGCTCAAGAAGAAAAAGACTACTGCCACAAGAATATTCGACGGCCAGTTGACTAGCCAGATTGGCAATCATTACATCTATACTTTCAACGCCAGTCGCCTGTTCAAGGGCGAAGATGATGCCCCAGCCCTGATCGAAATAGGCGGAGTGACCCTCGACTGCACGTTGGTGGCCAGCGATGGCCTAAAAGTGCAGATTGCCGTATCGCCATCGGTGGCAGAGAGCATGGGAGAGCAAGTTCAATCTGCTTTGCTCACCAGCAACCGCTCTACCATTCTGGCGCGGCTAATAAGTAAATTCAAAGAAGCAAAATCAAAAAATCCCGCTCAATTTAAGTTCGCCGAAGAAGTATTCACAGGCAGCGCCAAAGCACTGGTAAGAGTAGGCACCCAACCAAGTTATTCATACCAAGCCGATAATGCCCCAAACGCCTCCCAAGCATCGGCCATAAACAAGTCATTTAGCTCTTCTCTAGCAGTAATCTGGGGGCCGCCCGGCACAGGCAAAACCCGCACCATAGCAAGAGCTGTAGAAGCGCATTTGAATGCTGGCAGGCGCGTGCTACTTGTTTCTCACGCCAATGCCGCTGTAGATGCGGCCACGGTAGCAATCGCAGAACAACTGAGCGATACGGCCTATGCCCAGGGCAAAATTATTCGTCTTGGATTACCCAAAAACCCCAATATTGCCAAGCAATTCCCCCTGGTCATACTCGACAAAGTGGTGGCAGCCAGCAATGACCATTTATTTGAGGAAAGAGAACGCCTTGCTAATCAGGCTCGACCTTTAGAAGAAGCCATGAAGCATTGGCAGAACTTGCACAAAGCAGCCGATACTGCCAGACGATTAGAAAGAGAAATACAACGTCCCGAGCAAATAGAATCATTGCATCAGCGGCAGCAACAGGCGCTCTCTGACGTGCACCACGCTCAAGCTCAACTACAACAAGCGCACCGAGACTTAAGTATAGCTCTACGCGGCATCGATGCCTCAACCCAAGAAACACACATTCGCGACCTCAATATTTTCATTTCGACTCGGCAGCGCTTCATCGATGAAATTGCTGGCAAGCTAAAAGAAGCCCACGATCTTGCCGCCGCCAACGAAGCGAAGCTTGAGCAGGCCCACCAAGAGCTAGAGCAGCTCATGGACTACACCGGGCTGACACCAAACGATGTTGGCCACTACATTGAGACCAATCAACCAAAGCTAAACGCCTTCTATAGCCGCATCAAAGAAATCGAAAGAATAGTCGACAATGGCGCGGCAAAAGTAATTGCCGAAGCAAAAGTAATAGGCACCACTCTCAGCAAAGTATTTCTCAGCAACTTGCTAGCAGAGCAAACCTTCGACATTATCATTGTTGACGAAGCGAGTATGGTGCCAATGCCGCACTTATACTGGGCCTTAGGTAAAGTCAGCGCCGGCGCCACTCTGGTTGGCGATTTCAACCAACTTC
>JAUPUU010000237.1 GCA_030917395.1 Cyanobacteriota bacterium erpe_2018_sw_21hr_WHONDRS-SW48-000092_B_bin.40
GCCAGGGTAGCTATGGGGCTCAATATGGACAACAGTCTTTCCAGATGCCGAGCGCCGAGAATTTACAGCCAGGACAAGGCTATCCCACTCAAAATTATCAAGCACAGGGCTACCAGCCTGCTACCCAGAACTACCAACAGAGTTATCAGGCCCAAGGCTACCAACAGAATAATCCGCAATATTCGCAGACGGGTCAAGCCACAGAAAATGCTGCCGGGACCAGTGGTACTAACGGTACTAACGGAACAAACGAACAACAAGCGGCCCAAAGCAAAGGTCATCCCCTTTTAAAGGGACTGGCTAAGGCCCTGGGAGCAGCTGCCACCATGGCTGCTGGTGCCATGAGTTCAGGCATGATGAACATGAATTTCGGCAATGGCATGTACGGTAATGGTATGTACGGGAATTCACTCTACTCGGGCGGATATAACGGCTACAACACTGGATACGGCGGATACGGCGGCTATGGCGGATACGGTAGTGGATATGGCACAAACATACGTTTTTAAAATCAGCATCGCCTTGGGCCTTGCTCTTCTCACTCAATTTCAATGTGGAAATGTGCTAATGGCAAAAGATCATATACAAAAACTTCCATTGGTGGTGGCCCATCGTGGGGGCAAACGTTGGGGTCCAGAAAATAGCCTGACTAGCTTTAAGAAAAGCGTAGCAGCCAAAGCAGACGGCATTGAGCTAGACATACACCGCTGTAAATCTGGCGAATTGGTAGTGATTCACGACGATACCCTGAACCGCACCACCAATGGTACCGGCCTTGTCAAAGATGCAAACTGGAAGGACCTGTCTGCTCTTGATAGCGGCAGCTGGTATGAAGCAAAATACAAAGAAGAACGGCTACCCTTGCTCAAGGAAGTGCTTGACGCTGTAGACGGAAAACTCACTATTAATATCGAAATCAAAAACTGCCCGGGTAACTATGCTGGTATAGACGACGAGCTGCTCAAGCTCCTCAAAGACTATCCCTATCCCGACAAAATTATGATTAGTTCTTTTGACCATCTTATTCTGAAAAAAATTCACGATAAAACCACTAAATACAAGCTAGCTTTACTGGGCGACTCAGTCATCTACAACCTGCGGGATTATGCCAAATCAGTTGGGGCAACGGCTTGGAATCCAGATTTTGACTGTGTTCGACCTGATACTGTCAAAGCCGCCCACGATGCCGGCCTGACAGTAAACACCTGGACTGTAAACAGCAAAGAAGGCTGGAAAAGAGCATGTGAGCTTGGGGTTGATTCTATTATTACAGACGACCCAGAGGGCCTTAAAGAGTATCTTCGTCTCGCGAATTAAAAACAATGTTGAGCAAATGCTGCAATACCACGCCGCGCTCAAATATTGTTAGAGCCGTTGAATCTTCACGAACCATTTCTCTTATTTTTGCTCTGGCCATGAGCTGATCAGTGTCTTGGGCCAGGCGTAACGATTTCAGATCGTATTCAGCCCGCAGTAGAACAACTAAATTTTCTACGCTCTCTTCGATGAGATCTTGGTTTATAGCAAAACTACCGAGCAATTCGGCTTGGCAAAGAGGGCAGTTGTCGACTGTTTCGTAAATCTCAGCAGCGCACTGCGGACAACGCCTTAAGAGAACGCGACCAGAACTCTCTTGTTCTGCTTCTTCTTGTTCTGATCTTTCTTCAGACATTGCGCTCGGCCTCATCGCTCTATTCATTTATAGATTTAATAGATTGAATACTTTGACTAGTTTGAACTGCTTGCTGGGCAAGCTCATCTTCATCCAATTCAAGCGACTCAATTTCGTCTTCAGCAAGAGGCAATGAGAACCAGAAGATTGACCCACCACCGTCGGGAAGCTCAACTCCAATCTCGCCGCCGTGCTGCTCAACTATGGCCTTAGCAATGGCCAAACCCAAACCTGAACCAGCACGATTCTTGCCGTCTTTAGCACGCAATTGTTCAAAGCGGCCAAAGAGCTTATGAGCCTGATTTTTAGCCACTCCAGGACCGAAATCACGTACCGAGATTTTACAACTAGAACCACTCTTCTCGCAAGCAACAATCACTTTACCGGGACTAGGCGAATACTTGACAGCATTAGCTAAAATGTTAGAAAGCACCTGTAGTATCCTGTCGCCATCGCAGTATACGTCGAGGGCAGTATTGGCCTGATTCTCAATAGCAACCTGCGCTTGGTGCGCCAAGCTATCGATACCTTCAATAGCTTTGCGTAACAGGTCAGAGGCGTCAAAAGCATCGAGGGCAAGCTCAAGTTTACCCGATTCGATCTTGCGCATATCAAGTATATCGTTGATCAAACGCATCAAGCGATCAGCTTCAGCAGCAGCAATACGCACTACCGGCCTAGTTTTATCACTGAGCTCATCACTAAAGCTCTCCATCAATCCAAGCGCAGTACGAATAGAAGCAAGTGGCGTACGCAGCTCATGGGAGACCATCGAATAAAAATCTTTTACGCGTTCTTCCACTTCCTTGCGTTCAGTGATATCACGAACGATACCAGTGTAAACATCTTCACGACCAAGGCTAACGGTCGAAGTAGAGACCTCAACGGGAACGTGACTGCCATCTTGTCGCACCGCATACAACTCACGTCCGGCGCTGAACGGTGAGCGTTGACCGCTGGCCAGGTCGCTAATACGTCCATCAAGAAGAAAGCTCGGAATAATCCGCTCGATATCTACGCCAATCAAATCAGAGGCGGGCACACCACAGAGATTTTCTAATACAGCATTGACAGATTCAATTGTACCGTCAGAGCGAATAGTGACGATGCCATCAGGAGCGGTCTCAACTAAAGCACGCATGCGTGCTTCTCTTTCAGACAAAGCTTGCTGGGCAGCTCTTAATGCTTCTTCAGCCCGGTGCCGTTCTGAGACATAACGATTGACCCCAAGGATGACTATAAGTAGAGCCAGCAACGCCGAAATTAGAATGAATGAGATGCCAATCAATGTGGTCAGGCTAGCCTTATCTAATTCGCTAAAGCGGGCCGTCATTTCGCTATTGATTGTGCCGGAGACTTCTTTGGCTAGCCACTCTACGTGCTTGGTCAAATGGCCTTCATCGAATTTATCAGAGCGAGCAAGAGCACTCTCCATACCACCACTAGAGCGCACTTGAATCACTTCTTCGGCGCAACTCTTGCGAAAACTAATAGAATCGGTTAACTCATCAAGCAACATTGAGTAGCGAGAATTGTCCGATAGCAGTGTTTTCAATTTAGCCACGCAAGCATCGATACGATCAAAGCAAAGCTTGTACTGCTCAATGGTTTTGATATCACCGGTCAGTACATATTCGCGTTCTTGCGCATCAGCCCGCGACATATCAAGCACAATCTGGTCTAAGAGATCGACCAACTGAAACTGTTTAGAAGCGAGGTAACTATTAGCCAACCTGTCAGCAGCTAAATTCAGAGTCATGGTACCGATATAAATCAATACTGCCGCCACAATTAAAATAATTGCTGTTGTTTTGGCAGTAAGTGAATTTTTCATGAGCTTTAGCTACTGGTCAACAATTCTGTATCCGGCTCCGCGCTTTGTTCTTATGATGCCGTTTTCCTCACTATCTCCCAACTTGCGCCGCAGTGTCTTCATATGGGTGCGGACAGTATCAACTGAAGCACTAGAATCACTCTGCCAAACGCGACTTAAAATAGTCTCTAGAGTAAAACTCTGATTGGGATAACGCATCAACAACTCAAGCAAACTAAACTCTTTTGAGGTCAAATCGACTTCCTGAGAGGCACGAAAAACCCGACAAGCTTCGGTGTCTAGCTCGATATCACGCACCGTCAAAACCTTGCCAGCATAACTTTGAGGTCGGCGCAAAAGCGCCTGCACCCGAGCATTTAACTCAACTGGATGAAAAGGCTTAACCAGATAATCATCAGCACCAGCATTGAGACCCGTGGCTTTATCTTCAATGGCACCGCGCGCAGTTAGCATCAAAATTGGCGTTCTGCCACCAGTGCCTCGATATTGCCGGCACATGTCAATCCCTGAAATGTCAGGTAGCATCCAATCAAGAATGACAAGTTCATAGCTTGTCATCCGCAGCTGGCTAATTGCAGTAAGTCCGGTATCAACATGATCGACAAGGTGGCGACCTTGCTCTAGCTGCATTTTAACTAGAAACGCCAGATTGGTATCATCTTCTACTAACAAAATCTTTGCCATTTCAGCCTACAATTTGCCTCCACTTGCTGCTCTTATGCTTAATTCCGGCGCCTCTTTTTCATTAGACTGTTCACTAGGGTCTTGTTCATTAGAACCTATTGTTTCAGAATTTCTATCTTGTGACTGCCTATTGTGACAGGCGCTAGTACTACCAGAAATCTTTGCCCTGAGTTTATACTGTTCAAGGGAGAACGCCTCCCCGCGGGCCGCAGCAAACCATTTTCGTGGAAGTAATGTGCTCAGGCGCTTAACCTCTTGCCCACCATATAATCTCTTAGAGCGAAAGCGCAGCTTCGGGTCAACCAAAGCAGAAGCCGAACCATAAGCATGCAGAAGCCTATAAGTTTGGTCAATACAATTATTAGTTAGCAATGACCAACCACCGGCCTTGATTAACTCTAACTCTTGCAAGGCACGCTCTGGATTGCCACCATCATGATGTAGCTTTTTATAAGAATGATAGTTGATGTGATAGCGAATTTCTTGGTGCTGAATATGGTGCCCCTGCGACATACTCTCTAACATCTGCTCAAAACTGCCCTGCTCACACCAAAAATCAATATCTCCACCGGGCGGTACATGTGAATACTTCGCCAGGGCAACTATGTCAGTCATTGGCCGACGCAATAAATGGTCGGAAGAGCCCCAACAGTATGTATTTCCATCAGACAGAGCAAAACCCCAAGCGACATGGCCAAATCGCAGAGCCTGTTCATAATTGATAAAAATGAAAGACTGCGCCACTAAGAATTCACCCTTTTACTTGACTGGCAACTGCAGCAACTTGGTTTAGGCTAGCACTTAGCTCAGCTTCTAGCTGACCGATCCTCAGCAGGGCCGCTTCTAAGCGTCGCGATGTATCAGACAGCATCTGGGTAGTTAGCTCAAGCTTGGCGCCCAAACATACCATCTCAAGGCTATGATCAACGGCCGTGTCGATGGTCATCTCTAGGCCCGCAGCGCTGAGATGAACCGCCATAGTGCTGCGCCCAGCATCGGCACAGCCGGTGGCGATTATCGGCTCCGCAGTGGCCGTGTCCAAATTTTTCTCAATAGCTTCCATTAAGTCGTACCTGAAATCACTGGCGAATTCGTGGCTAGATTGAGCCAATATTAATTTCATGCCCACTTCAGCACCGACTTAGCACTATTATCAGACCAAGGCTAAAGCAAATGGCTATCAATATTGATTCAAAACCAACGTGCAAAACAGCAACAACGGGGAATAAACTATGCATTACCAGGAAATTAGTATATCTACGCCACACAAACCGGTAGCGCACGATGTTCAGACCCCAAAAGTCGCAACCCCCCGCCCCAATCAGACTTTCAAAAATGCACGGAATCCCTGTGTATCAGGATGTGTTTCATGGATTACAGGAAGCACAGAAGAACCTTAATCGCGCAGTCGAGCTACCCTGGATTGCCGAAAACCCAACCAGAGATTGCACTCTGTCGATTATGTGCGACCGGGACGGCGGCGATCCCCAGTGGACATTTACTATCGGCGAGGGTCTAAACAAAGAAATTCGCTGGAACCATCAGACGGGCGATATCGGTCTAGTTACTAACTTACTCACCCGCGAATGCCTGGGCGACAACACTGACATGAATGCCCAACAATTAGAGGCATTCGGCGGCATGCGCGCCACAGCCAGCAATATCCCCACAGTTTCGGCTCCTTCTAGCGACATTCCTGTACCCAGAGCAGCCTTCACCGAAAGCCAGGAAATGCCGAGGCACGCCACTCTCGAAGGCGATCTCCTCAATATGACAGCGCCCCATGTGCTGCAGTCGATTTTAATCAGCAAAATGACCGGCTTGCTTAGCGTCACCCAGCAAGACGAATTAATTGACGTTTTCTTTGAAAACGGCCAGCCGCTGCATGCCTCCTCCCCTGAATGCAAAGGCGAAGCGGCCATAATGGAGCTATTGACCTGGAGTAAAGGCAAGTTTTCTTTCTATCCCAACGACCGCTCAAACGAGCGCACAATCAGCCGCTCAATAGAGCTTCTCATCGCCGAATCAGGGCCCCTGGTAGAGCAGTATCAAGTTTTGATGAAAAATGGAGTGACCATAAACTCCTACTTCATCCGCAAGCATCCGCACTTAACCGAAGCACAATTTGAAGAAAAAGTGTCTCGCGGAGCCAACCTTAGTATTGATCAACAGAAACAGTTCTATCAGATCATCGACAACCAGAGCACACTATTTGAGCTCTTGCGCAAAATGCCTTTCAATAAAGTGGAATGGATTCCACTAATCTACAATTTACTAGTTTGCGACCTGGTTGCCCTCACAGATAAACCAACCCAGATCAAGCAACAGCCACTAGAGGCAATGGGTGTAGACCGGTCGGCTATTGACGCTGGCATGAAGAATATGATGCGGCAAGAAACAGGACTGATAAATTATCCTGTCATCCTCTATTTTCTTGAGCAAGAATATTTCAGGTGGGAACACACTGGTGCCCCCTTCTGCTTATTGATTTTTGAGATGCGCGTGCGCACACCAGCAGGCCTTGAGCCACTACCACTAAATATGATCAAAGAGGCGGCCCGCCGCATCAATTTGGTAAAGCGAAATATCGACCAACTGGCTCACTTCGAAACATTTGGATTTTTACTAATGCTCCCATACACTGGTGTGCAAGCGGCCACCATGGTGGCTAAGCGAGTAACAGAAGTGCTCTGGGACGAGAAACTAGGCAATGAACTCGATAGCCGCAACCTCGCCATCGCCTTTGGTGTCACTGGTATTCCCGAAGACTGCCAAGACCTGGGTATGATGCTCTCTGCGGCTAAAGATGCTATGAATTCATCAAAAGCCAGTGGCACACCGGTAGTATCATTCAGAGCTTCAAGAAATCAGTAACCAAACTTATTTTCACTCAGAGTAAATGCTATAGCCCAGTCCACGCTTGGTTTTGATCACCGAGTCTTTGCTCTTTTGCCCAGTAGCCTGGTCGCTTTCATCCAACTTACGTCTCAAGGTCTTCATATGGGTGCGCACAGCGTCAATGGAGGCACCGTCATCAGCGCCCCAAAGGCGATCGAGAATAGCTTCCATAGTAAAGCTTTGATTGGGATGCTTCATCAGTAACTCTAAAATGGCATACTCTTTGGGGGTCAAGTGAATGCCCTGGCCGTGCAACTTGACCTCATGGGTTTGCGAATTGAGCTCAAGGGCCGCCAAGCTCAATACCTTAGGTAGAACGGCTTTTGGCCGGCGCAAAAGAGCGCGAACGCGAGCCAAAAGCTCGGTGGGATGAACAGGTTTAACAATATAGTCGTCGCATCCAGCATCAAGCCCCTCGGCCTTATTATCAACACTGCCTTTGGCCGTCATCATCAAAACCACCGCAGAGCCACCATGGGCGCGGAACTGCCGGCAAACTTCCACCCCGGTCATGTCCGGCAGCATCCAATCCAAAATAACCAAGTCATAGGGGTAGATGCGCAAGTGAGAAATGGCATTGGCACCGGTATCAACCACCTCAACCAGATAGCGCTCGTGCTCCAGGCAAACTTTGACCAAATCCGAGACATGGTGATCATCTTCAGCAACTAGAATTTTAGCCATTTTTTAAAACCCTTTTTTACCGACAAGAACGAGTTGCTCAAGGTCGCGCTTAAGCTCGCTAACAACCCGGGGATCGAAAGCCTCCATCAACGCTTCAAGTTTCTTCTCGATGCTGAGCATGATATTCCCGACCTCGGCTAAACCATAAGAACCAGCACTGCCTGAGAGCTTGTGAGCGACAGTGCGGGCTTCGGCTAGCTTACTGGCCGCTAACTCGCCCACGCCATCCAAATTCTTTTCCCGAGACTCTTCGCAGCTAGTCTCGTAATTTTTCAAACAATCGAGCAGATATTCGATGCGCTCCGGCAACTCTTCCGTAAATCGAGCTGCCAACTTAGCTACTTTCTCTTTCAAGTCTTTCTTCAATTCGTATACCTCAAGTTCGAACCAGAAAGTACTGCCACCGCCCTCACCAACTATTGAGTCAAAGCCAATTCTACCGTTATGCTGCTCCACTAGGGCCTTACTGATGGCCAAGCCAAGCCCAGTACCACCCTTGGGCCGACTATCGGAAGAATCGACCTGTTGAAATAGATTAAAGAGCTTATCGCGCTCATCTTCGGCGATACCAGGGCCACAGTCTTTCACTTCCACCCGGGCAAAGGTTCTCTTCTCACCTTCCACCTCACGCTGTACCTCACTAGCACTGAGAGTGACAATCTGGTCCTCACTAGAAAATTTGACAGCATTGCCAATCAAATTATTGAGCACCTGAATTATGCGATCGCGATCACAGAAGACTGAGAGTTCTGGATCAACATAATTAAGCTTGAACTTAACCCGCGCTTCAGCGGCCATAGGTTTGATACCATCCACAGTGGCGGCAATAATTTCATCAAGCTTCCCTTTTTTAAGAAAGAGGCTGAGTTTGCCAACCTCAATTTTGCGAATATCAAGAATATCGTTAATCAATCTAATCAGACGATCACACTCTTCTTTAGCAATACCAACCAGGCGCATGGCCCGAGCCGGCATTTCTCCAGCCCGACCGCCTTCCATCAAGCCCAGGGCTCCGCGAATAGAAGTGAGCGGGGAGCGCAGCTCGTGAGAAACGGTGGAATAAAATTCAGCCACACGCTTCTCTGCTTCTTTGCGCATAGTGACGTCGCGGAAAGTTACCACAGCGCCAACCACAACGCCATCTCGCTCTAGCGGACTTGATACGTAGTGCACCGGCACAAGCCTGCCGTCTTTACCAATAAAGTTTTGATCAATCGATTCAAAAGTGCCACCATTTTCAATCACCGAAAACAAACCCCGGCTGGGATTAGGATCAATAATGACAGAATGGCTGCCAGTCTCTTCCTGTCTTCTATCGGCGATTAAATCACGCAGGTTGCGTCCTAGCAATTCGCTTTGGCTATAGCCAGTAATTGCCTCACAAGCAGGATTGATGAAGACAATACGGCCCTGAATATCAATTTGATAAAGGCCATCACCCATACTTGCTAAAATGGCATCCAGCCTTGCTTTTGAAATGGCCAACTCGGCAGCATAGCGACTGGTTTCTTCTTCTGAGCGCCGGCGCTCCATGATATACAAATTTGTCGAATAAAAGGACAAACACAATAATGTCGTGGCTAAAGCACCAAGAATAGCCAGAGCCGAAATGGTCACTTCAGTGCTCTGGGTAAGCTTTTCGTAACGAGCAGCCAATAGCTCGGTCTCATGATCTTCCATACGATCAAGGGTGCTCTTAATCTCATTCGTCATGCGGGCGCCAATATTCTGAGCAATTTGCTTCTCTGCCGCAGAAAAACCGTCATCTTTGCGAGTTTCAAGCACTTCTTGAGCTCGGTCAATGCGAGCTTCAATGAGCCGCTCCAGCTCAGGCAACTGCTGCTCTTTGACAGTAACATCCATCACCGAACTCTTCAAATTGCGGATGTGCATGCGCACTTTCTCTTTCGCCAATTCGTAGCTATGAGCGAATTCATCCACACCAGTGATGATATAGCCGCGTTGGGCTCCTTCCATCTCGCGCACAGCCGAAATAGACTCGTGAATTTCGCTGAGAACTCGGTGAGTGTGCCCAACCCACTGACCGGCATCGATTACTTCTAGAGTAAGGCGATAGCAAAGAATACTGATGGTGCAGACCACAATGAAGGTGGCGATAAATGTGATCAGAGCTTTGCCCTTAGGCAAATTCCTCACAAACTCTCTTAGACCCTGGAATGAGCCCATATAGTTTGCACTTCCTCAGCTAGAGTCATAGGGTCAAATGGTTTAGAAATTACGCCTGCAGCGCCAAGCTCAAGGTAGAAATCAATTTCGTGGGTTAAGACTTTAGCGGTCATAAATACCACGGGTATGGCGGCAAGTGAAGGAATTTCTTTGAATTTACCAAAGGTTGCCTTACCATCGAGACCAGGCATCATTACATCTAACAGAATCAAATCTGGGGGCCGCACCATGGCGATATCAATGGCCTCCTGGCCAGAAGAGGCGATGTCGACTTGAAAATCATCTTCTAGAGACAATTCAGCAATGGTGCGGATATTGTCATCATCATCGACTAACAGAATGCGAGAAAGAGACATTTATATGAGGACCTTAAACTAAAACCACCCTTATAACTGGAACTAAAACAGAAGCAACCAGTCAACCGCAAAGCAAACCCTACTGTCAGGATATCTCACAATTGTGAAGGTAGGAGGAAGATTGCGTATACTGTCTATATAGCCATTGGAATCTTAGCCATGAACGAAACCACAAGCCCTGCCAAAAATGCCGAAAAACTTCAGTCAACAGAATCTTTGATTCTTTTTGATGGCGTCTGCGGGCTCTGCAACAAGTTTGTCCAATATGTACTCAATCATGACCCAACTGGGCGGTTCCGCTTTGCCTCATTGCAGAGCGAACTAGCCCACGAAATCCTCGGTCGCCACGGCAAAGATCCCACCCTGTTGAAAACTATCTATTTGATTCGCAATCCAGGTCGCTCTGACGAGAAGGTTTTCACCAAATCAGCCGCGGCCCTGCGCATTATCGGCGAACTAAATGGTTCGGCCCGAGGCTTCAAACTCTTTCTGGCAGTGCCAGCGCCATTACGCGACCTGGGCTACGACCTCGTAGCGGCAGTACGCTACCAGGTCTTTGGCAAACATGATGTCTGCCCGATGCCGACAGCGGCAGACCGGGAACGCTTTCTCGATATTTAGCGCTGATTAGTCTTGTCATTGGTGCCCATCTCAGGGACAATTGCTAGCAGCTGGGAGCTATGAAAGATTGCGTCAGTCAGTTAGTGAGGCCATTTGAGACCGTCAACCAGAACGCTCAGAATATTCTCAGCCTTATCGTTAATGTCGGTCTCACTTTGCCTGCAACCGGCCCGGCAAAATGCTTGGGCCCAGGGCTCTGCGGACAAAGACGCAGCCGGTTTGACTTCATACACACCGATGCCAATGCCTCTTCCGGCATCGGCGAGTTCTCCAACCCATGCAAGCTCTCCAACCGATTCACGCTCTACCACCCGGCCACTATTTCTGCCCGGCCCCAAACTTTCAAATAAGCCTTTAGCTAAGCCCCTGGCTAAGTCTCCCGTTAAACCTCCAGCTAAGTCTCTCGCTAAGCTTCCCATTAAGCCTCCAGCTAAATCTCTCGTTAAGCTTCCCGTTAAGCCTCCAGCTAAATCTCTCGTTAAGCCTCCCGTTGAATCTGGGATCAACTCTCCTGGCCAACCAGTGGCAACGCCAGCTCTTCCACTGGAACAGTCTTTAGTCAAAGAAATCAAACCAATAAATCCAATCAAGGCTTCCGAACAACAGCCAATGGCGACCTCGCAGAAAAGCGCGACAGTTTCCAAGAGTCAACAAAAACCGGCAGTGCCACAAGTAGAAGTGGCCGAGCAACAGCCTGAATTGACTAAAGCTGCAGGCACTAAAGCACAAGCAAGCAAGCAGGCAATGACAAAGCCTGTTGCAACCAGACCTGTTACCACTAGACCTGTTGCCACTAGACCTGTTGCCACAAAGCCCGCCCTGACAAAATCCTTTGCCAATTTCTCTGCGGCACCAAGCTCTGTGATCAGAGCGGCAAAAGAAGCAGAAAAGAAAATTCAAGACCACGATCTAGCAAGCGCTGTAAATATTTGGAGCACGGAGATCGAGGCCCATCCAGAAAATGCCGAGTCATGGGTCGGTAGAGCCAGCGTCAAGCGCATGATTGGCGACTATCATGGCGCCCAAGACGACCTCGATCATGCCCTTGAACTTAACGCCAACAGTGTTCCCGCACTTATTTCGAGAGCCGCTGTGCGCCGCCGCTTAGCCGACTTAAGAGGCGCAGCCAAAGATATCGATAGGGCAGTTGAGCTTGCTCCACGAAGCTACCAAGCCTTTGCCGAAAGAAGCTCATTGCGATTTGCTCTCAATGACATGCAAGGTGCTATGGCCGACTACAACTATGCCATAACCATCAATCCGGAGATGAACAAACAAGCAGCAAAATACACTTACTCAGCCAACAGCCAACCACAAATTACTATTCGCGACGCCCGCGATGTGAGCAAGGTTGATGCTAATAAATCAGCTGGGGAAAATAAGACAATTGCTGATAC
>JAUPUU010000238.1 GCA_030917395.1 Cyanobacteriota bacterium erpe_2018_sw_21hr_WHONDRS-SW48-000092_B_bin.40
AATCTATGGCAAGCGAGATTCTCTCACCGGCTCCACCATTCGACCGGCAGACCGCAATCGAGAAAGTTCGCCTGGCCGAAGATGGCTGGAATAGTCGGGATCCACAGCGGATTGTAAAAGCATATTCTGCTTCTAGTGTGTGGCGGAACCGGGCAGAATTTGTCTGCGGTCATGAGGCCATAATTCAGTTTCTCATTCGCAAGTTCGCCAAAGAGTTAGACTATCGCCTGATCAAAGAACTCTGGGCCTATGAAGCTAATCGCATTGCCGTTCGTTTTGCTTACGAATGGCATGATGATAGCGGCAATTGGTTCAGGTCATATGGCAATGAAAACTGGCATTTCGAAAACGATGGCCTCATGGCACTGCGTTACGCCAGTATCAACGATTTGCCAATTAGCGAAGACAAATGTCTATTCCACTGGCATGGCCGCCGCCCAGACGATCATCCCGGTCTGAGCGATTTGGGCTTGTAACACAAAGGCAAAATCAATAGGTCACGAATTTTGTTCCCGAATTAGGCCTCTAGGGCGAACAGTATTTGAACTGTTTCGCTCCTAAGCGCTCTAGCCTCCCGCTCACCTAGTATCAGTACATCGACTGCTACTGGATGACTGACATGTATTACTTGCCAAAAACTCTCAACCTTGCAACGCCAGGAAAGAACCTGTTCAAGAGGCTCTACCTCTATACAATAGAGCGGTTTCCTCTGGGTCAATATGGAGTCATCACTGCTCTTTTTGCCCTAAGCGGCCTGAGCCTATCCAGTGCGCTGCGGACGGGCCATGCCCACTTCAGCCTAGGGCAATATGCAGTGGCGGCACTTACTACTTTTATCTTGTTCTATCAGCTACGAGTAGCAGATGAATTCAAAGATCACAGTGATGATTGTCGCTATGCCCCGGAGCGCCCAGTACCGCGGGGGCTTGTGACACTGAGAGAGCTAGGTTCTTCTGCGCTTCTCTTAGCCTTGCTGCAACTAGGGCTGACAACTGCTCTCAAACCAGGGCTTTGGCCATTTCTCTTTGCCATCTGGATTTACTTTGCCCTAATGTCAAAAGAGTTCTTTGTCGGCAGCTGGTTGCGTCAACATCCTGTTTATTACATGCTCAGCCACATGTTTATCTTAGTTTTTAGTGATCTCTTCATCACTGCCGTAGATTTCGTTGGTAGCAGCAAAGGCCCAGCTCTACTCTTACTATTTTTCTTGTGTGGTAGCTTCTTTAACGGCATGGTGATTGAGTTTGGCCGAAAAGTTAAAGCCCCTGAATGTGAGCGCGAGGGCCTAGAAAGTTATTCGCGGGCCCTCGGCTTACAACCGGCTGTAGTGGCACTGACGGCATCGGTGATAGCGGCGCAGGGCTGCCTAACTTTGGCACTGCCGCATTCTTACAATTTGGCTGCATTGGTCTTTGCTCTAGTCGACTGTTTTGCCTTTGTCGTCTTCTATAAATTTATGACTAAGCCAAGTCAGGCTAGGCAGAAGCAGGTAGATGCACTATCTGGCGTGCTTGTAGCCGTTTCGTATTTGACAGTTTCACTAATTTCATGGATTTAGAAAAATGATATTTACTATTGAACAATTACTAAAACTTGATGACCACGAACTTAATTTTGTTGCTGGTGGCAAGGGTCGCAACTTGGTTGAACTTGTGCGACACGGCCTGCCAGTGCCACCATTCTACATAGTCTCAGCGAAGGCCTTAGAATCTGCGTACCTAAGACATTGGGGTGCCAATCTTGCGACTGATATAAAAAATAATCTCAGCGATTTAGCAGAGAGAATTCGCCAATCAGCTCAGTCAGCGCAATTGAACCTGGAACTTCTCGCTTCCGACAATTATCATCTAGGTGCCTCAAATAGCCTGGCAGTGCGGTCGTCGGCGCAGGGGGAAGACGGCGAGAAATCGTTTGCTGGTCAACTTGTTTCATTTCTGAACGTACCACAAGAGCAACTGCTAGACAAAATATTTCAAGTATTTGCCTCGGGCTTTGAGCGCCGAGTTCTGGCATACCGCAAGCTCAATCGCCTTGGTGATGCTGTTATTCCTTCAGTTGTTGTGCAAAAGATGATCGCTGCCGACAGCGCTGGTGTAATTTTCTCCCATGACCCTGTCAATGGCGATAGCTTTGATAAGAGAAATGCGCTAGTAGCAATTACCAGTGGACTGGCTGACAAACTGGTAAATGGCGAAATTGACGGCACTACCATTTATTTGAGCCGCCAGACAAATGCGCTGCATACAGCCAATGTCTTACTCTCAACAGCACAGATGGAGAGGCTTTTAACGCTACTGGGCCAATGCGAAAAAATATTTACCAGCCCTCAAGATATCGAATTTGCAGCAGCTGCAGGAGAAATTTATTTACTTCAGGCCAGAGCCATAACCACAGTCAAGCCAAAGTCAGGCCGACAAGACAAGGTCGTTGAAATAACCCGTGTCTTTGACGGTAGCAATATTCAAGAGAGTTATCCTGGCATCACTAGCCCGTTGACCTTTTCTTTTATCAATAGTGCCTACCAAGAAGTCTATAAAAGCTTTTGTCGGCTAATGGGTGTTAATGAGAAGACCATTCAAGCGGAAGCTGACCTTTTCAGTACCATGCTGTCCTATATTGACGGTCGGGTTTATTACAACCTGGCCTCCTGGTATCGGTTGATGGCCTTGCTTCCGGCCTATAAAACCAACCGTACTTTTATGGAAGGCATGATGGGTCTAAGCCAGTCTGCTAGAGAGGTCTCCAGCTTTGAGAAAAGCGAAGAAGCAGCGAAGATCACACTTGGCGATCGCTTGAACACTGTCAAAGCAATATCCTGCATCGCCTCAAATTATCTAAGCTTAAACAGTCAAATCAAAGACTTTAACACTAGACTCGACTTAGCTTTATCTGATTGTCAGCTCGAATCTATGAGCTTAGACCAGCTCTATCAACAATATCGAAATCTACAGGTTAGCTTACTAAGCAACTGGCAAGCGCCGGTAACCAACGACTTTTTTGCCATGGTCTTATTTGGTGTGTTAAAGAAGCTTGCCGATAAAGAAGACAACCAATATATCTACAACTTGATTTTGCAAAACCATGGTGGCATTGTTAGTGCAGCTCCACCCAAATTGATTGCTGAAATTGCTGCACTAATTGCTAGCGATAAAGAGCTATGCCAAGCCATGATCTCGCGCAATCAGCCCCTGGCTATGCAGTTGCTGCAATCGCACAAAGAAGCTCGTCTACTTTATTCTGACTACCTCGAGCTATTTGGCGATCGTAGCATCGGTGAACTTAAGCTAGAGACAAAGTCAGTCAAAGATGACCCCTCAGTTTTACTCAATACCATCGGTAGTCTAGCCCTTAGCTATAGCCAACCGGCAAGCGAGGCCCTAGAAAAGCCTGTCAACAATAAACTTAAAAACTTGAGTAGTAGCAAGAGTTTAGGGCGACAACTCTTAATCAAGCTTGTGGCTGGCCAAACCAAAGAGTCATTAGCAAATAGAGAAAATTTGAGATTCGCTCGCACCAGAGTCTTTGGTCGAGTGCGAAAAATTGTTCAGACCATGGGGTTGCGACTGCGAGAACAGAACTGTATAGATATTATGGAAGACGTTTTCTACTTAACTATCGAAGAATTACTCGGCTTCATTGACGGCACTGCCGTGTCTTCCAATCTCAAAGCACTAATTGCACTGCGAAGGGAGGAGCAGGCTCATTTTCCTCAAATTGCTGCCGAGCGACTTGTCTTAGTTGGCGCCAGTGGTCTGAGAAAGTCTAACTTATTTGTGTCAAAAGAGAAGGCCGAGATTGGTGGCCAAAAGCTTGGTTTAAAGGGCCTGGGAGCCTCAGCTGGTGTAGTTGTAGGCCGGGCTCGCGTTATTCTCAATCCTGAAAGCGAAATGCTTCAACCCGGAGAGATTCTAGTAGCTGACCGGACAGATCCAGGTTGGATCGTCCATTTCGCTACCTGTGCTGCCATCATCGTTGCTCATGGCAGCCTTCTTTCACACACGGCTATAGTTGCTCGTGAACTAGGAATTGCCGCTGTTGTATCTTGCAAAGGCGCTCTGGAGCAAATTCGAACAGGCGACCTTATCGAGGTCAATGGTTCCACCGGAGTTGTTACCGTACTCTCTTCCCCAGAGTTAGAGTTGAGCAAGGAGGAAAACAATGCCGTTCCTGCCTAAGCGAGTCAAATTCAACCAAGATCTAATCCGTTACTCTCAATGTTGGGAAGACACCGATCTGGTGCTCGACAATTTGGCGGTCTCTGGCGGCGATACCATTCTTTCGATAGCCTCAGCTGGTGACAATACTTTGTCTCTGCTAACAGCCAATCCGAGTAAGATCTTTGCGATAGATTTTTGCCAGGCGCAACTTGCTGTGGTGGCGCTAAAAATAGCAGCCTTCAAAGTTTTAAGTTACGAAGAGCTTCTCACTTTTTTAGGCATTAGAGAGCCCAAATCTACCACTGCTAGATTGGCAACCTATGCGCAATTGCGCCCAGACTTAGCGGTTCAATATCGTCAGTTCTTCGACCAACGACCAGAACTGATTGTCAACGGCATAATTAATAGCGGTAAATTAGAGCGCTATTTTGCTATCTTTCGTCAAGTCATTTTGCCTCTGGCCCACAGTAGAAAGACTATCAGTGCACTATTTGAAAATCGTACACGCTTAGAAAGGCAGGAGTTTTTCGAGCGCCAATGGAATACCGTATGGTATCAACTTGCATTCAAGCTATTCTTTGGCAAAACCACCATGGCATTAATTGGCCGAGAAGCTAGTTTTTTCAAAGAGGCTAGCGGTTCCCTCTCTAATTTTCTTGCCCGCGCTTCTGAGGCCGCATTAACTGAGGGTAGCCCAAGCAGCAATCACTATTTACACTATATTTTGACCGGTAGATATGGCTCAGTTTTGCCGCACTATTTGAGACGAGAGAATTTCGAAGCTATTCGCTCAAATCTCGATAAAGTTGTCTTGGTTGAAGGCAGTCTGCAAACGGTTCTAGAACAGTTGCCTAGTGATTCAATTGATGCCTTTAACTTGTCTGATGTCTTCGAGTATATGACTGAAGATAACTGTGAAATTTTGAGTCATAGCATCAACCGTGTAGCAAGACGTGGTGGCCGACTGGCCTACTGGAATATGGCAGTGGATCGTTTTGCCAATCAGTACGATAGCCATTTATTTGCCACTCGCCGCCTTAGCCAAAATCAAAATAGCCAAATTCAAGGTGACAAGAGTCTTGCAGCTGCGAGCACGACCTTCTTTTATAGGCGCTTCTGCCTAGACGTTGCCATCGAAGGAGCGCTCTGATGTCATTGCAAGCACTGATTAGCAGTGTAGCTAGCTCACTTTTGGTTCTTTTTGTGCTAGTCGCCTTGCTTTGGCTGCTCTCGTGCTTTAGCAAACCATCCGAGAGATCACGCAAATTAATTCATATGTTCATGGGTCTTACATGTCTTGGCCTGCCCTGGTTGTTCGACTCCCCAACTCCAGTAATTATTTTGTCGATCATTGTCTCGATTCTTTTGAGTGCGCTAAAACTATCACAACAGTCAAAGCTCTATCCCGTGCTCTTCTCTGTCGGCCGGCGCTCGATTGGTGAAGTTTGTTTCCCTCTTGGTGTATCTCTTACATTTGTACTAAGCAATGGTGTGCTGACTCATTACATAGCACCAGTTGCGATACTGGCTTTAGCCGATTCTTTATCAGCACTAATTGGCATGCGCTTTGGTTCAAAGTTTTACAAGGTCGTCAACGGCAGTAAAACTTTAGAAGGGTCACTAGCCTTTTTTCTCACTGCCGCGGCAGCAGCCTTTGTCACACTGAGTTTGCTAACAAGCGAGAGCTTCTCGCATATAACTGTGGTGGCACTGATTGCGGCCATCGCGGCGACAGCCTTTGAAGGCATGTCCTGGGGCGGTCTCGACAATCTCTTCGTGCCAGTGGGAACCTTATTGGTGCTAGCCCAAATTGACGGCCAGACAGACGTGCAACTGTCACACACTCTTGCCGTATTCTCTGGTGTCTTCTTGCTGATTCTAGCACTTAAGCGCTTGTCGACTCTTGAAGGTGGAGCAGCTCTTGCTGTGGTCGGCTACATGTATGTCTGTTACATGATGGGTGGCCTGGCCTGGTTATTGTTGCCAGTCGTTCTTTATGCCAGCTATAGGCGTTTGATGCCTAAACGTTTTGCCAAGATTGTCTCTACCCACTCAATTTTTGGCGTACTGTCAGTCGCTTCTGTAGGCATCTTTTGGCTATTAGCCAGCCACAAGAGTGATGCCTATATCTATCCCTATGCAACGGCCCTCGCCACTCATGGAGCGATCATTGCTTCAGCTCATATTCATTTAAACGCCTTTGATGATTGTGCCAACTGGGACAAACTGAAGCTCTATGCCATTGGCTGCTCAGTGCTTAAGAGTTGGTCTTTGATTTTCATACCTTTAATGTTCATGACTGGATTCTCGGCAGATCATGTAGTCAAACTTTTTCTTGCACCGATTTGGATTTTCGTGGCCACAGCCATATTTGTTACGACTACCAAGGTTGGTCCTGATTTTCGCAACAGTTCAAGCCGCTGGATAAAACAAGGTGTCTGCGCTGCTCTTGGCTCGGCCCTAGCTCTTGTCGGCACAATATAGAGGTAGCAAATGAAAGTGCTTTTAAAACCTGGCCAAGACTTGACTCTGTCAATCGGCAGTGATGCCACGGCCCAGTTATATTTTAGAGAGAAATTCGCTTGCTTGGGAAAAGTCGAATTCGCCAGCAAGTACTCTGAGAATAATCGCTCTGAAAATATTCGAGAAGCATCTCTAGAGCTACTCGAAGTGGCGATCCAAATGGCGATCGAGCAAGGGCAACAAACTTTGATTGCGCCCCTAGACGGCGATACCTGGCATAGCTACCGCACCATAATCGAAAATTCCTCGGCTCCTAAGTATTTTCTAGAACCAGCATCTCCTCTTAGCGCCGAAGTTTTAAAAGAAGCTGGCTTTGCCCTCACTGCCCAGTATTCTTCTTCGCTGATAGACCTTACTTACTCTAAAGCGGCGATAGAGGCAACTATTGCCAAACATGCGGCGAAGATTGAAAAGTTGTTCTTGGTCAGACAATTCAATAAGGCAAACTTTGAGGGAGAGCTGAGAGAAATTTATGAGCTTTCGCTGAAGAGTTTCAAAAACAATTTTCTCTATCAAGCTATCTCTTTTGAAGATTTCGTTGAGCTTTATCGCCCGCTAGTCAACCTAATAAAAAGTGAACTGGTGTGGCTGGCATTTAACCAGGGAAAGCTTGTGGGCATGCTCTTTGCCTTGCCTGACATACTCAACCGCGAGCAAATTATACTTAAAACAGTGGCCGTAGACCCCGATTACACCGGTCTTGGTATCGCTAGCTATTTGCTTGCGCGGGTGCAGAAAGAAGCACTCAATCTTGGTTATACCTGTGCAGTGCAGGCCCTATACAAAGCTGAGAATAAGTCGGCCCTGCTTACAGCAGGGCTGAGAACGAAAGTAATTAGACGCTATGGTCTCTTTGCCCTAGATCTAAGGCCACGAATAAAAGCAGGTCAGAAATGAATATTGCCACCACTCTTGAACAGCTTGCCCTAAAGCATCCAGAGCACATCGCTATTATTGAGCAGCAGAAAAAGCAAAGCAAGAGTACTAGTTACGCTGAGCTAAATCAGCAAGTGCAAACCGTTGCCGCCCATTTCAAACAGTGCGGTATCAAGAAGGGCGACATTATCCTTCTTTATGTTGATATCAGCAGCTCGTTGTACGCTCTGCTTCTTGGCATAAACCGCATCGGAGCTGTCGTGCTCTTTATTGATCCAACCTACGGGCCAAAGGAGATACAACACTGTATAGAGCTGACTAAGCCGCAGGCAATTGTAGTAGCAGATCGTCTGCAACTGATTGCTAAGGTGGTAGCTCCCCTATTTGGTATCAAGCAAGTTTTCGCCCTCAATGACTTTAATTTAGAGAGAACGGTGCCTAATTCAACAGGCAACTTTGCTGCAATTGCCGCAGTAGAAGACTGCCACCCTGCCTTAATAACTTTCACGAGTGGTAGCACCGCTTTGCCAAAAGGCATTGTCAGAAGCCATGGATTTCTCCATGATCAGTGCGAAATTCTTACTGCCGAATTGGAGATCGGAAAATGTCAGTCAGAACTTACAACTCTGCCAATATTTGTCTTAGCAAACCTGGCAAGTGGTGTCACTTCTATTTTACCGAGCAGTAATCTCAGAAGCCGCTTTAAGCTAAGACAACAGAGGCATAGTGCTGAAGTTGCTAGGCAAATACTTGAGCACTTGCCAGAAAGAGTGCTGGCAGCACCGGCTTTTCTCAGCCAGGTGGCCAGCTATCTCAAAGGGCGCAATCTCAAGTGTTCTTTTGTCAAAGAAGTTTTGACTGGTGGTGGTCCGGTGTTTCCACAGCTGCTCGAATTGCTAGCAGAGGTATTTCCCAACGCCCAGGTGATCACAGTGTATGGCTCTACAGAAGCAGAGCCAATCGCACATATGGCAGTAGCTGAAGGTGGTTGCCAATCACTCAATACTAAAGGTGCTGGTCTGCCTCAGGGAAAGGTTTCGACCTTTGTAGACCTGGCTATCGTGCCTGATGATGTTCTCTGTGAATACACCGAAAATGAGTTTCAAACAGCAAGAGGGGCAGCCAATGTCGTTGGTGAAATTTTGGTGGCTGGCAGACACGTTATCGATGGCTATATTGGCGCAATAGGTAATAGCGAAAGCAAAATAAGAGTTGGCAGTCGGATTTTTCATCGTACGGGGGATGCTGGCTACCTCGATAGCAACGGCAATCTCTTTTTAGTCGGTCGAGCCTCAATGAAAATAGGCACCCCAGGAGGTTCGGTCTACCCCCTGGCAGTAGAAGCTTCCGCCATGGCGACAGGTCTGCTTGATAGCTGTGCTTTCTTAGTAGTCGGCAACAAGAGAGTACTAGTAGCCAAGCTCAACTCTAACGCTCATAGAAATAGCGAGACCATACTTCTCCAATGCCTAAAGTTCGCTTACATCGACAAAGTAGTGATACGCGGCAGCATACCTATGGACAAACGCCATAGTTCTAAAATTCTCTACAAGAAGCTGGTAAAGGCCCTGACCTAGATATTTGATTTAGATATCTGGTCAGGAATCTTATTTAAGAGTCTGACTTAGGGATATGGGTCGATATCATGCTCTCTTCTGAACGCTCAAAAGCTTCAAGCTGAGAGGCGGGCACATTTATACCCGTCAATTTGTTGCCGTATCCAAGAGTAACCATGCGATCTTGTACGGCAAATATATCTTCTACATATCGAGCAAGGGCACGGCCCTGGGGCACGATTTGCTCGACTGTGGCACTAAGGAAATAGTCAGCGGTGACACCACCGGCCACATTGGCATTGCGTTCAGTGCCCCATTTTGTGGCAAAGCGCAATGTCAGAGGAGCGCCTGGCTTAGCCATTAAGCTCAATTTCCGACTAAAGCCTTGACTATTTAGGTCAATTTCACCGAGAAGCTGATTAAATGAATCAGGACCGTTTGGCAATTGCCCTTGCATTCGCCCGGCTGCCACACCTAGTTCTTGAGCCAAAAGCTCCACCAGTGAGGCAAAAGCGGCTACGCCCTGCAAGTCTATTGTCTTTCCAGTTCCATCAAATGTCATAACTTGTTCCATCTATTACTATGAACGCAGTGTTAAACAATCCAAATGATGCCAGTTAAGTGAGAATTCTTCAAGTACAGTAGTTTTTATGCAAGTGCAAAATATACCTGAAAAACCAGCCGTTGCCCTCACCCGTGAATGGGCAGAAATGATCAAGTTAGAGCACACAGTCTTTGCTCTACCATTTGCTCTTTCGGGGCTAATTCTGGCCACTCCTAATTTACCGACTTGGGGCACTGTTTTCTTCACAGTATTGGCTTTCATTGGCGCTCGCTCCGCCGCCATGACTCTCAATCGGTTAATTGACGCACGTATTGATGCTATTAATCCCCGCACCAAAGACCGCTCAATTCCGGCTGGACGAATTAAACCGGCCACAGCTGTACTTTTCACTATCGCCTCTTTTGCTTTGATGCTAGCAGCGGCCAGTCAACTTCCTTTAATTTGCCTACAGCTGTCACCGATAGCCGTATTCTGGCTCAGTTTCTACTCATTTACTAAGCGGTTTACCTGGCTCTGCCACATTGTTCTCGGCATTGCTTTAGGCGGAGCAGCTCTAGGTGGCTGGGTAGCAGCCAGCGGCACCATTCAGGGCCCAGCTCCCTGGCTTCTTGCTTTTGCTGTAGCCACATGGGTAGCAGGTTTCGACATTATCTACGCTTGCCAAGACGCTCAGTTTGATAGCGAGAATAAATTACACAGTATTCCAGCGCGATTTGGTTTAGCTAACGCCTTGAATATATCTATCGGGCTACATGTTTTTACAGTTGCTGCATTAGTTGCTCTCGGATTTTTCGTCCAACCACCGGCAGGCATCTTCTACTTTATTGGTGTCGCCTTAGTTACAGCCATGCTCGTCTATGAGCATAGCCTGGTTAAACCAAGCGATCTTTCGAAAGTGAACGCTGCATTCTTCACCACCAATGGTGTCGTATCAATCGTCACCTTCTTAACAATTCTGCTTGACCGTTTATTTTAATTTGCACTGCCCTTAATGGCACACAGGCTGCTTGTTAGCTGTTCAATTTGGCTGCGTCTAGCCGAATAATTGGCGCAAGCGAAATAAGTAAAGTTACATTTGCTCGCTATGCGTTAAGAAGAATTTGTTCATCAAAGCCACGATCCAACGGGTAAACATTGGCGCTCACCTTTCTACCACTCTTAACGCTGTTGCTCGAAACCTCCCAACAGCGGCCATTTAACAATTGACCGCTGGCAATTATTATTTATTGACTATATTCGCAAGCTGGTCAATAATAAATTTCATCCTTTCGGAGCACTTGAAAATACTGTCCAAAAAGTTCATTCTATGAGTTGTCAAATTTGACGATACCCGATGAGGTAACCATGTTCATACAATCAGTACTGCAGAACATCGGCTGGTTTCTAGGCGCATGCGCCACAGTTTCGTTCATCGAGCACCAAGTACATGCTCGACTGATGCACCAGAAGAACTTTCTCAGTAAGTACACCTCGAGCTTTAAGCGTGTTTATGAAGCACACGCCATCAATCACCATGGCCATTATTCAAAGATTTTCACAGACGAACCTGTTCCTCCAGGCGAAGACGAAGAAATTCGTTTGACTGTTCACAAAGCGCCTATCAAGACATTGCCTCTGATCGTTTTGATCTCACTAGTTTCGATACCTGGAGCGCTTATATTTGCTTTTGTAGTCGTGATGCACCACTGGGTCTGGAACAAAATTCACTTAGAGATGCATAAGCCTGAACACAGAGGCTTCAGTAATTGGTCAGCTTACAAGTTCCTAGCTCGGCACCATTACCTACACCATGTTTATCCCAACAAAAACTACAACGTTGTTTTTCCCTTTGCTGATTACGTGACCGGAACCAATGTTCATGCATCCAAGTCTGAACTGCTCGAAATGTATGATCTAGAGCTTTTGCCGCTCAAGCCAGCCGAATTGGCGTCACTCAGAGAAGCTGCTGCTCAAGAAAAACAAGAGAAGCAGGCTAAGCAAGAAAAGCAATTAGCCACTCTTAGAGGCTAATTTCAGGTCATCTTCTTAGGTTCATTTCAATAGTTCTACGCTCTGGGCAGCTTCGGTTGCCCAGAGTTTTTCTATGTATCTCTTAGTGTTAGTTGTGGCAGTGGCAACCGAGCGCCTATGTTCTAAGACCCGCAGTGGCATGTAGACAACAATGGCGGTGAGCCAAGCTTGAACTGAACAAACACCAACATGAAAAGCTTCGGTTCCTGGTATCACACCAGAGGTGAGCACACCAACGAAACCAGCGGCAAAGAGTGCAATAAAGGCCGGCCATCTAACCACCGGCAAACTAGCTGCATCAGGCACATGCGAAAGATCATGGGATTGTCCAAGTAAGCGACTAATCATGAAAAACTCACATAGCATAATCACTGTTACGGTGGGAAGAAAAACGCAATTGAGCGAAGCAATGGCTTCTAGCGATTTGGCAATGCCGGCAGTCGAAAGCCATGCCGCCAGACCGGCGCAGACTATAGCAAGCACGGCACAAACACCATGGTGCGGCAGCTTCTTTATATTCTCAACGGCATTGATCATGCCGTACAAATTTGAGTCATTACAGGCGAAATAGGCCACGGCAAGAACGATTGCGGCAATAGCAGCAATGCCACCAAAAGCATAGACATTTATATAATTAGTAGCCGCGCCATAATCAGTAATGCCAGAGAGTCTCGAGATCATCCAGCCCGTAATTGGGAATATGATCTGCCCAATCAACAATGCAATCGTAAGCGGCAATGCTGTAAGCCACTTATTGGTTTTGCCATAGCGCCAGTAGTCGGCCTCATTGCCCCAAACAGCAAAGCCAATGACAAAGCCCGATACCGATGTCAGAGCGGTGAGAAATGATACATGAGGGATGGCACTGAGAGCCGTAGTCGGGCAAGTTGGTACAACCTTAAAGAAGGTGTAGCCAACCATACCAAGCAAAAGTGGCGCGGCTAAATAGCGGGCAAAGTTAGCCACCCCGGAGAAGCCGAAAAAGTTATTGAATGCCATCAGCACAGCTAATCCGGCCGCCATATACATTACTGGTATGTTGCAGTGGAATAGGCCATTGAGAGCGTCGGCCAATAGCAGAGCCGCCAGCGAGTACCAGGCAATGAATATCCAGAGCAAATTGCAGGAGACAAGCCTGGAGCCCCAGCGGCCAAAGACCTTGCGGCTGAGAAGGCCGTAGGGAAGGCCACTGAGTGCACCCAAATAGGCCGATGGAACTGAGTATGCCAATAGAACCAGACAGCTAAGGGCCGTACAGATAATAACTTGAGAGAGGGTCAGACCCTCTTTGTACCACTGAAAACCTATCAAGACAGAGGGGAAGGCAGTCACCATAGTGATCCACAGTAGCCCCATGGTGGCAGCACTGCGGCGTTCGGTCAGGGGGACGGCCTCGCGTGAATGATCTTCACCTGCCTTTTGAGGAGTATCCGGAGCTTGCCTTGTTTGCTGCGCTGGCTTTAACTGCATGAATTCTTCTTCCTACGCCCATTTCAAATTACATCTTTAAGAGACACATTTCGGCATGTCATAGCCCGAGAGTATGACAAAGGCGCTTGTCAAGCAATGGTAAAACCACGAAGAAGCCAACCTAGCTTGAATACATAGCCAGCGGCCAAAAGCAACCAATAGGCTAAAATAATGACTCCCATTCGGTTTCAACCTATGAATAAACTGCGCGCGGCTCTAATCTCTATTTTGTCTTTCAGTCTTTATTCAATTG